>DATGEH010000187.1:0-7891 GCA_035310325.1 Gaiellaceae bacterium
CACGCCCGGCCGATGCTCTTGCGAACGAGGCGCTTCCCGACGGCCGAAGGGCCGCGGCGGACTGCCCGCGCATCCGCACTGAGGCGCGCGAGGCGAAACAGCATGCTGGTCACGCTCACCGGCGCGACTGTAGTCCATCACGCACGGCGGCGTCGCCCGCTGGATCAACCACCCGTAGCGCGCGCCCTAGGATTGAGCCGTGGATGAAGGCGAGGATCTGCGCGGTCTGATGCGGTTCGTGCCGCACAACGTCGCCGTGCTCACGGTCGACCATGACGGCAACCGGATGGGCGTGACGATCTCCTCCCTCGTCTCGCTCTCGCTCGAGCCGCCGCTCATCGGCGTCTCGATCGGCAAGGAAGCGTCGAGCTACGAGCTCGTCCGCCGCGCGGGCGCGTTCGCTGTCAGCCTGCTCGGCTCCGAGCAGGAGGAGCTCGCACGCCGCTTCGCCGCCGGCAGGCCGCCGATCGCGCACTGGGAAGGCGTGGCCACCCGCGAAGGCACGATCGCACCGCTGATCGAAGGCGCGCTCGGCTGGATCGAGGCGCGCACGCGCGCCGAGCACGACGCCGGCGACCACACCTTCTTCATCGCCGACGTCGTCAACGTCGAGCACGGCCCGTCGCGCAGCACGTTGATGTACCGGGATCGCAGCTACCACTCGCTGTGATCGAGGCGGTCGTCTTCGACATGGACGGCGTGCTCCTCCAGTCGGAGGAAGTGTGGGACGTCGTGCGCGAGCAGTACGTGCGGGAGCGCGGAGGACGGTACGACGCCGAGGTGCAGCGCACCATGATGGGCATGAGCTCGACCGAATGGTCGCGCTACCTCCACGACGATGCCGGGGTTGCCGACGAGCCGGAGGAGATCAACGCGGAGGTCGTGCGGCGGATGCTCTCCGCGTACAAGGAACACCTGCCGCTGATCCCCGGCGCGGTCGACGCTGTGCGTCGCGTCGCGGCGGAGTTCCCGCTCGGGCTCGCGTCGTCGTCGAACCGCGAGCTCATCGACGTCGCGCTCGAGCAGGCCGGCCTCGTCCCGTACTTCGCCGCGACCGTCTCCTCCGAGGAGGTCGCCCGCGGCAAGCCCGCCCCCGACGTCTACCTCGAGGCCACGCGCAGGCTCGGTGTCGACCCGAAGCGCTGCGCCGCGGTCGAGGACTCGCACGGCGGCATCCGCTCGGCGAAGGCCGCCGGGATGCGCGTCGTCGCGATCCCGAACCCGAGCTACCCGCCTGACGACGACGCGCTCGCGCAGGCCGACGACGTGCTCGGCTCGCTCTCCGAACTCACCGCGGAGAGCGTCGCCGGATCATCGTGATCCCGTCGCGAACGGTCAGCACGACGCACTCGACGCGCGCGTCCGCGCGCACGTGGTCGTTGAAGCGGGAGATCGCCTCCGCCATCTCGTTGCCGGCGGGATCGAGCACGCGGCCGGACGAGAGCGTGTTGTCGGCCATGATCACGCCGCCGTCGGCGAGCTTCGGCAACACGGCCTCGTAGTAGTCGATGTAGCCGGGCTTGTCGGCGTCGATGAAGACGAGATCGAACGGCCCGTCGAGCTTCGCGATCGACTCCAGGCCGGGGCCGAGCATGTACTCGATGCGATCGGCGACACCCGCCTCCTCCGCATAGCGGCGCGCGATCGCGCTCGTCTCCTCGTTCATGTCGCAGGTGACGATCTTGCCGCCGGGCGGGAGCGCGCCGGCCATTGCAGTCGACGACCAGCCCGTGAACGTCCCGAGCTCGAGCACGAGCTTCGGCTTCGCGAGATAGACCACGAAGGACAGGAACGCGCCCTCGAGCTGGCCGACCATCATCTGCGGTGCGGTCTGCGACTCGCGCGTCTCCGCCGCGAGGCGTGTGAACAGCTCTGCCGCCGGAGTCGAATGTTCCTCCGCATACCGCTCGACTGCTTCGTCCACCACGAAGCTCACGCGCACTCCTCGCCGGCGTCGGCTTCCGCCGGGCGAAGCCCGGCTTCGCCGACGCCTTGCGCCGCTGGCGGCAGGATGCTGCGCTCGCGACGCTCGGTCGTACCCGATGTACTGCCCTTCGCGTCGCTCGCTTGCCTCCCTTGCCAGCGACGCACGAGGAGCACGCGTTTCATTCGACCCTCCCCACGAGCACGCAGCCGTTGTGTCCCCCGAGACCCATCGCGTTCGACAATGCCACATCGACGCGGGCTGTGCGCTGCTCGTTCGGCACGTAGTCGAGATCGCACTCGGGATCGGGATGGTTGTAGTTGATCGTCGGCGGAAGCACGCCGTCGTGGATCGCGAGGACGCTCATCATCGCCTCGATCGCGCCTGCGGCTCCGAAGCAGTGGCCGGTCACCGATTTCGTCGACGACACCGCGAGCGAGTACGCATGGTCGCCGAACACTTCCTTGATCGCCTTCGTCTCGGCGAGATCGCCGAGCGGCGTCGACGTGCCGTGCGCGTTGATGTAGCCGACCTGTTCGGGCGTGATCCCACTGCGGGCGAACGCGCGCAGCATCATCTCCTTCACTCCGACGGAGTCGGGATCCGGCTGCGCCATGTGATGCGCGTCGTTCGACGCGCCGTAGCCGAGAATCTCTGCATACACGCGCGCACCGCGGGCACGCGCGGCGTCCAGATCCTCGAGCACGAGCACGCATGCCCCCTCGCCCATGACGAACCCCGCGCGCGTCGCGTCGAACGGCCGCGATGCCAGTCGCGGATCCTCCTCCTCGGCGACCAGGCCGCGCATTGCGCAGAAGCCGGCGAGGATCAACGGATGGATGCACGCCTCGGCGCCGCCGGCAAGAACGGCGTCGGCGTCCCCGCGCTTGATGAGCTCCGCCGCCTCGCCGACCGCGTGCGACCCGGTCGCGCAGGCGGACACGGGCGCATAGTTCGGGCCGCGAAAGCCGAGCGAGATCGCAAGCTGTCCGCTCGCCGCATCCGGAAGCACGCTCGGAATGAACGTCGGCATGACGCGCGACGGCCCGCGTGTGCGCAACACCTCGGCCTGCTCCATGATCCCGAGGAAGCCGCCGATCGCCGTCCCGAAGAGGATCCCGACGCGGCCTGCGTCGTACGCGCCGTCGAGCGCCGCGTCGGCGACTGCTTCCCGTCCGGCCGCGAGCGCGAGGACGACGTTGCGGTCGAGGTTGCGCAGCTCGCGCCGGTCGCCGGCCGCAGCCGAGTCGAAATCCTTCACCTCGGCGGCAATGCGCACCGGAAACTCGCTCGGGTCGAAAGCGCGAATCCAGTCGACGCCGCTCTCGCCGGCGAGCGCGGCGCGCCATGTCGACGGCGCGTCGTTTCCGATCGGCGTCACCGCGCCGAGCCCCGTGACTGCAACCCTCCTCACCCTGCGACCTTAGACGCAGCTCTACCTCTAGGGTTGCGGAGGTTTTGACGCCTTCCGGCGCGGGAAGAAGATCGCACCCCGCAGATGTCAGCATTAGCAACAACCGCCGCGAAGCCTGGCCTGGTCTTCTTCTACTCGTCTGTGTCGGGTTCGTGCCGGCGGGCGGAAGGCTTCCTCGCGCAGGTCCTGCAGCGCCGGCGCAACCACGGCACGTTCAAGATGTATCGCGTCGACCGCGAGCAGCGGCCCGATCTCGTCGAGCGCTTCGAGGTCGACACGCTGCCGACGCTCGTCGTCGTCGAGAACAAGGTCGTTCGCGCGCGGCTCGAGCGTCCGCGCGGCTGCCACGAGATCGAAGGCTTCCTCTCCCCCTGGCTGAAGTAGCCGGGCGAAGCGTCACGACTCCGTAAACGGGGACTGTCCCCGTCTACCGAAACCTGCGCGAAGCTAGGCTCGCGACGTGCCCGACGCGCCCGGCCCGAACGTCCCGTTTCCGCCCATGGAGGCCGAGCTCGTCTCCGAGCTGCCCGTCGGCGACGGGTGGCGGTACGAGCCGAAGTGGGACGGCTTCCGCGGCGTGCTGGAGAACGACGGCGGCGAGCTCGCGCTGTGGTCGCGCAACGGCCGGCCGCTGCTGCGCTACTTCCCCGAGCTGCGCGAAGTCGGCGACCTGCTGCCGCCGCACTCGGCGCTCGACGGCGAGATCGTCATCTCGCGCGGCGGCGCGCTCGACTTCGACGCGATGCAGATGCGCCTCCATCCGGCGGAGAGCCGTGTGCGCAAGCTCTCTGCCGAGATCCCGGCGACGTTCGTCGCATTCGACCTTCTGCTCTGGAAGGGCAAGGCCGTGCACGAGCGGCCGATCGAGAAGCGGCGCGCCGAGCTCGAGAAGGTCGCGGACGGAATCGAGCTCTCCCCCTTCTCCGACGACGTCGAGCAAGGGCGCGACTGGCTGCAAACGCTCCAGGCCGCCGGCTTCGACGGCGTGATCGCGAAACGTCTCGGCCTCCCGTACCTCCCGGGCTCGCGCGACGGCGTCGTCAAGGTGAAGCCGCACAAAACCGCGGACTGCGTCGTCGCCGGGCTGCGCTGGAAGGCAGGCGGGCGCAAGACGATCGCGACGCTGCTACTCGGCCTCTACGCCGACGACGGGTCTCGACTACGTCGGCTCGTGCGCGGTCGCGGCGAAGAAGCACGACGAGATCGCGTCGCTCGTCCTCCCGCTGCTCGACGCGAAGAGCGACCGTCGCTTCTCGGAGCCGAACCGCTGGGGCACGAACGGGCTGGAAGAGGAGGCGCTGAGGCCGAAGCTCGTCGTCGAGGTGCGCTACGACAAGCTCGAGAAGCACCGCTTCCGGCACGGCACGCGCCTCATCCGCTTCCGGCCGGACAAGGATCCCGACCAGTGCACGTGGCGCGAGGTGCGTCCGGCCCGAAGGCCGGACGACCTCGCAGTGGAAGATCTCCTCAGGTCTTCCTGACGAGCAGAACGCTCGAGAGCGCGACCCACACGATCAGCGCGATGAAGGCGACGAAGCCCATCCCGCCGGTGATCGAGAAGAACCCGTTGTTCTTGAGCGCGACGCCTCCGAGCACGAAGAGCGCTGCGGCGAGAAGCGACAGCCAGGCGTACCAGTCAGGCAGCGCCCTGCTCCGCTTCGTCGCGAGCCACGTCGCGAGCGCGAGCGCGGCCGCGGTCCACAGCAGGCGGCCGTAGAAGAAGTTCGAGATGCCGTACAGCGTCTGCAGCGTGTGCGCATCGGCCGAGTACGCCACCTTCGTGAGGCCGACGCTGACGCCGTCGCCGACGGCGGCGATCGCGACCGTCGCGACGCCCGCCCCATAGACGATCGTCGCGAGGCGACCCTGGCCCGCGTCGCGGAACATGCCGGCGAAGCTCGCGATGAACCACAGGAAGAGCACGTAGCCGACGCCGAACAGGATTCCGCCGACGAGCAGCTCCTTGTGCTTGCCCTGCAGGTACGACTGCACGTCTGCAGTCGAGGCGTTCCACTTCTTCGGGCTTCCCGGCAGGAAGCCGCCCACGAGCAACATTCCGCCTCTAGGTGGAAGGCTCCTTCTTCGCCCGCGACGGCTGGACGCGCTTCGGCTCGCCCGGCATCTTCGGGAAATTCGGCGGGTAGGGCGCCTCGCCGACTCCCTGGGCCTCCTCGCGCTCGACCCACTCGAGCAGCGCATGGAGGTCGTTGACGGTGCCGTCGATGCCCGCCTGCACGTCGCCCAGATCGGCGAAGCGCGCCGGCATGGTCGCGATCGTGAAGTCCTCCGTCTCGATGTCGTCGAGCTCGTCCCAGCGAAACGGCGCGGATACGGTCGCGTCGGGCCGCGCGCGCACGGAATACGCGGACGCGATCGTGCGATCGCGCGCGTTCTGGTTGTAGTCGATGAACACCTTCTCGCCGCGCTCCTCCTTCCACCACGCGGTCGTGACGAGATCCGGTGCGCGGTGCTCAACCTCGCGCGCAAACGCGAGCGCGCAGCGGCGCACTTCCTTGAAACCCCACTTCGGCTCGATGCGACATGCGATGTGGATGCCGCGGTTGCCGGACGTCTTCGGCCATGCGATCCAGCCGAGCTCGTCGAGGGTCTCGTGCACGACAGCCGCCACCTTCTTCGCGTCCGCGAACGTCGTCCCGGGTTGCGGATCGACGTCGATGCGCAGCTCGTCGGGGTGCTCGACGTCGCTGCGGCGCGACGGCCAGGGATGGAAGTCGAGCGTGCCGAGGTTCGCCGCCCATGCGACCTGCGCGATCTCCGTCACGCACAGCTCGTCGGCCGTGCGTCCCGACGGAAACGTGACGGTTGCGGTCTCGATCCACTCCGGCCGCTTCTCGGGCACGCGCTTCTGGTAGATCGCCTCGCCCTCGGCGCCGTCGGGATGGCGCTTCAGCTGCGTGGGACGCTCGTAGAGCGCGCGCACGATCCCGTCCGCGACCGTCAGATAGTGATTGACGAGATCGAGCTTCGTCTCGCCGCGCGTGCGGAAGAAGATCTTGTCCGGGTTCGTCACCCTGACCGTGCGGCCGCCGATCTCGAGCTCGACGAACGGAGACGCCATCCCGGGAGTATCGTGATTCGCGTGCTGGAAGATCCCCGGCCGCTGCGCTTCTCGCTCGAGCCGCTCGACGACTTCGTCGTCATCGAGCCGTCGGACGAGGAGGCGGAGACGCGCGCGGGCCTCATCATTCCCGCGAGCGCGGACTCGCCGTGCCGAAGCGGCATCGTCACCGCGGTGGGCGCCGACGCCGAGGGTCTTGCCCCCGGCGACAAGGTGCTCTTCCCGAAGGAGGCCGGCTACGACGTGCGCCTCTCGGGCACGGCGGTGAAGGTCGTGCGGCGCGGCGAGCTGATCGCCCGCGTCCACGATTGACCGATACCCTGTAGCGCTCCGGAGAAGTGGCCGAGTGGCTGAAGGCGGCGCCCTGCTAAGGCGTTATGGGGCTGAATGGCTCCATCGAGGGTTCGAATCCCTCCTTCTCCGCCTCGGAGGGGTGGCAGAGCGGTCGAATGCGGCGGTCTCGAAAACCGTTATCCGTCGTTAGGCGGATCGAGGGTTCAAATCCCTCCCCCTCCGTTTAGGTTGCACCACCAGGAGAGGTGTCCGAGTGGTCTAAGGAGCGCGACTGGAAATCGCGTACGTACTGCAAGGTGCGTCGCGGGTTCAAATCCCGCCCTCTCCGCTCAGTGCGACGTCAGGTCACCGTCAGCTTGGCGACCATGCCGAGCTGGCGGTGGCCCGGAACGCTGCAGTACAGCGTGTACGTCCCCGGTTTCAGCGTCACGGTGAGGGTCGCGCTCTGCCCGGGCGAGATGAGCGCCGTCTTGCTCGAGCTGCCCTGAATCGCGAGGTCGTGCTGGATCTTGCCGACGTTCTTCACGGCGAACGCGATGGCTCCGTGCGCGACGGTGCTCGTCGCGGGAATGACCTTCCACTCCTTCTCCTGCACCGCGATCGTCTTCGCCGCGGCCCGCGCGCCGCCCGCCTTCGCCTCGCTCTTCTCGACGCCGAAGACGATGACCGCCGTCAGCATCGAGACGAAGAGGACGACCGAGGCGAGCGCGAACACGCTGAGGCCGTTCTTGCCGGGGAAGTCCGAGCGCTTGCGCGGCGCGAGGAACGACGACGTGAGCGCGAACGCGATGAACACCAGGCCGACGACGCCGAGTCCGACCTTGTGGCCGGTCGTGAGGCCCGCGAGCAGCACGGCGGCTATTCCATCACAAGGCGCTCGTCGCGGCGCCGCTTTGCCTCGCGCAGCCCCCAGAGGAGCGCGGCGACGAGTGCGAGCGGGCTGAGCACCACGAGCGCGTAGAGCACGATCGTCCCCTCGAGGCCTAGGAACCCGACGGCGCCGTGCAGCATCCGGCCCAGCCGGCCGCGGTGGTGGACGACCGGGACGATCGACTTCTCAGTGCTGAGGACGAGCGCGATGCGCGCGGTCGTGCCGGAGGCAACGGTTCCTGTGCGCGCGTGCAGGCGCTGCACGAGCGCGCGCTTCGACTCTGCGAGCTTGATCTGGAGCAGTACGCGT
>DATGEH010000188.1:0-16068 GCA_035310325.1 Gaiellaceae bacterium
CCAGGCGCTCGTGATCAGCATCTTGTTCCTCGTCGTCCTGCTCGCGGCGACTGCGCTGACACTCGACGTGGGGGCGTGGTATCGCGAGCAGCGCCAGGCGCAGGCGACTGCAGACGAATCGGCGCTCGCAGGCGCGCAGGCGCTTCCCACCGACACGGCGCAGGCGACGACGCTTGCGCAGCGGTACGCGCTTGCCAACGGCGGCGTCGCAGCGGCGAGCATCGACTTCCGCAGCGACTACGAACCGCACGACACGGTGCTCGTCCGCGTGAACCGGACCGCGCCGAGCTTCTTCGCGCAGCTCTTCTCGATCGCCTCCGTCCCGGTGCATGCGACCGCCGCCGCCCGCGCCGGCGTCCCGGAGCAGGTATGGGGTGCGGCGCCGATCGTCGTCAACAAGCTCCAGCCCGACCTCTCCGGCCCCGGCTGCCCGTGCTTCCACAGCGAGACGACGCTCCCGCTCGGAAAGGACGGTGCGCCGGGCGCGTTCGGCCTCGTCAACCTCGACCCGTCGGCGAACAACGGCGTGCCCAACCTCGCGAGCTGGGTTCAGAGCGGATTCGACGGCTACCTGCCGCTCGGCTCTTACGCCTCGGATCCAGGTGCGAAGTTCAACTCGGACGACATGTACGCCGCGCTCTCGGCGCGCCTCGACACCGAGCTCCTGTTCCCCGTCTACGACACGCTGTCCGGCGGCGGACAGAACGCGCAATACAACGTCATCGGCTGGGTCGCGTTCCATCTCGACGAGTTCAGCGACGACACGCACGGCAACACGGGCTGGCTGAGGGGCTACTTCACGCGCGTCATCTGGAAGGGCCTGCAGAGCTCGTCCAACCACCATCTCCCCGACTTCGGGGTTTACAGCGTCTCCCTCGTCAACTGAAGGACTGGTCATGACCTATCGCATCCGAAATCTCGTCGTCGCGATCGGGCTGGCGCTCGTGGCGATGCTGGTGACGCTCCTCTATGTCACGAACTACAAGCGATCCGTCCAGCACAGCAACGCGAGCGTCCAGGTGTACGTCGCCGCGCACGACTCGCCCGCCGGTGTCGCCGGCGCCGACCTCGTGAAGCAGCACGACCTCAAGGTGGAGACCGTGCAGCGGCGTGACGTCGTGCCGGGAGCGATCTCGGCGCCGGATCAGATCGACAACCTCGTCCTGGCCACTCCGATCTTCGCCGGCGAGCAGGTGACCATGCGCCGCTTCACCGACGTCGCCGCCCAGGGGATTCGTGCGCAGCTGAAGGGCACGATGCGCGCCGTCCAGGTCTCCGGCGATCCGAACCAACTGCTCTCCGGAACGCTCCACGCCGGCGACCACGTCGACCTCGTCGCGAATCTCCGCCTCGCTGCCAACAGCGCGGTCAACGCGACGCGCATCGTCCTGCGCGACCTGACCGTGCTCACCGGGCCGGAGGACTCGACGGTTGCGAAGGTCTCGCCCGGCGGGACGACCTCGGTGATCCTCGCGGTCACCGACACGCAGGTGCAGCGGCTGTTCTTCGTGCTGAAGAACGCCGACTGGACGCTGGAGCTCCGGCCGGTGGTCGATGCCTCCGACAGCAGCGAGCGGATCGAGACGCTCGACTCGATCCTGAAGGAGGGAGTCCGATGAGCGACACCATCCGGGTCTACTTCACCGGCGACTGCGAGGGCTTCGAGGCTCTCAGGCGGGCGCTCGCCGAGCACGACGAAATCGAGTCGGTCGGCGAGAGCGAGCACGTCGCCGCGGCGGCGAGCGCGCTCGCCGGCGGACACCTCGAGTGTGTGCTGCACGCGACGCGCGCGGCGGAGTTCCCGGCGACCGAGATCGCCGCGATCCGGGAGCAGACCCGCGCGCCAATCATCCTCGTGGCATCTGGGGGAGAGGCGGCGAGAATGCTCGAGCAGGCGCTCGAGCTCGACGTTGCCGATGTCGTCCTCCTGCCGCAGCTCCTACACAACGTCGTGTTCGCGATTCGCAAGGCGTCGCACGTGCGGCGCCAGCTGCAGACGAGTGCGCATCACGGCAAAGTCGTGACGGTCTTCTCGCCGAAGGGCGGGACCGGTAAGACGGTCGTGTCCACGAACCTCGCAGCGCTCATGGCGAAGCGGGAGGGCAAGCGAACGCTCCTGCTCGACCTCGACCTCCAGTTCGGCGACGCGGCAATCGTCCTCGGGATGGAGCCGGAGAAGACGATCTACGACCTCGTCGTCGCGCCGGGAGAGCTCGACTCCGAGAAGCTCGCCGGTTACGTCACGAAGCATCAGTCGGGCATCGACGTGCTCGCCGCGCCGATGCGGCCTGAGGACGCCGAGCTCGTGATCGAGAGCAAGGTGACCGGGCTGCTCGAGGTTGCACGCGCGTCGTACGACGTCATCGTCGTCGACACGTCGCCATTCTTCCACGGGCCGATGCTCGCGACGCTCGATCGGACGGACGAGCTTCTCGTCCTCTGCGGTCTCGACGTGCCGACGCTCAAGAACGTCCGGCTCGCGCTGCAGACGCTCGAGCTGCTGTCGTTCCCCTCGTCGCGCATCCGCTATGTAATGAACCGCGCAAGCGCGAACGTCGGGCTGAAGACACGCGAGGTAGAGGCGGGCCTGAAGGTGAAGATCGGCCACGAGCTGCCGACCGACCGTGCTGTGCAGATCTGCGTCAACCGGGGCGAGCCGGTCGTGCTCGCGGAGCCCCGATGCGAGTTCTCGCGCGCGCTCGCCGCCATGGCGAAGCAGGTCAACCCACCGACGGCGGCACGCAGGCCGGGCTCACGCCGGCGCATGCTCTCCTTCGCGAAGGCCTGACGTGGGACTGCACGATCGCCTCGCGAAGACGGTCGACGGCGTTCACGTCGCGGAGACGGGCTCGACGGAGAACGGCCGTGTCGATCCGTACGCCGAGCTGAAGGCGAAGGTCCACCACGCGTGCATCGCGAAGCTCGGCCCCGAGCTCTTCAAGGAGGACCCCGCCGATCTCGGCGACCGTGTCTACCGCGCCGTCACGGAGGAGCTGGCCGTCGACGGCACGCCGTTGACGCGGGAGGAGCGCCGCGAGCTCGTTCGCCAGCTGACGGACGACATCCTCGGCTACGGACCGCTCGAGCCGTTCCTCGGCGACGAGAGCGTCACGGAGGTCATGGTCAACGGGCCCGATCACGTCTACGTCGAGCGCGCGGGGAGGATCGAAAGAGCGGGGGCGCGATTCGTCGACGACGCGCACATCATGCGCATCATCGACAAGATCGTCTCGCAGGTCGGGCGGCGCGTCGACGAGGCGTCGCCGATGGTCGATGCCCGCCTTCCCGACGGCAGCCGCGTGAACGCGATCATCCCGCCGCTTGCGCTGACGGGACCGACGCTGACGATCCGGAAGTTCTCGCGCGACCCGTACACGATCAACGACCTGATCTCGTTCGGAACGGTCTCGGCACGCGCCGCGCAGTTTTTCGGCGCCTGCGTGAAGGGCAAGCTCAACGTCCTCATCTCCGGCGGCACGGGCACGGGCAAGACGACGACGCTGAACGCGATCTCCGCCTTCATCCCGGGCGACGAACGGATCGTGACGATCGAGGATGCGGCCGAGCTTCAGCTGCAGCAGGAGCACGTCATCACGCTCGAGGCACGGCCGCCGAATATCGAAGGGAGCGGCGAGGTGAAGATCCGAGAGCTCGTACGCAACGCGCTGCGCATGCGCCCCGACCGGATCATCGTCGGCGAGGTGCGCGGGCCCGAGACGCTCGACATGTTGCAGGCGATGAACACGGGCCACGAGGGATCGCTCACGACGATCCACGCGAACTCGCCGCGTGACGCGCTCGCCCGTCTCGAGACGCTCGTCCTCACTGCGGGCGTCGAGCTACCGCATCGCGCGATTCGTGAGCAGATCGCGAGCGCGTTCGACCTGCTCGTGCAGATTCAGCGGCTCGTCGACGGCTCCCGCCGGATCAGCCACATCTCCGAGGTGGTCGGCATGGAGTCGGACGTCATCACGCTCCAGGACATCTTCGTCGCGTCGGCGCCGAACGAAGACGACGCGGCGCGGGCGCGCAAGCTGCTGACTCCGCTCTGCGCGACGGGACTGAAGCCGCACTTCCTCGAGAAGCTCGCGGCCAACAACGTCGTCCTGCCGCCCGGCTTCTTTGCCGAGGGCGACAGCGACGTCCGGGCGGCGTTCTCAGTGAACGGATACCGAGGCGCTCAGTGAGCCGTGTGCTTCTCGCGCTCGCGGCCGCCGCTCTTGCGTTTGCGGCGCCTGCATTCGGCGCGGCGAACATCCGCATCGCCGGCGTGGACACGAGTGCGTATCCAGAGGTGCGCATAACCGTCGTCGCACCGTCCAACAGCGCTGTTCCCGGCCTCACCGAGAACGGTGGGCCCGTGTTCGGCGTGCACGCGGCGAATCTCGGGCGGGCGAAGAGCGTCGTCCTCGCCGTCGACCGGTCGCAGTCGATGGCCGGCGTGCCGATCGGCGATGCGATCGCGGCCGCGCGCGCATTCGTCGCAGCCAAGGGTACGGCCGACCGCATCGAGGTCGTCGCCTTCGGGCGAAGTGCCCTCGCACTCACGCGTTTCTCGAGTTCCACGATCGATGCCGATGTCGCGCTGCGACAGCTCGACGTCGACCGTCGGAGCGGGACGGCATTGTGGGATGCGATCGTCGTCGCGGCCCGTGGGCTGGCGCGCGAGGACTCGCCCGGCCACGTGATCCTCGTCGTCACCGACGGCCAGGACGTGTCGAGCTCCGCCTCGTTCGAGCAGGCCGTGGCGGCGGCGCAGTCGGCGCGCGCGGCGGTCTACACGGTCGGCATCGCCGGACCGTCGTTCACACCGGACCCGCTACGTGAGCTCGCGGCGCGGACCGGGGGCGAGTACCGGCAGGTTTCGTCGACTGCCCAGCTGGCGAGCCTGTACGCGTCGATCAGCCAGACGCTCTCCCGCACGTGGCAGCTGCGCTATCCGACCTCTGCTCGTCCCGGCGATCAGCTGCGAGTGACGGCGTCCATCGCGGGCCTCGGCAGCGCGACACGAGAGATCGCGGTCCCGAAGCTCGGCGTTTCCACTCAGCCGTCGGCCCCGGCAGCGTCCGTTCTGCCGGCGTCCGCGTGGCGGTCGAACGTGACGCCCGTCGTGCTCGCACTCGTCGTCGGGCTCCTCTTGTTGCTCGCATCCGCCTTCGTGATCGCCGCGCGCGGCGGCAACTGGCTCGCTGCGCGCCTCGAGCCGCATCTCGGCCCGTCGCAGCGCCGCCGGAGGAAGCGCGGCCGCGGCGCCGGCCGCGCTGCGCTCCAGCGGATCTTCGCCGCCACCGAGCAGGCGTTCGCAAACGTGAAGCAGTTCAAGGCGCTGCAGGGGTTGATCACGCGTGCGGATCTGCCGCTGCTCGCCGCCGAGCTCCTCTACGCGTGCATCGGGATCGCCGTAATCCTTGGGTTGCTTGGCACTGCCGCCGGCGTGCCTGCAGTCCTCGTCTTCGCTCTCATGCTGGTCGGCGGCGCTGCACCGATCGTGTGGGCGTCCATGAAGGCCGCTAAGCGGATCAAGGCCTTCGACAACCAGCTGCCGGACATCCTCATCACCATCGCCGCATCGCTCAAGGCGGGGCATTCGTTCCGGCATGCGCTGCAGGCCGTCGTCGACGAGGGCGCCGAGCCCGCCGCCAAGGAGTTCAAGCGCGTTCTCACCGAGACGCGCCTCGGCCGCCCGATGGACGAGGCGCTGGCGGAGATGAGTACGCGCATCGGCTCGAAGAACCTGACGTTCGTCCTGAATGCCGTCACCATTCAGCGGCAGATCGGCGGCTCGCTCGCAGGGCTCTTCGACATGGTCGCCGACACGGTCCGCCAGCGGCAGCAGTTCGCGCGGAAGGTCCGGAGCCTCACCGCGACTGGGCGGCTCTCGGCATACGTCCTAATCGGCCTTCCGTTCGTCATCGCGCTAGCCGTGACCGTGCTGAACCAGTCGTACATGCGACCGCTGTGGACCACGGCGCTCGGACACGAGCTCGTCGGAGCGGGAATGGTCATGCTCGCGACCGGCTCGGTCATCCTCAAGCGAATCGTCTCGTTCAAGGGCTGAACGGATGCTGCTGCTTGCCGCACTCATGTTCGGGCTCGCTTCCTTCCTCGTGGCTGAGGTGGCGACTCAGCCGCAGCGGCGGCGCCGCCTCGCGCTCAGGCGCGCGGCTGCGTACGGGCACATCCACCGGGCGAAGGCCATTGACGACGTCGGACGCTTCAGCGAGCGGGTCCTGGCTCCGGCGGTCAAGCGCCTCGCTGCAGTCGCCTTGCGCGTCAATCCGAAGGCGTCGGTCGAGTCCATCGGCCATCGGCTCATCGCCGCCGGTCTCTCCGGGCGGGTGTCGGCGACGCAATTCCTCGCGCTAAAGGCGGGCTTTGCGCTGGCCGGCGTCTTCCTCGCAGTGCTCTTCGGCATTGCCGGCACCGCCGTGCTCGGCATCGTGCTCGCGCCGCTGCTCGCCGCGATCGGCTTCGTGCTTCCGGACACGATGCTCTCGGTCCGCACACGTGAGCGTCGAGAGCGCATTCGCGCCGAACTGCCCGACACGCTCGATCTACTTGCGGTCTCTGTCGAAGCGGGTCTCGGTCTCGACGGTGCGATCGCGAAGCTCACCGAGCACATGAGTGGGGCGCTCGTGGACGAGTTCTCACTCACGCTCGGTGAGATGCGCATCGGCGAGAGGCGTCACGACGCGCTGAAGAAGATGGCCGAGCGTGTGCCCGCGCCCGAGGTCGCGTCGTTCGTTCGGTCGGTTGTGCAGGCCGACCAGCTTGGCATTTCGCTCGGCCGGATCCTCCGCGTGCAGGCAGCCGACTCGCGCCTCCGCCGGCAGTCGGCCGCGGAGGAGAAGGCGATGAAGGCCCCGATCAAGATGCTGTTCCCGACGGCGATCTTCATCTTCCCGTCGATGTTCCTCGTGATCCTCGCGCCGGCGCTCCTGCAACTGACCCACTACCTGAAGTGACGTACGAGACCGAAAAGGGGTTCGGCAGCGGGCTGCGCGCCGAGATCGACCGGAAGAACGGAGTCGACGAGACGGCGGACGTGGCCGTGGTCGAGCTGGAGGTCGTCGACCCGACCGACAGGGCGGCGCCCGTCGACGACGTTCCGGATGTCGACGCCGTCCGCGCAGAGCTCGAAGCATCGCTGCAGCGTGAGCGCGGGCTGCGCGAGGCGCTTCAGCATCAGATCGAGGCGTACGAGCGAGAGCTCGCCGCAGCGCGCGACGTCGCCGGCCGGGAGGCCGCGGCGGAGCAAGAGTTCGCACGCATCGAAGCCGCCCGCGCCGAGGCCGAAGAGCGGGAAGTCGTCCTGCGCATTCAGCTCGACCAGCTCGAGGCGGAGAAGAGCCAGGTCGCGGACAAGCGCACGGAGCTCGTGGCGGAGGAGGCGAGGCTCGCGGAGCTCGCCCGTCACGTCGACTCGCGATCGACGGAGCTCGAGTCCGCGGGAAACGAGCGCGCGCAAGCCGCAGCGCATCTCGCGCAGCAGCTTGCGACGATCGGCGAGCGCGAACGCGAGCTCAAACGCGAGCGCGCGGCCCTCGACGTCCGGCGCCAGGAGGAGGACGCGCGCGTCGGGGCCCGCGAGGAGGCGGTGCGCAAGCGCGAAGCCGCGACGATGCGCAGAGAACAGACCGCCGGCGAGCGGGAGCAGGCGGCGCACGCCGCGATCGCCGAGGTAGCCCTCGAGCGTTCGCGCATCCAAGAGAGAGAGGACGCGGTCGTCGCGCACGAGGCGGCCTTGGAGAAGCGGTACGACGCGCGTGAGCGCATGCTCGCGAACAGCGAAGCGGCGCTCGCCGCCCGCGAGAAGCGTCTGCGCGAGCACGGCGAGCGGCTCGAGCGCGAGCGGGCGGGCCACGGTCAGGCGTCGCAGGAGGCGTTCGCTCTGCTCGCCGAGCTCGAGCGGCGCGAAGAGCGCGTGCACGAGCGCGAGGCCAAGATGATCGAGCGCGAGGCTGCCGTCGCGACGCGCTCGGAGGAGTTGGGGCAGCTCGAGGAGACGATCCGTGTCCGCGAGGCGCGACTCGGAATCGACCTCGATCTGCGGGAGGACGTGCTCGACGACCGCGAGCGCGCGATCGCAAGCCGCGAGGCGTTGATCGCGGAGCGCGAGCGTGACCTGACGACATACGTCGGCGAGCTCCAGGACCAGTTCGCGGACAGGAGCGTCGCATGACGAGGTGAGTTTCTATGAGATAAGGACAGTATTACCGCTTGCAAAACGCCCAAAAGTGTCTTGTATCTCTCGGTACACAGTCGCACAATCCATACGCCGTCAAAGGGGTCGAGAGGAAAGCTTGTCCGCCGCACTGCACATGGGTCGCGCTGACGCAGACGCCACCGCGACGACGACGCACCAGCTCTACGAGCGCTATGGGCGTCAGATCTACGCGTACTGCCTCCATCAGCTCCGCTCGCGGGAAGAGGCCGAGGATGCAGTCCAGACGACGTTCTTGAATGCGTTCCGCAGCCTCAAGGACGGCGCCGTCACGCACGCCGAGCAGGCCTGGCTCTACAAGATCGCGCAGAACGTCTGCACTGCGCGGCGCTCGTCCTCCGCGCGCCGGCTGCGGCTGGAGACGCCAAACGACTTCGACATGCTGCAGGAGACGATTCCCGCACAGAACCGCGAGAGCGCAGTCGAGCTGATTGGCCTCGAAGAAGCGCTCGAGCGGATGCCCGAGAATCAGCGGCGGGCGATCCTCCTCCGGGAGTGGAAGGGGCTGTCGTACCGCGAGATCGGCGAGGAGCTCGAGCTCTCGCAGGCCTCCGTCGAGATGCTCATCTTCCGTGCGCGTCGAACGCTCGCCGGCGCGCTCGACCAGCCGGCAGACGAGAAGAAGCTGAAGCGCAAGGTCGGGCGCACGCTCAATCTCGGCTCTCTGGTCACGGCGCTCAAGTCGCTGCTGACCGGCGGCGCGGCCGTCAAGGCTGTCGCCCTCGCGGTCGCCGCGGGGACCATCTCGGTGACCACGAGTGCGGTCCAGCACACGATCGTTCGCTCGCGCCCGCACACGCCCGCGCACACGGCGACGACGCTGTCGGTCGCGCCGCTGGCCGCCCAAACGATCGTGCGGTCCACGAAGCCGCTGTTCGTCTCCCAGCGCACGGGCTCGCGCAGCTTGAAGGAGCAGCACGTGACGGTGACGCCCCGGTTCGGCATGCTCGGCGGCGAGGCCCACCCCGACGACGACGTGACGATTCCACCGGTCACGCTGGTCGCGCCTGTCGTCGTGCCGCCGCCCGCGCAGGAGATCCCGGTGCCTGCGCCGCCGCAACCGGTGCAGGAGAGCATCCCGGCGCCCGCAGTACCGAAGCAGCAAGACGCTCCGCCGCAGTCGACGAGCAGGCCGAGCACTCCAAGCGCTCCCACTCCGTCTCCTAAGAGCCAGGCAGGTGACGGCAACGACAAGAAGCGCAAGCCACAGGACAACGGGGGCGACCCGGCCGCGGCGCGGCCTACGACGACCGCTTCCACCACGACGGCCCCGACGAGCACGACCACACAGCAGACCGACGACCATGGGAACGGCAAAGGAAAGAAGAACCAAGATCCCGCGCCTGCGCCCGCGACCACGACTCCGACGAGCGCGACGCTGTCAATCCCGCCGCCGAGCACGACCACCGCTCCGGTGACGACGACTCCGACGCCGCCCGACGATCGCGGGAACGGGAAGCAGAGGAAGAACGAGGATCAGCCAGCCGCGACCACGCCGGCTGTCACGACGCCGACCGTCACGACGCCGACTGTCGTCGCCGCCCCACTCGCGCCGATCGATCCCGGCAGGGGCAAGGGCCACAACAAGTAGTCAGCGGATCACGTCGGCCGAGCACGATGCGACGAGCGCCCGCAGCGGATCGTCGACGCCGCGCAACTGCGGATGCGCCGTGTCGATCTCGATCGCCGGCCACGTATCGAGTCCGAGCGCGGTCGCACCTTCGTCCGACCCGATGGAGAGGAGCGCGTCGACGGAGAAGACGTCGCGCCGCCCGGACTGACGGCGTGCGATCCCGTCGAGCTCACGCAGCTCCTCGAGCGGATCGATGCGGACGTTCGAATCCGAGCCGATGCAGATGCCGATGCCGCGGTGCAAGAGACGCTCGACGGGGACGAAGCCGTCGCCGAGGTTGGACTCCGTCGTCGGGCAGACGCACACACGCGCGCCGGCCTCACGCAGGAGATCGAGCTCTGCGCCGTCGGCATGCGTCGCGTGCACGACCGTCGTGCGCGACCCGAGGCAGCCGCACTCGGCGAGCAGCTCGATGGGGCGCATGCCGTGCTCGGCGAGGCATTGCTCGATCTCGCGCGGCTGCTCGTCCGCATGGATATGCAGCGGCAATCCCTCAGCCGCCGAGTACCGGCCGAGCTGCTCGAGCCAGTCCCGCGGGCACGCACGCACGGAGTGGGGGGCGACGCCGACTCGCATCCCGGCCGCGCGGAGCTCTTCGAGCTCGCGGATGTACGCGGCGACCGAGTCCTGGCGGAAGCGCTCGATCCCGCCTCGGCCGTACGCGACGTAGAGGAGCACGAGCTCGAGACCCGTCGCGGCCGCCGCCTCGGCCGCGGCCCGCGCCTCTTCCAGGCCGAGGTAGTGGAACTCCCCGACGGCTGTGTAGCCGGCGGCCCGCAGCTCGCCGTATACGCCCCGGAAATCGGTTCTGACGCCCGCAGCCAGCTCGAGCATGAGCTCCCGCCACGCCCAGAAGTCGGCTCCCTCCGCCCGGCCGCGGAGCGCCCGCTGGAACGCATGGCTGTGGGTGTCGACGAAGCCTGGGAGTTGCAAGTCGTCCGCCACGCGCGAGAGGATACGCAGGACGTGCGGCGCCTCTTCGCGGGGGGACTCATAACCCTATATCTGGCCGCTCCGTCTTTCGCCCAAGCCGGAACGGTCGCAATCTTCTACTACCCCTGGTACGGGACGCCGCAGCATGACGGCAGTTGGGTGCACTGGAACCAGAATGCGCACACGCCGCCGCTCAACTTGTACTCGCGCTTCTACCCGGCGATCGGTCCGTACTCGAGCGCGGACGCGACGGTCGTCGGACAGCAGATGGCGGAGATTGCGACAGCGGGCATCGACGAGGTCGTCATCTCATGGTGGGGACGCGGGTCTTCGACGGACCAACGGCTACCGCTCGTGCTCACCTCGTTGCGCCGCCACCACCTGCAGGCGGCGATTCATCTCGAGCCGTATCCGGGACGAAGCCCGGCGACCGTCACGCAGGACCTGACGTACCTCGCTTCGTTCGGTATCCGCGACGTCTACGTGTACCACCCGCGCGACTTCGCCGCCTCGGACTGGGCGGCCATCCGCACGCAAGTGCCGACCTCGCTGCGCCTCTTCGCCGGGACCGATCTCGTCGGCTTCGCGGCGGCGGGAGGATTCACCGGCTTCTACACGTACGACTTCATCACCGACTCGGGAGCGAAGTTCATCCGGCTGTGCGAACAGGCGCATGCCGTCCACCTGCTGTGCGCCCCCAGCGTCGGGCCCGGATACGACGGCGTCCGCGCCGGCGAAGCGCCGACGGTCACGCTGCGGCGAAACGGACGGACGTACGACAACCTCTGGACTGCGGCGCTGCAGGCGAAGCCCGACATGATCACGATCACGAGCTTCAACGAGTGGGGGGAAGGGACGCAGATCGAGCCGGCCGTCGCCCGGCACGGCTACAACACGTATGACGGAGCGTGGGGCCTCACCGGCGTTCCTGCGCAGACGGCCTACCTGACGCGTACCGCGTACTGGGTCGGCCGTTTCCATTCCGGCAACTAGTTACTCCGTACACTTGCCCGGGATGGCCACGCGCGCTGTCCAGGCTCCGCTCGCCCGGCTGCCGAACGTGCTCACGCTCGGGCGGCTGGCGCTCATCCCGATCTTCGTCGCCTTCATGATCCAGGCGGGCGACGCCCACACATGGCGGGCAGGCGCGGTCTTCTGCGTCGCGGGGGTGACGGACCAGGTGGACGGCTTCCTCGCGCGCCTCTGGCATGTCGAGTCGCGCTTCGGCAAGATCGCCGACCCGCTCGCCGACCGGCTGATGATCGACGCGGCCGTCATCCTCCTCGTCGCGTACGGGCGGCTGCCGTGGGCGGGGCTTGTGGTCATCGCCGCCCGCGACCTCCTCCTGCTCGTGGGTTGGCGGGTGCTCGCGCCACGCGGGATCGAGCTCGACGTGAACGCTCTCGGCAAGGGCGCGACATGGCTGCTCTACCTCGCAGTCGGATTGCGGATCGTCACGCACGACGCGACGCGCTGGCCGATCTGGCTCTTCTGGATCGGCCTCGGTGCGGCCGTTGCAGCGGCGATGTTGTACGTGCGCGACGCCCGGAAAGAACTGGCTGCATCATGAAGGCCGTCGTCATGGCGGGCGGTGAGGGCACACGCCTGCGCCCGCTCACCTCGAATCAGCCGAAGCCGATGGTGCCGATCGTCGGCAAGCCGTGCATGGAGCACATCGTCGAGCTCCTGAAACGGCACGGCTTCGAGGACGTCATCGTCACCGTCGCCTTCTTGCCGCAGGCGATCCGCTCGTACTTCGGCAGCGGCGAGTCGCTGGGCGTGGACATCAGCTACTCGGTGGAAGAGTCGCCGCTCGGAACGGCGGGCTCGGTGCGGCTCGCGACCGCGCGGCTCGACGACACGTTCCTCGTCATCTCAGGCGACGCGCTGTGCGACGTCGACCTCACTCATCTCGTGCAGTTCCACCGTGAACGGAACGCCTCGGTGACGATCGGGCTCAAGTCGGTGCCGAATCCGCTCGACTTCGGCATCGTCGTCACCGACGACGAAGGCCGCGTCGAGCGCTTTCTCGAGAAGCCGTCGTGGGGCCAGGTCTTCTCCGACACGATCAACACCGGCATCTACGTCCTCGAGCCCGAGGTGCTGAAGCACGTGCCGGACGACCGGCCGTTCGACTTCGCGAAGGAGCTCTTCCCATTGCTCCTCGAGATGGGCCGGCCGATCTACGGCTGCGTCCTCGACGGCTACTGGCAGGACATCGGGAATCTCGACCAGTTCCGGCAGGCGAACTTCGACGCGCTCGACGAGAAGGTGCAGCTCGAGATCCCAGGGATCCGCATCCGCGGGAACATCTGGCTCGGCGAGGGGGTGGACCTGCACGAGCTCGGCGCGCTCGAAGGGCCGGTCTTCATCGGCAACTACTGCCGCGTCGCGCCCGACGCGTCGGTCGGCCCGTACACGGTTCTCTCCGCGAGCGTGACCGCGCGCGAGCGCGCGCGCATCTCGCGCTCGATCATCGACACGTCGACGTACATCGGGCGGAGCACAGTGATCGAAGGCGCGATCGTCGGGCGTTCGTGCGACCTGCGCTCGCATGTGCGCGTGCACCAGGGCGTCGCGATCGGAGACGAGGTCACGATCGGCGCCGAGAGCGTGATCATGCCGGACGTACGGATCTATCCGCACAAGGAGGTCGAGACCGGATCGCAGCTCTTCGAAAGCCTGATCTGGGAGTCGCGCGCGAGCACGCGCGTCTTCGGCAAGGACGGGGTCTCCGGGCTCGTCAACGTCGACCTCACCCCCGACGTCGCAGTCCGGCTGGCGGCGGCGTTCGGGACGGCGCTCAAGCGCGGCGCGCGCGTCGTCGCATCTCGAGAGGGGACGCCCGCCTGCCGGATGATCAAGCGCGCGATGATCTCCGGCCTGTCGTCGACGGGGGTGGGCATCGCCGACCTCCGCGTGATTCCCGCCGCGGTCGCGCGGCATCTCCTGAAGACCGATAACTACGCGGGCGGCTTTCACGTCGGGGTCAGCCCCAGCGACCCGGAGGCGATCCGCATCCAGTTCTTCGAGCCGCCCGGCATCGATCTCAGCACGACGATGCAACGCGAGGTCGAGAAGCACATGACGCGCGGCGAGCTGCGTCGCGTCGCGTCCGGCGAAGTCGGCACGATCTCGTATCCGGCTCGCGTGCGCGAGCGCTACGCGAGCGATCTGCTCGCGACGCTCGACGTCGAAGCGATTCGCGCGCGCGGCTTTCGCATCGTCGTCGACTACGGCTACTCGGCGGCGTCGTACGTGCTGCCGCTCGTGCTCGGCCCACTCGGCGTCGAGGCGGTCGCCGCGCACGCGTTTCCGACCGAGGGCGATCCCGACGGCACCGGCCTCGCGGCGTCGATCGCGCAGGCGAAGCGGCTCGTGCCGGCGGTCGGCGCGGATCTCGGCGCGGTCTTCGACCGCGCGGGCGAGCGGCTCTACCTCGTCGACGAGCAGGCGCACGAAGTCCCGGTCGAGCAGGCGCTGCTCCTCTACCTGCGGCTCATTGGCTCGAACGGGAAGCGCGGCAAGCTCGCGTTCCCGGTCACCGTCACGAGCCAGGTCGACCGCCTCATCGAGGGCTCCGAGCTCGAGATCGTCCGCACACCGGCCTCGCTGCCCGACCTCACGCGGGTCGCCGCGGAGGACGGCGTCGTGTTCGGCGGGGCAGTCGGCGGCGGCTACGTCTTCCCGGAGTTCCTGCCGGGCTACGACGCGGTGGCGAGCCTCGCGAACCTGCTCCAGCTGCTGGCACCGGTGGAGCGGCCGGTCTCGGAGATCGTCGCCGAGTTGCCGCGTCCGACCCTCGTCCACCGGCAGGTCGCGTGCCCGTGGGCGGTGAAGGGGCTCGTCATGCGCGTCCTCAACGAGCGGCTCTCGGGGCGTGACCTCGATCTCACCGACGGCATCAAGGTCTTCGACGAGCGCGGCTGGGCGCAGGTGCTGCCGGACCCCGACGAGCCGCTCCTGCACCTGTACGCCGAGGGGGAGACGACCGAGGTGTCCGAGGAGCTCGCCGCCGAGCTGCGTCACGTCGTCGAGGAGATCGAGCAGGGCGAGGAGACGGCGGCGCGTGCTTAGGCGGTCGCTTGCGACGCCGACCAGAAGAGGCGCCGCCGATTTACTCGGCGGCGCCGTCTAGTCTAAACTTGAGGTTGACCCTTTGGCCGAGCGAAAGGCTGCGATGGAACCGGTGCCCGATCTCGCAACGCTCTCGGACGACGAGCTGAAGCGGCTCATCGACGAGTACACGCAGGAGGAACAGGACGTTTCGTACCGGCGCCGGATCCTGCACGGCAAGATCGACATCCTGCGCGCCGAGCTCGTCGCGCGCCTGCAGAAGAGTGGAGGCCGCAGCGTGCTCGACGAGGTGAACGTCGACGCGCTGACGGAGATCCTCGCCGGCAAGGCCGCGCCACCCACGGAATGACGCGCTACGCGCCCGAGTTTGACGCGAATGTGCTCCGGCGCGATCGGGCACGTTCGCCGCGAGCAAGAGACCTCGAATGAGTCACATTTATTGCCCCGAGTGCGGCTTCCAGAACCCGGAGGCCGCGAGCTACTGCTCGAAGTGCGGGGCGCTGCTGCACGTTCCCGAGCCCGCCGAGCAGACGCAGCAGTTCAGCGCCGAGGAGGGGGCGGACCCCTTCGACACGCTCGATGACCTCGGCCTGCAAGGAGCCGCGCTCGTCGTTCGCTCCGGCGGCGGCCGCTCGGGCGAGACCTTCATGCCGAAGCACGAGCGCACGACGATCGGCCGCTCGCCCGACTGCGGCATCTTCCTCGACGACGTGACGGTGTCGCGCAAGCATGCAGTGCTCGTGGACGACGGCGGGAAGTGGCGGATCGAGGACCAGGGAAGCCTCAACGGCACGTTCGTCAACCGCGAGCGCGTCGAGACCGCGCAGCTCAGCGACGGCGACGAGCTGCAGATCGGCAAGTACCGGCTGACCTTCCTTCAGCGCTGATGTCCAGCGTCTCGACCAGAGAGCGGCTGCTCACGATCGGCTCGGTGTGCCGGAGCCTGAAGTCCGAGTTCCCCGACATCTCCATCTCGAAGATCCGCTATCTCGAGGATCAGGGGCTGCTCACCCCCAAGCGGACACGCGGCGGCTACCGGTTGTTCGACGAGGACGACGTCGAGCGGCTGGAGACGATCCTCCGCCTCCAGCGCGACGAGTTTCTGCCGCTCCGCGTCATCCGCGAGGAGCTCGCGCGCGGGGCGGGGAGAGAGCGCCGCCGCAAGCGCGCCGTGCCGCTCGGCGAGCACGAAGCCGGCATC
>DATGEH010000189.1:0-5784 GCA_035310325.1 Gaiellaceae bacterium
GGGCTCTGGGCGCCGCACCTTCCGCCGGAAGCCGGCGGAACGGGCCGGGGTTTCCTGGCCTACGCGCATCTGAACGAGGAGATCGGCCGGTGCGTCTGGGGGCAGCTCGTCTTCAACTGCCAGGCTCCGGATGCGGGCAACGGCGAGATCCTGCACATGTTCGGCACGGACGAGCAGAAGGAGCGCTGGCTCGCGCCGCTCGTCGCCGGGGACATGCGCTCGTTCTTCTCGATGACCGAGCCGGACGTGTCGGGCGCGGACCCGACCGGGCTCCGGACTACGGCCCGCCTCGACGGCGATCAGTGGGTGATCGACGGGCACAAGTGGTTCTCGTCAGGCGCCGAGGGCGCGGGCTTCGGGATCGTGATGGCAGTGACCGAGCCCGACGCCGAGCCGCACCGGCGGATGTCGCAGATCGTCGTCCCGGCCGACGCGCCGGGAATCACGATCGAGCCGGTGCCGATCCTGGGCCACCTCGGACGGGGCTGGTCGACCCACTGCGACGTCGTGTATTCGGGCGTGCGCGTGCCGGCCGACAACCTGCTCGGCGAGCGCGGCGACGGCTTCCGCATCGCGCAGAAGAGGCTCGGGCCGGGGCGGATCCACCACGTCATGCGCTGGCTCGGCCAGATGCAGCGCGCGTTCGAGCTGATGTGCTCGTACTCGCTCGAACGGAAGGCGTTCGGCGAAGCGCTCGCCGACAAGCAGACGGTGCAGAACTGGATCGCCGACTCGGCGGCCGAGATCCAGGCGTGCCGGCTGATGACGCTCCAGGCTGCGCACCGCCTCGACGAGGGCGATGAGGCGCGCGTCGAGATCTCGCTCATCAAGTTCTACGCCGCGCGCGTGCTCGCCGACGTGCTCGACCGGGCGCTGCAGGTCCACGGCGGCCTCGGCATGACCGACGACACGCCGCTCGCCGTCATGTGGCGGATGGCGCGCGGTGCGCGCATCTACGACGGCGCCGACGAGGTGCACAAGATGGTCGTCGCGCGCCGCATCCTCCGCGAGTTCGAGGACGGGGGAACCTGGCGGTTCACGTAGGGGGTCAGACCCCAGCCGTTCGCGTCGCGTTTTCGCTCCGTCGGCCGACGGGGTCTGACCCCGCCTTTCCGTGCTCCACGTAACGCTCGAAGGACGACGCGTCCGTCTCGAACCGCTGGCGGCCCGTCACGAGGATGCGCTGTGGGAGATCGCGCAGGACGAGCGCATCTGGACGTTGATGCGGGTGCGCGGCCACGAGAGCCGCGAGCGCTTTCACGAATGGTTCGAGTCGGTCGACCTCGGGTTCGCGCACTACTTCGACGGCGAGCTCGTCGGGCACTCGAGCTATCTCAATGTCCGGCCGGACGACCGCGTGCTCGAGATCGGCAACACGTGGCTCGCCCCGGCGGCGTGGGGGACGGGGGCGAACACGGAGGCGAAGCTGCTGCTCATGCAGCACGCGTTCGAGCACGAGGGCTATCTGCGCGTCGAGTTCAAGACGGACGCGACGAACGCGCGCGCCCGCGCCGCTCTCGCGGCGCTGCCCGCCGAGTTCGAGGGCGTTTTCCGCAAGCACATGCTCGTCCGCGGCGGCGAGCGCCGCGACTCGGCGTGGTACGCGGTCATCGACGACGACTGGCCCGTGGTGAAGGCGAGCCTCGCGCAGCGCTGCTAGGCGCTCCCGCGAGCTCGAAGCCGCAGATAGATGGCCACGAACACGAAGACGATGCCGACGTTCGCCATCAGCCGCTCCCAGAACTCGTGCCTGAAGAACAGGAGATCCACACCCACCACAACGGCTACCAGAGTGAGCAGGTAGAGCGCGACGGCGGTCTGCCTTCTCACCGTTTCATCGTAGGTGTGTCGGCGGGCCGGCTAGAACACGGTGATCTTGAAGTACTGCGCCTTCAACGCCTTGGGCCCCTCGTCTCTTGTCAGGGCGTAGACCACCGTCGTCGTTCCGGCATGTCCGGCCCGGTAGACGAAGACGATGTTTCCCTTCAGCTCGCCCTCGCCGAGCGGACGGGCAATCGTCGCATCGGAGGGGCGAGCACCGCGCCAGGCGAGCCCCGCGGCCGGGCGCGGTACGACCAAAACGAAGAGCAGCCCGTGCTGCACACGAGTCGTCGTCACGGGGCCCTTCGGCAGCGGCCCAACCGAGGAGCGCTGGCCTGCGCGGACACCGCGAAGGCAATGGCAAGCCCGGCGACGATGACGACGAGCGCGCGTCTGAACATCACGGCCTCCTTCCCGGGCACGAAATATCGCGCCGGCTGCAGGCTAGTCGGCTTCGTGCCGGATGATCTGCGTGCAGCGCGAGGACGCGAGCAACGTCCCCTCGTCGTCGTAGAGGTTCGCCTCGCAGAACGCGATGCGGCGATTCCGCTGCACCACCCGGCCGTCCGCGCGCAGCGTTCCGGGGCGCGCCGAGCGCATGAACTCGACGCGCAGGTCGGCGGTGAGGAAGCTCTCGTTGTCCTCCAGGAGCGACCAGCATGCGCCGCCCATCGCAGTGTCGAGCAGCGTCGTAACCATGCCGCCGTGCACGATCGGCCCGCTCGGCGCGTGGAAGCAGAACTCCGGCGTCGCGTCCCACTCGATGACGGAGCGGCCGTCGCCCTGCTCGATGCCGCGATAGCCGAGCGTGCGCCAGATGTGCGGAGCGGGCGGCGTATCGGCGCCCCAGGCCCTGCGTCTCGCCATCAGCGCGGACCGGGGACGCCGTGGAAGCGGTACGGCTCGATGCGGTTCGGTTGCACGATCCACGCCCGGCCGCTCTCGTCGTCGTTCAGCGCGCGCAGCGCCGCCTCGGCGACGAACGACGCCTCCATGAGCGGCGCCGGCAGCTCGCCGCGAATCTCCTGCGCGACGATCGGCGTGTCGGTGAAGCCCGGGCAGAGCGCGTTGATCTTGATGCCCCGCCCATGCAGTTGCGGAGCGACCGCGCGCACGAAGCCGACGACTGCGTGCTTCGTCAGCGCATAGATCGGATCCATCGGCGTGGCGACGAGGCCTGCGAGAGATGCGGTCGCGACGATCGACCCGCCGTTCGGCATGAGCCGCGCGGCGAGTTCGCGGGTCCCGAGGACGACGCCGTCGATGTTCGCGCGCAGCGCGCGACGGTACTGCTCGTCGGTCAGCGCCGCGACGTCGCTCTCGCCGGTGACGATGCCGGCGTTGAGGAACGCGGCGTCGAACTCGCCGTCGAGCGCCGTCCACGCGGCAGGCTCGCCGACGTCGAACTCGGGCAGATCGAGCACGACGATCTCCGCGTCGCCGAGCGCGGCCGCGATTGCGACCCCGATGCCGCCACGCCCGCCGGTAATGAGCGCTCTCACGGCAGGAGCACGACCTTGCCGGTGCTCCGCCGCGACTCGACGAGCTCGTGCGCACGCTCGACCTCGTCGAGGGGAAGCTCGGTGCCGACCACCGGCTTCAGCGAGCCCGCCTGCCACAGGCCGAGCAGCTCGCCGACCGCTTCGCCGACGAGCTCCGGCGCATGCCGCATGAGCCGGCCGAGGTAGAAGCCGTGCACGCCGACGTTGCGGCCAACGAGGTTTGCGGGACTGATCTCCGGCCAGGCGCCGGCCGCGAAGCCGATCGCGATCAGCGTGCCCATCGGCTTGAGCTGTCCGAGTGCGCGCTCGAACAGCTCGCCGCCGACCGGATCGACGACGACGTCGACGCGGAGGTCGCCGGGGATCTCGGCGTAGACGTACGTCTCCGCGGCGCCGAGCGAGCGGCAGAGGTCGACCTTCTCCGGCGACCCTGCGGCCGCCACGACGCGGGCGCCCAGCGACCGTGCGACCTGGATCGTCGCCGTGCCGACGCCTCCCGCGGCGGCGAGCACGAGCACGCTCGCGCCGGGGCGAATGCGCACGAGCCGAGTCAGCGGGATGTACGCGGTGAGGAAGGTGAGCAGGAACGACGCGCCCTCGGCAAAGCTCGCGTTGTCGGGCAGCGGCACGACCTGCGCACCGTCGACCGCGGCGAGCTCTGCATAGCCGCCGGCTCCCGAAGTGAACGCCATGACGCGTGTTCCGTCCTCGAGCACGCCTGCGATCTCCGAGCCGAGCACGACCGGCAGCTCCGGCATTTGCGGATAGCGCCCGCGGCGGATGAGCACGTCTGCGAAGTTGACACCCGCCGCGCGGACGTGCACGACGACCTTGCCGGAGGCGTCGGGATCGGGAAGGCCGACGAGCTCGAACGGCCCGTCGACCTCGCGCAGCAGCGCCGCTTTCAACTCGTCGGGGCCGGTTCCTGCGCGAACTGCTCGCGCAGGGCGATCTTGCGGAACTTGCCGACGCTCGTCTTCGGGATCTCGTCGATGAACTCGAAGCGGTCGGGCAGCCACCACTTCGCGAACTGCGGCGCGAGGAAGTCGCGCAGCTCCTCGGCCGTGGCATTCGCACCCGGCTTCACGACGACGACCGCGAGCGGACGCTCGTCCCACTTCGGATCGGGCATCGCGATCACGGCCGCCTCCGCAATCGCGGGGTGCGCCATGAGCGCGTTCTCGAGCTCGACGGAGGAGATCCACTCGCCGCCCGACTTGATGACGTCCTTCGAGCGGTCCTTGATCTGGATGTAGCCGCGCGGATGGATCGAGACGATGTCGCCGGTCTTGAACCAGCCGTCGTCCGTCCAGCGGTCGGCCTGCTCGGGCGTGTCGTAGTACGCGGACGCGACCCAAGAGCCGCGCACCTCGAGCTCGCCCATCGCCTCGCCGTCCCACGGGAGATCCTCGTCGCCGATGCGCACGCGCAGCTCGACGAGCGGGAGTGGCAGGCCGGCCGTCGCCTTCAGGTCGAGTTGCATCTCCTCGTCGACGTACGCGAGGTCGTGCGGCAGGGTCGCCGTCGATGCCACGGGGGAGGTCTCGGTCATGCCCCAGCCCTGGACGATCGTCACGCCGTGCCGCTTGTAGTCCGCGATCATCTTGCGCGGCACCGCTGAGCCGCCGACGAACATTCCCTTCATCCGCGACAGATCCCACGCGTCCGGGTCCTTGTCGAGCAGCTGCTGGATCCCCATCCAGATCGTCGGGACGCCGGCCGCCCACGTCACGCCCTCCTCCACCATGTCCTCGAGCAGGCTCTGCGGGTCGAGGTGAGGGCCGGGATAGACGAGCTTGGCGCCGAGCATCGTCGCGACGTACGGGTAGCCCCACGCATTCGCGTGGAACATGGGCACCACCGGCAGGATCGTGTCGTACACCGACGTGCCGAGCCCGAACGGATTGTTCGAGCACACACCGAGCGTGTGCAGGATCGTCGAGCGGTGCGAGTAGACGACGCCTTTCGGCAGCCCCGTCGTTCCGCTCGTGTAACACATGGCCGCTGCCTCGTTCTCGTCGAGATCGGGCTCGACCCATTCGTCGGGCGACGCACTTGCGAGCAGCTCCTCGTACGAGTCCTCGACGACGAAGACGTGCTCGATCTTCGTCCGGTCCTTGAACTGCTCGAGGATCGGGACGAGCGAGCGGTCGACGATCACGGCACGATCGCCGCCGTGCGTCGCGATGTACGCGAGATCGTTCGGATGGAGGCGGAGGTTGAGCGTGTGCAACACGAAGCCCGAGCACGAGATGCCGAAGTACGCCTCGTGATGCTGCGCGTGATTCCAGCACAGCGTCGCGACGCGGTCGCCCCGCTCGAGGCCGAGCTTCGTCAGCGCGGCGCCGAGCTGGCGCGAGCGCTTCATCAGCTCGGCGTACGTCGTGCGGTGGAAGCTCTTGTCCGGCTGCCGCGAGACGATCTCGCCGCGTCCGAAATACGTCTCCGCGCGCTTCAGCAG
>DATGEH010000190.1:0-3944 GCA_035310325.1 Gaiellaceae bacterium
CTGCCTCCGCGCGACCGGCGGCCGTTCAGCCAACGCAGAAGCTCGCCGCGCTGTTGAGCACGCACGAGGCGTTCTCGAAGCCGTCCCGGAGCTCCACTCCGCTCCGCCTCGTTCAGGCGCGGCGGCCACTCACCGGAGAGCGAACGGTCCTTCCCGTTCTCGGAGAGACGAAGGATTGGTTGCGTGTAAGGCTTCCCGGGCGTCCGAACGGCTCTTCGGGCTGGATCGTTCGACGCGGAACTCTCGCGTCGACGACTGGCTGGCACATCGTCGTCGACACCACGACACGCCGGGTGATCGTCTACCGGAGCGGCAGAGTGGTGCGAACGGTGGAAGCGGTCGTCGGCAAGCCGTCGACACCGACACCGCGTGGCCAGTTCTTCGTCGAAGAAGCGATTCAGTTGCGCGCGACCGATGTCGGCGCGCCGTTTGCGCTCGCATTGAGCGCCCGTTCCGACGTATTGCAGGAGTTCGACGGTGGTCCCGGACAGATCGCCCTACACGGCCTCGACAATGTTGGCGGGATTCCCGGCACGGCCGTCTCCCACGGCTGCGTACGACTTGCAAACGCGATGATGCGCTGGCTCGTCGCCCGGATCGGTCCCGGCATCCCGGTCACCGTCATACGGTGAACGTGATAGGTTCCTTGCGCAGGCCAAAACGATCGGCCCTGCACGCACCACTGCGATAGCCAAACGAATCGGCGTCGCGTAGATCCACCCTCAGCAACCGGGTCGGAGCATTCATCGGCTGAGGAGGATCGTGGTGGAGATGCGAATCGTTGTACCCGCTGCCGGCAGCGCGAGCGCGCTCGCCGACCGGCTCAGCACGACGTATGGCACCGAGCGAATCTCGTTCTTCAGCGATCGCGCGGAGATAGCTGTTCGCGTGGCGAGCGCATCCGACGGCGCCGTGATCGGCATCGTCGAATCCGTGGAGCGCTGGCTCGACTACGCCGGTCTTACTTCGGCAGAGATGTGGCTCGGAGAGCACCTGTACCGGCTCGCGCGCTGGGTCCCAGAGGGCCGGGAGGCACTCAACGCACGAGCAAGAGCAACGGTGGAGCAACCGCACCCAATGACCGCTCGGAATCCGCGACGCTCAATTGCGCGTCGCCGACTCTCACGGAGGCAAGCATGGGTCTCGGCGCAGGGTTGATGTTGATCGCGGTTGGCGCAGCTCTCGCCGGCGCACGATCACCACAGAAGAAAGAGGCGCGTAGATGACTCGGTGGGGGCCGACAACTGCGTGGCCTCCACCGAATCCCACCGTGGCCGTCTCCCCCGGCACCGCGTCGGCGTTACTGCGATGGACAAACGTCGTCGAAGAGATGCAGACCGATTTCGCTTCCCAGTTGCTGCCGTACCTGCCGGTCTTCGTAACTGCCCCGGTGTTCGGGTTCGTTTGCGGCTTTCTCCTCCACGCCGTGGTCGGCTAGCGGGCACCGTGGAACGCAACGAGGTTTTCGACAAGATCTGGGAGGCGTACGAGGCGGGCCAGCTCATACCTGCGTGCGCTTGGTGCAACCGTGTGCGCATTGGAGAGGAGTGGCTCAAGCCGGAGAACGGGACGCTCTCGACCATCGACGAGCGGATGACCCTCTCGCACTCGATCTGCCCTGGCTGCGCCGAGACGCAGCTCGTGCGGGAGATCAGCCGGTCTTGACTTCGATCTCGCCCGTGCGGGTGAGATGACGCCAGTGCGCCCGCGCACCGACGAGCGCGCTCACCGTGGACTCGATGATCACGACGTACATCAGCTGCCGGTAGACGAACTGCTGCAGAGGTAGAGCCCACAGCGGCCGGAGCGACTCGCCGTCCATCCGGAACGCGAATGTCGCGAGCAGGAGCTGCAAGGCGTTGAAGCCGAACCAGAACGCGAGCACGGGCACGGCGTTGCTGAACAGAAGCCCGTACAACGCGAACACGTCGATCAACGGCGCGGCGATCGGCAGGACGATCTGGAACAGGATCATGTACGGCAGCGCGAGGCGGCCGATGCGGCGCTCGCGAGGATCGCGCGTGAGCAGCGCGCTCTTGTGCTTCCAGACGGCCTGCATGGTTCCGTACGACCAGCGATAGCGCTGGCGCCACAGATCCCCGAGGGACGATGGGGCCTCCGTCCAGGCGCGCGCGGTCTCGGCGTAGACGATGCGTCGTCCGGTGAGGCCGATTGCGAGCGTGAGGTCGGTGTCCTCGGCCAACGTGTCTCCTGGGACACCGCCGACCTCATCGAGCGCATCCCGACGGAATGCGCCGATCGCACCGGGCACGGTCGGCGTGCACTGGAGCACTTCGTACATGCGCCGGTCGAGGTTGAATCCGGTGACATATTCGATGTGCTGCCAGCGGCCGAGGATGCCGCGGCGATTACCGACCTTCGTGTTGCCGGACACGGCGCCGACGGTCGGATCGCCGAGCGGTTGTACGAGCCGGCGCAACGCCTCGGGCTCGAAGACGGTGTCGCCGTCGACCATCACGACGACCGGTGCGGTCGAGGCGGCGATGCCGGCGTTCAGCGCGGACGCCTTGCCGCCGTTCGGCTTGCGCAGAAGCCGAACTCGTTCCAGGTCGAGGCCTTCGACGATCTCCGCGGTGTTGTCGGTCGAGCCGTCGTCCACGACGACGACCTCGAAGTCCGGGTAGTCGCTGGCAGCGAGTGAACGGACAGCCCGCTCGATCCCGACCGACTCGTTGTAGGCCGGAACGATCACCGCGACCGGCGGCAGGTACTCAGGTACGGGCGGGCGCCGCTTCTTCGCACGGAATTGATGGCCCGCGAGAGTGAGCACGAGGACAACGCGCATCGCAAAGAGGATCCCGACCAGGCCGACGAGCAGCAGGAGCACACGAACGAGAATGAATCCGAAGCGAACGGCAGCTGCGAAGACCGCGCCGCGACGTCGCTCCCACCCGGGAGCCGTCGGCTCGACCTGGCTCTGGGAGAGACCGGCGAGCTCGGAGACGGTGACGAAGCGGAATCCGCGCGCGCGCAGCTCCGGAATCAGCTGCGTCAACGCTGTCACGGTTTCGCTGCGGTTGCCGCCGCCGTCGTGGAACATCACGATTCCGCCTGTCGTTCCCGGCGGACTTGCCGCACGGACGATCCTCGCGACGCCCGGGCGTCTCCAGTCCTCCGAGTCGAAGTTCGCGAGAACGATCAGATAGCGGCGGCCGGCGAGCGCGGCAAGATCGCGTTCGTCCCGGCGCGTGACCGAGTCGGGAGTCGCCGAGTAGGGCGGTCGCACGAGCCGCGTGTAGTGGCCGGTGATGCCCGCGATCGTCGCCTCGGTCAAGTCGAGCTGAAGCCGCCGTTGCCACCCAGGCCCGTTCGAGAGCGCGACGTGCGTGTATGTGTGATTGCCGATCTCGTTCCCTTCGCGCACGAGCAACCGGACGATGTCCGGATGCCGCGCCGCCTCGCTCCCGATGACGAAGAACGTCGCCGGGATGTCGTTGCGACGCAGGATCGCCGCGATCTTCGGCGTCCAGTTCGGATCGGGGCCGTCGTCGAAGGTGAGCGCGACGCGGCGACCTGGCGGCGGCTGCGTCGACACGAGCCGCGAGCCGCTCGCGGCCAGAATCGGCCGGCTGTGCGCAAGCGGCGCGGGGCCGCCCGACGCCTCATGCGGCTCGGCGCTCGGGCCGACCGTATGGGTGGCGATTCCTTCGAAGAGGATCGCGACCGTCGCGACGAGAAAGCAGAAGCTGAGCAGACGCCAGTGCGCGGGGACCCGCAGACGGCGGAGCGATGCTGTTCCACGCATCTACGGCTTCTTCGAGCGGCGGGTTGTCGTGGTCGTCGCCGTCGTCGTTGTCGCGGTCCTCGTATGTCCCTTGCTGGTCGTGCTCTTGCCGCGCGCCCTGGTCGTCGTCGTCGTCTTGGTGCGTCCCGGTGCGCTTCCGCTCCGACCGGGCGAGGTGGTCGTCTTCGTCTGCCCCGGC
>DATGEH010000191.1:0-2107 GCA_035310325.1 Gaiellaceae bacterium
TACTCGCAGCGTTTCAACAAGCGCTACCGCCGCCGGGGCCATCTCCTCGGCGCCCGCTACGACGTCTGGCTGATCCGAGGCCGGCGGCACTTCGACGCCACTGTCAAGTACATCCTGACCAACCCGGTGCGCGCGGGCCTCTGCGAGCGCGCGGAAGATTGGCCCTGGTCGTGGGCCGATCCGAGCGTGGGCGGGCTCGCGGCCGCGGCCTGACGCTAGTCGACGCCTTCGACGAGGAAGGCGATCCGCACGTGTGCCCGCCACTCGTCGAGCGAGTCGCCGCGAAGGCCGGTCGAGACGACGTCGACCGCCTTGATGTTGCGAAGCGTCTTCCGCGCCTCGGCGAGCGCCTGCTGGACTGCGTCATCCGAGCTCGCGCTCGAGCTCCCCACCAGCTCGATGATCTTCACAACGGCCATGTCTCCCCTTTCCCTCGTATGCTCCCGCGCGGAGCGTAGATGATCCTCGACCTCTCACCCGACGAGCTGCTCTCGACGACGCGCTGCGTTCGGCGGCGCCTCGATCTCGAGCGGCCCGTCGAGCGAGAGGTGCTCGAGGAGTGCCTGCGGCTCGCGCAGCAGGCGCCGACCGCGGGCTACCAGGAGGACTGGCACTTCGTCGTCGTCACGGATCCCGACAAACGCGCAGCCCTCGCCGAGCTGTGGCGCGCAGGCGGGCGCCGGTACCTCGGCTCGGACGACCCGGCCACGCTGCGCGACATCGACCTGCCGCCCGAACGCAAGCGGCTCGTCGACTCCGTCCTCCACCTCTACGAGCACCTGCACGAAGTGCCGGCTCACGTGATTCCTTGCATCCAGGGACGGACCGACGGCAAGCCCATGCTGGCGCAGGCAGGCCGCTGGACGACGATCGCGCCTGCCGCCTGGAGCTTCATGCTCGCCGCGCGTTCTCGCGGGCTCGGCACGTGCATGACGAGCTTCCACCTCTTCCACGAGCGCGAGGCGGCGGAGATCCTCGGCATTCCGTACGACGAGATCATGCAGATCGCGCTGCTTCCGGTCGCCTACACGATTGGCACGGACTTCAAGCCCGCGCGCCGCAAGCCGCTCGACACGATGGCGCACTGGGACGGCTGGTAGAGAACCGCCGAGACGGGGAAGGCGGGGGAGATGGATCGGAAGTGGTGGACGCTGCTCGCCGCGTGCACGGCGACGTTCATGCTGCTGCTCGACATCACGATCGTGAACGTGGCCCTTCCGGACATCCAGAAGGATCTCCACTCGAGCTTCTCCGACCTGCAGTGGGTGATCGACGCCTACGCGCTGATGCTCGCCTCGCTGCTGCTGACGGCGGGCTCGCTCGGCGACATCCTCGGCCGCCGTCTTGTCTTCGCGGGCGGGCTCGTGCTGTTCACGGTCTCGTCGCTGACCTGCGCGCTCGCGTCGAGCCCGCTCTTCCTCAACCTCGCGCGCGGTGCGCAGGGAATCGGCGGCGCGATCATGTTCGCGACCTCGCTGGCGCTGATCGCGCAGGAGTTCCAGGGCCGCGAGCGTGGCACCGCGTTCGGAATCTGGGGCGCCACGGTCGGCTTCGCAGTCGCCGTCGGCCCGCTCGTCGGCGGGGGGCTGACGCAAGGGCTCGGCTGGCAGTGGATCTTCTACATCAACCTGCCGGTCGGGATCGTGACGCTCCTCGTCACGCTGTTGCGCGTGCCGGAAGCCCACCAGCGGTTCGACGCGACGATCGACTGGCTCGGCCTCGTCACCTGGACCGGCGCGCTGTTCCTGCTCGTCTTCGCGCTGATCCGCGGGAACGACGAGGGCTGGTCGAGCGGCCAGATCGTCGGCCTCTTCGCCGGCTCGGCTGCGCTGCTCGTCGTCTTCGTCGCGCTCGAGCGCGCGCAGGAACACCCCATGCTGGAGCTGTCGCTGTTCCGGATCCCGACCTTCACCGGCGGCGTCCTCGTCGCGTTCACGATCGCCGCCGGGATGTTCGCGTTGTTCCTCTACCTGACGCTCTACCTGCAGAACATCCTCGGCATCTCGCCGCTCGGCACCGGCCTGCGCTTCCTGCCGCTGAGCATGGTGTCGTTCGTCGCCGCGGCGCTCTCGGGCCCGCTGTCCGAGCGGCTGCCGATCCGGCTCTT
>DATGEH010000192.1:0-29657 GCA_035310325.1 Gaiellaceae bacterium
CGTGGATTCCGGCCGCCTGGGCCTGCGGGGCCGCGCGCACGAGGAACGGTAGCTCGTCGATCGCCGTCGGATTCGTCGCGTCCCAGGACAGCGTCCAGCGGTTCTCGGTGAGGTTCGCCCCCTTCAACAGCCCATCGAACCAGGCGCCCCCGTCGTCGGAGTACTTCGACGCGTCGTCGGCGACGCCCCAGGCGATCGTCGGCAGCTTCGCCGGCTTCACCGGCCCTGGCTTGCCGGCGTACGCTGCGCTCGCCGCGATGAGCGCGACGAGGCATGCGGCAGCGAAGCGTGCCCTCATCGGGAAAACGGTTCGACCCTGCGCCCTGTGTTCCTACTGCGCTACTTCTTGCAGGGCTTCTTCTTCGTGCTCTTCTGCCCCGTCTTGCACTTCGCGAGGGAGTTCGAGCCGGAGTTGTTGCCCGACGAGCCGCCGCTCGAGATCTGGCCCGAGGCGAGGTTGAGCGTGAACGTGCTCTGGCGCTGCGGGTTGGTCTCGGCGGTGAGCACGATCGTCGCCGTGCCGGTGCCGAAGCCGGAAGGCACCTTCGCCGTCGCGGTCGTCTTCGGTGCGGAGCCGCTCGCCGACTTCGTCTTCGAGCCGCTCTTGAAGGTGATCTGGTACGTAAAGCCCTCGCCAGCCGTCAGTGCGACGTAGATGCCGCCGCCGCTGATCGTCTTCGCCGCGAGCGGCTGCGGATTCTGGTACGGGAACGTCTTGTACAGCGGGGCTACTGCGGTGTTCGAGTACAGGAACGTGCCGAGCGTCTGCCACACGCCGCCCTTGCAGCTGCCACCGTCGGTCTGCATCGCGTGCTGGACGGAGTTCGTCGCGTCGGTCGCGGACGGGCGCTCGCTGAAGTCGAGCCGGAGGATGCCGCTCTGGATGCCGCCCCGGTCCTGCTCGTCGATGATGTGGAAGATGTTGAACGCGGTGAGCGTGGGCTCGCAGTTCGCGAGATGGACGAGCTTCTCGTAGTTGATCGCCTGTTGCGCCTCGCTCACCGTGGGCACGTTCTCCGATCCGGTGTAGCCGGCGAGTGTCGAGGTGTCGACCTGCCAGCCGGTCTCGTCGATGAATTGCCGGCTCGTGTTGCCGAACAGATCGGTGCCGGTCGTGTCGGGCGAATACGCGACGAGCTGCGGCTGCGCGGTCCCGTGGAACGCGTCGTAGAGCGCGAGCTTGATGCGCGCCGAGTTCACGCAGCCGGTGTTCGGCCACGCATAACCCGTCTCCACCGAGTCGGTGTTGACGTTGGGATAGCAGTGCCACGAGAACTCGTCGAACAGCGGCTTCGTCCGGCCGCTCGACGCGTACGCCTTGCCGAGCGCGGAAATCCAACGCACCGGCGAGATCGACGCGTTGCTCGAGGCGCCCGAGTCGTCGTTGCCGCGAGGAGAGAGACCGACGCCGATGACGTCGAGCGAGGAGTCGAACGACTTCAGCTGGTCGTAGCAGCTCGCCAGCACGACCTCCATCGCCGCCGGCGACGCCGGCTCCGACCCATTCCAGATCGGCTGCCAGAAGCGCGGCTGGTTCGGCTCGTTGCCGATGATGACCTTGCGGACGTACGGGTAACGCTTCATCACCGTCACCGCGTACGCGCAGAACGAGTCGGCCGCGGCCTGCGTGGTCGGCGCCTGCGACGGCTTCGAGGGATAGATCGCGAAGACGACCTCGATGTTGTGCTTCTTCGCGACCGGGATCATGCGATCGAGGAACGTCTGGTCCTGGATGACCGTCGGCTGGGATGCGTCCCACAGGACGGTGACGCGGTTCATCGTCGGCAGCACCTTGTTCATCTCCGTGAACAGGCGGTCGCCGCCGTCGTCGGAGTACTTCGTCTGGTCCTCCGAGAACCCGATCGTCGCCGCCGAGGCGACGCCCGTGCAAACGAGCGCAAGCGCGCCAAACGCCACAGCCAGGAGCATCTTCACCGCATATCCCCTCTCTCGACCACGCGCGGGGGTCCCCGCAGCCGTGAGTGAACCCGGACCCGCTGCCGGCCGCAATCCCCCAAGCGGCCTATTTATGTGCCCGCAGGTCCTAGTGCGAGGACGGCGTCCACGAGGCGCGAAGCGCCGAAACGAACCGGATCGTCGGCCGGGAGGCCGGTTTCCGCCTCGGCGGCGGCGACCGCGGCCCGCGCCTCCTCCTCGCTCAGACGCCGCGTATTGAGGGCGATCGCGGCCACGCGGGCCGGCCGAGCCGGGAGCGCCGCGCGCTCGTGGAGCGCGACGAGCTCGGCGAGCGGCGAGATCGGATGCGGCCCGCCGCCGGCACCCTCGATGGTGTCGTGCCCGGATTCGTGGCAGAGGACGAGCAGGTGCGGAACGCTGCCGTGGTACAGGCCGAGCGTGACGCCGGAGTACACCGGGTGCTGCAGCGCGCCCTGTCCCTCGACCCACAGGAGCTCGCCGCCGCGCGCCGAGCCTTCCACGACGAGGCGTTCCGCCGCCCCGGCGATGAAGTCGGCGACCACCGCGTCGACGGCGATTCCCCATCCGGCGATCGCGATCCCGGTCTGGCCGGTGGGGACGAAGACGGAGCGGATGCCGCGGCGACGCGCCTCGAGGTCGAGCTCGAGGGAGACGGTCATTTTCCCGATCGCGCAATCCGAGCCGACAGTGAGCACGATCGTCGCCGGCACGTCGAGGTTCGCGCCGGTCGCGGTCGAGAGATCGCGCGGCGGACGGCGCAGGTCGCGCAGCTCGACGCCGTGTCGTGCCGCAAGCCCGCTGAGCTCGCTGTCGTCGGCGACGAACACGTGCAGCCCGTTCTCGATGTGCAGGCCGTTGACGATGCACGTCTTCAGCAGGTCGATCCACGCGGGCGGGAAGCGTCCTCCCTGCGTCGCGACGCCGACGAGCGCGGTGCTCGGCGAGAGCGGCAGTGCCTCCGCGACCGTCCCGACGACGGGCACGCCGTCGACGGTCTCACCGGCGCGTTCGGAGTCGAGAATCGCGACGACGTCGTCGCGCCGGTAGCGCAGGACGCCCCACATGGTCTTCCCGTAGTGCGTGTCGCCGCTGAAGCCTTCAGCGAGCAGCAGGTACTTGGTGGACACCGAGCCCCGGTTGGTCGGAGGGAAGCTGCACGCCGTCGACGAACTGCACGCCGGGCCACGGGTCGTGCGCGATGAGGAGATTGCCGTCGAGATCGACGTGGTCGAAGAGGCTCGCCACCTGCGCGCCTGCCGCGATTCCGAGCCCCGACTCGATCATGCAGCCGAGCATGCAGCCGAGCCGAAGCGCGCGCGCCGCGTACACCATGCGCATCGCCTCGCGGATGCCGCCCGACTTCGCGAGCTTCACGTTGATCCCGTGCGCGCGCTCCGCGCACGCGGCGACGTCGGCGAGCGTGTGGCAGTCCTCGTCGACGTAGATCGGCATCGGCGACTGCTGCTTCAGCATCGGTCCGTCGGGATCGTGCGCCGGCAGCGGCTGCTCGCAGTAGTCGACGCCGAGCTCCGCGAGGGCGGCGAGCGCCTCGCGGGCCTCCTCCGCGGTCCACGCCTCGTTGACGTCCACCTGCAGCGGCACGTCGACGGCTGAGCGCACCGCGCGCACCCGTTCGACGTCGAGCCCGTCGCGCCCGCCGAGCTTCAGCTTGAGGCGACGGAACCGGCCGGCTGCCTTCTCGGCACGCCGCGCCATGTCGTCGGGATCGCCGAGCCAGATCGTCCACGTCGTCGGCGGGCCCGCCTGCCGCAGCCCGAGCAGGCGCCAGACCGGCTGGCCCACGAGCTTTCCCTGCAGATCGTGCAGCGCGGCGTCGAACGCGGCGCGCGCGGCGTACTCGCGTTCGGGCAAGCGCGCGAAGATCTCCTCGAGTGCGAACGGATCGTCGCCCAGCAGCTCTGCGTGCTCCTCGACGTATGCAAGCGCAGACTCCGCCGACTCGCCGTAGCGATCGATCGGCGCCGCCTCGCCGTAGCCGCGCACGCCGCTGTGCAGCAGCTCGACCTGCACGACCTCCTCCTCGTCGCGCGCGCCGCGCGAGATGACGAACGTCTCGGCGAGCTCGAGCGTCTCGATCCGCGCGGAAACGTCCACGCGCAGGAGGCTACAATGCACCTCCCTGCGCCCGTAGCTCAGGGGATAGAGCGCGCGCCTCCGGAGCGCGAGGTCGCAGGTTCGATTCCTGCCGGGCGCACTGACCCGTAGCTGGTCGAACCGCGGGCAAATTGAAGAACGGGTAGTTCTCGGCGCCGAACAGCCGGATAGACGGCATCGGTTAGATGGTCGTGGCTGATTGACCGATCGCGATTGCCTGTTCGGCGTTGTCCGCGCGTCGGAACCGAAGGGTCTTGTGATCGGCGAGGTCGGCGGCGTCGAAGCGGACGCCGTGCATGCCGAGACCGAGCATCGCCGAGTCGCGGCCGGCCCACGTGCTGCCGTCGTCGACGCTGTACTGGAGATTGAACGGCTCGGTCTCTTCGATGACAAGCGCGCGCCCGCGATCGAGCTCGGCGAAGGGGACTGCGTCGCGCCAGAACCATGTCGCCGCGTGCGGCCGCTTGTCGCCGTAGCGTGTCTTCACGACGTCGAGCAGCTCCACCGGCGTCCCCGTCGCCGTCGCCGCGAGTAGCTTCAGGAACTCGGCGTGCGCCCAGACGAGCGGCATCGCGCTTCCACTCGGCTTGCCCGGATAGAGGAACCGCTCGGGGATCGGGTCGGTGTCCCACACCTGCTCCGGCATGAGGCCGCCCGGCCCAGTCGTCCGCGTCATCGTGTTCAGATACGGGACGGGGTCCTTCCCGAGCAGCAGCTCGCCGTGGCCGCGCTCGCCGGCGAGCAGCGGCCAGCCGCGTCCGATTCCGTGGCCGTCGAATGGGCTTCCGTCGGCGTGCTCCCCGTAGCCGTCGTCGGGATAGCGGTGGTAGACGGCGCCGTTCGGCGTCTCGACGCGCAACGTCGCGTCGACCACCGCGAGCGTGTCGATCAGCTTCGGGTCGTTCACGTCGCGCAGCCCGAGCCGGGCGAGATAGAGGAAGTCGAGCCCGACGAGGGCCGACGCGGCGACGGTCTCACCGTCGCGGTTCTGCACCTGGACGCGGCCGCGGAGACCTCCCTGCGTCGGCGGCGGACCGATCCGCACGTAGTAGCCGCCGACGCCGTGCTCCTGCGCGACGTCGGTGCCCTCGACATACGTCCACTCCTCGATGCGCTCGTTCCAGCAGTCCGCCAGCTCGAGCGCGTACGTGCGGTCGTCGCCGTCGAGCCACTCGGTCGCCGCGACGAGGGCCGCGACCTCGACGGCGAGCGTGAACGGGCTCGCGCCGGGATTCTCCTCCCAGCGGTCCTGTGGGCTGATCGGCCCGTTGCGAGCGAGATATGACGCGGCGCTCCTGACCATCGGCGCGACGCTCGGCCTCTCCGGCAGGCCGAGCTCGAGCGCCTTGCGCGCGAACACGATCGGGAAGCCGACCTCGTCGAGCTGGATGCCGGTCCAGTACGGACTGCCGTCCGGAAAGAAGTTCTGCGACCAGTGCCCATCCGGGCTCTGCGTCGCGACGAGATAGGAGAGCATCTCGGTCGCGCCCTCGAGATCGGAGAGCGCGAGCAGCGAGAGCCCCGTCTCGACCGTGTCCCTCGCCCACACGAGGTGGTAGCCGCCTGCGTCGTTGTGCGAATTCCCCCACGGGATCGAAAGGCTGGCGACGGTCGCGCCCGGATAGGTCCGGTCCTGGTGCGCCTTGAGCGTCACGGCGGAGATCCACGCCTGCCGTTTGAGCTCCTTGTGCGAGGTTGCAGGCAACGCGATCCGCTTGTGCCACCGGTCCCAGCCGCCGGTGAAGCGCTTTCGGACGGCTGCTGCGCCTTCGACGAGCGACGACGTCGCAAGCGTCCGCGCGCCCGTCGGCGATTCGCCGAAAGCGAGCGCGAGGACGCCGCTCTGCTCGTCGAGCTCTCCGATGAGCGCGACGTTGCCATTCGGCGCCCGCGCGAACTCCCAGGTCAGGCGGCCGTTCGTGTTGAAGTCCTGCCACCCGTCCGACGCGCCGACGTAACCCGCGCTCGAACGGGTGAAGCCGTGCTCCGCCGTCAGGCAGACGCCGTCGCCCGCACTGCCCTGCGCGAACAACGCGCCGTCCTCCACCCATGCCGTGTTGTCCCAGCCCGTCGCGCCGAGATGGGGAGCGAGCAGCGGATACAGCCGGAATCCGTCGCCGGCGAGCTCGAAGGAGATCAGCAGCACGTCGCGGAGCGGATCGGGGAGAAACTCCAGCGTCAGCGTGTAGCGCTCGCCCTCGTGGACGACCTGCGCAAGCGGCACGTACGGCTTGGGCGCGGTCACCCGGTACCGGTTGACGCGCTTGACCTCGAACCATTCCTCGTCGTCGGCCACGATGAAGCCGAGATCGCGAATCTGCGGCTCGCCTGTGGTCGGCCAATAGACCTCGTTCACGATCCCGAGGCCGACCGTCGCCCACAGCCGGCTCGGCCCGAGCGCCGTCGTCACGACGTCCTTCGCGCTCGCCGACCACGTAGGCCCGATCCCCGGCGCGCCGAACGGTTCCGCTGACGCCATCGTTGAGACGCTAGCTCAGGCGCCGAGCCAGGGGTCGTGCCAGCGGCCGTGGTCGGCCGCGAGCCGGTCGGCGCCGGCCGGGCCCCAGCTGCCGGGCGCGTAGGTCTCGACCGGAGGCGGCGAGGTGAGGAGCGGTTGGACGATGCGCCAGCTCTCCTCGACGACGTCCTGGTCGGTGAAGAGGCTGCGGTCGCCGATCATGGCGGCGTGGAGCAGAACCTCGTACGGGGTGGCGCCCTCGCCGCCCTCGTCGGCGAACTCCATGTCGAGCGTGATCGGCTCGGGCCCGGCCTCATCGGCGCGGAGCGCGTCGACGACGAGACGGATTCCCGTCGAGGGGTCGAGCCGCACGACGAACTGGTTTCCGACGGGCGGCCGCCCTCCATGGGCTGTGAAATCGAGCGGCGGCTCATGGTGGAAGAGCAGTCGCACCTCGGTCTGCGTGACCGGCAGGTGCTTGCCGGTTCTGATCAAGATGGGGACGCCCGACCAGCGCTCGTCGTCGACCTCGAGTTGCAGCGCGGCGTAGGTCTCAGTGGTCGAGTGCGGTTGCACGCCGGCGACGGCGAGATACCCGTCGTACTGGCCGCGCACGTAGCGCGCAGGATCCGCGTCCGGGATCGCGTGCAGCACGGCCTGCTTGGCGGCGTTGAGCGTCTGCGCGTCGGCGGCGGCCGGCGGCTCCATCGTCGCGACTGCGAGGAGCTGCAGGAGGTGGTTGACGACCACGTCGCGGAGTGCACCGACCGGGTCGTAGAAGTGGCCGCGATCCTCGACGCCGAAGCTCTCGGCGAGCGTGATCTGTACCGCCTGGACGTGGTCGCGGTTCCAGATCGGCGCGAGCATCTTGTTCGCGAAGCGCAGGTAGAGGAACTCCTGCAGGCCCATCTTCCCGAGGAAGTGGTCGATCCGGTACAGGCGCGGCTCGGCGACGTAGCAGTGTAGGTCGGCGGCGAGCGCGCGCGCCGAAGCGAGATCGTGGCCGAACGGCTTCTCGACGACGACGCGCGCCTTCTCGGTGAGTCCGGCCTTGGCGAGGCCCTGGACGACGGTCGTGAAGAGCCCCGGCGGGACTTCGAGGTAGAAGACCGGCTGGGCCGCGTCGCCCACCGCCGACGCGACCCGGTCGAACGTGGCGGGATCGGCGAAGTCGCCGCTGACGTAGCTCAACCGGGCGGCGAAGCGCGCGAACGTCTTCTCGTCGATCGTCTCGCCCGCCGCTGCGATCGACTCACGCGCGTGCGCGCGCAACTGCTCGACCGTCCAGTCATCGACCGCGACCCCGACGACAAGGCAGTCGAGCAAGCCGCGCTTCTCGAGGCGGTACAGAGACCTAAACGTCATCACCCGGGCCAAATCCCCGGTGATGCCGAAAACGACAAGCACGTCGGCGAACTCCTCCGACGGCACGCTTGGGGCCATGGCCAAACCTAACAATGGTCCCGCGGCCGGCGCGCCCGGCGGGCCGCGATCTTTTGATCAACTCCCTTCATCGCCTCTGTCTGCGAGTCGATCCGATGGCGACCGGCTCGCCGGCGAGTGCATGGGTCTGGTTCAGATTGTGACCGGCTGGGAGCACTCTCCTCGCGAGCTGCTCAGTTTTCTGTACACTGAGCATGTGGCGCGAATCATCCCGTTCACCGATGCCCGCGCTCGACTTACCGAGCTGCTCGACGACGTCGAAACACGACACGAGCACGTCGTCATCACCCGCAAGGGGCGTCCCGCGGCGGTGATCGTCTCGCCTGAGGAGTGGGACGCGATCGAGGAGACGCTCGACGTCCTTCAAGACGAGCAGACGCTCGCCGATCTTCGCGAGAGCGCGAAAGACGTGAAGGCGGGTCGCCTGTTCAGCCTGGACGACGTCCGGCGCGAGCTCGGGCTTGCCTGAGCTACGGCTCACACGACGAGCGAGAGAGCAACTCGAGACCCTCCCCGACAAGGTACGGGACGCCGTACTCGAAACCCTGGTCTTGATCCAGCTCGAGCCTGAAGACATGGGCAAGCGGCTCGTGGGCCGGATGGCGGGACTCTGGTCCGCCCGTGCCGGGAACTACCGCATCCTCTACACGGTCGAGCCAACCGGGGTGATCGTCCGCTCGATTCGGCACAGGGGCGTCGCCTACCGCCCACGCCGACGCCGCCGGTAGCTGCGGAGGCCGATCACACTCGCACGCAGCATGGCGGCGTGGTTCAGGTTATGACCGGCTGGAAGCATTCTCTCCCCGCGAGAGCGAGTGAGTCCCGGTTGGTCGTCATCTCGTGGCCGCCGGACGAGTAGGGTTGACACGCCGAGAGGGCCCCACAATCGCAGGCCTCAGCGTCTCGAAGAAGAGCGCCTCTTCCGTCGTGGAAGGGGAGATGACGCCGATCGTCCGGCTGGTCAGGGTGCTGATCGCCGTTCTGGTCGTGGGCGCCGTCGTCGCGGGCGTCGCGCGCGGCGCCTCGAGCGCGGAGTCGGGCAAGGACGCCGTCGTCAGCGGGATGTATCTGACGGAGGCGGCGCTGGCCGCGATCCTGATCCTGCTCGGCAGCTTCGTCGAGGGGTTCGGCTTCGGGCTCTCGCTCGGAACGCAGTGGCCGTACACGCGCAACATCCTCGTGCTCCTGCTGCGCGGAGATCCGGAAGCGGCGCACCGGATCGTGGCCACCCTCGTGGGCCTGATCGGGGCGGCGCTGGCGATCCTGGCGCCGACCTCGGCGACGATCAGCGGCCTGGTGCTCGTCGTCGTCACGGCGCTGCTCGGCGTGGGGACGCTCCACGTGCTCGCGGGCCGGCTGCCCTCGTTCGTGCACGGCACCCACGGTCTGCTCGCCTACGGCGTGCTCCTCTGCTACCTGAGCTCCCTGTACTCGCACGGGTCCGACTTCTGGTCCTACCTCGGCGCCACGAGCCCGCTTCACGCCGTGCTCCTGACCGTGTTCCTGGGCGGCATGACCACCGGCCACCGGGGCTTCGGCCAGCCGATCGGGGCCTTCGACTGGCCGCGCCGCACCTCGCAGTGGATCCTGATCGTGCACCTGCTCTCCGCGCTGTCTGTGGTGGGCACCCTGGGATGGCTCATGCCGGACTACCGCGCGGCCTTCTATCTCGCCATCGCGCAGGTGACGGTCGGCTTCCTGCTCTTCCACGCGGTGAACCTGAGACCGAAGAGTCCCGGCATCCTCGTGGCCTTCCACCAGGGGATGGCGCTTGCCCTCACCCTGGCGATCGTCGCCGTGTAACCGCAGAAACCAGCACGATGCGCGCGGGGTGCCGCGTTCGGGTTGTGACCGGTTGGGAGCACTTGCCGGATCCTCTAGGACGGCGCGGCCGCGGCCGTCGCAACGTCCTGGGCATACGTGCCGAGCGCTCGATAGAGCAAGGCCGCGCTCGCGACCAGCGGAACGAGCATGACGACGAACGTCCACTTCAATCCGGAGTGGCCGCCGCCGAAGACGTAGTCGGAGACGGCACCGAAGAGCAGCGGTGCGAGCGCCTGCGCGAGCGAACGAACGAGCGTACGGATGCCTTCGGCGCGTCCCCAGAGCAGCGGCGGCATGATGTCGAGCCGCGCGGCGTCGAGCGGCGGATTCTGCGCCGCGAGACAGAACGCGGCGGCGACGATGTACGGCGCCGCGGTGACCGCGCTGCGCGTGAAGAGCGCCGGTGCGAACAGCAGCGCCGCAAGCGAGACGACCACGGTGCTGACGACGATGCGCGCCGAGAGCATTCCGCGCCGCAGGAGACTGTCGCTGAGCTGTCCGCCGATGAGGACGCCGCCGACGGCTCCGCCGCCGATGACGAGAAGAAGCAGATTCGCGGGCGCCTGTCCGATGCGGTACTGGCCCTTCACGAACTCGACGCCGAAGGTCTGCAGACCGGCGAGGAAGTAGTAGCCGCACGCACTCGCGCCGATGAGGATGAGGTTGGTACGCACGCCGAGCGCGTAGCGCGCGGCCGCAACGATCCCGAGCCGGCGCGGATCGCGGCGGAGGACCCGCTCGGGGTCGGGCTCGACGCCGTGCCGGCGAACGAGGTGCTGCGCGTCGGTCGCTCGCGCGTCCGGCTCGGCGGCCTTCCCGCCCCGCTTCGGCTCGTCGAGGTGGACGACGAACCACGCAAGCACGAACGCGGGTATCGCGAGCACGACGAATGCGGCGCGCCACGACAGGGCGGCGATGTCGCCCGTCACCGCGAAGCCGAACCCGGCGCCGAGGAGCTCGCCGGCGAGGATGAAGCCGTACACGCGGCCGCGCTCCGATCCGGGGAAGTAGTCGCCGACGAGCGAGGCCACGAACGGGCCCGCGGCCGCGGTCACGATGCCCAGGAACACGCGCGCGAGCAGCAAGCCGCCGAACGTCGCCGGCGTCGCACTCCAGATCATCGCCCCACCCCAGAGAAGGATTGCGCCGCCGAGAACCTGCGTCCGCCGCACGCGGTCTGCGAGGGCGCCGAACGGCACCGCCGCTGCGGCGCCGACGAGCGATGTCACCGCGACGAGCAGGCCGATGTCGGTGTTGCTGATGTGCAACCCGTGGCGTAGCTCGGTCGCGGAGGCGCCGACGGTCGTCACGTCGGCTCCGCTCAGCCCGAGCACGCAGGCGAGCACGACGATGACGCGGGTCCTGTGCTCACCGCCGAGGTGGTGCGTCAGGCGAGCGACGCCGGCGCGGTAGATCGCCGCTGCAGTGCCTGCGCCCGGAGCCATCCGGGGATTGTGAGTTACGAAGCCGCAGGCGTGAGCATCAGCCGTCGCCGCCGCGGAAGTGCACCCAGGGCTGCGCGTACCGGACGGTTGCGACGGCGAGGATCGCGCCTGCGACGAGCACGGCTGCGAGCACGAGCCGGCGGGCGAAGGCGCCGTCGACCGAGGCGACGCGGCGGCGCCAGTCGGCGACCGCGAGCGCCGGCACGCGCCGGACGTACGCGAGCACGTGGAGGCCCGTGGCCGCGAACCAGACGACGAAGCTCGCCTTGTGCAAGCCGAGGAGGAAGCCGTTCTGCGGGCCGACGACGATGAGCGCGACGCCGGTGGCGAACACCGCGACCGTGGCGGCGACCACGAGGGGCGCGAGCAGGCGGAGCGGGAGCAGCGGCGCGCCCTTTTCCCGGTACTCGCGCGCGCCCGCGTAGTAGCGAACGAAGCGCCAGCCGGTCGTCCCGAGCTTGAGTGCGGTCGGCGGAATGAGGAGCATCCCGATGAAGACATGCGCCGAGACGAGCTGCCGGATCGAGAGAATCGTCACGCCCTCGGCCGCGAGCAGCACGACGAGGATCACCCCTGAAGCAGCGGTCAGCCGCTCGTTGCCGTCGACTCCCCCGCGCACGCCTCCTACTCCAGCAGCCGTGCATGAGAAGGCTCTGAAAGAAGCAGTTAGAGTTCGAGCCATGCCCGTGCTGGCGACAAGCGACCCTCTCAGTACCGATGCCGAGCCTGCCTCGCATCCGCACGCGCCGCGTTCGGGCCACCGCCGGGCCGCCTGAGGACACCCGCCCCCGGATCGCGGAGATCCAGGGCGACGGCCTGACCTGGCTCCACCTCGAGCAGCCGACGTACGACGAAGCGCAGTTGCTCGCCGGCCGCTTCGGCTGGCATCCGCTCGACATCGAGGACGTCCTCTCGCGCCGCCAGCGGCCGAAGGTCGACACGTACACCGAAGAGGAAGGCGACAACTACCTCTTCGGCGTCCTCCACTTCCCCGTCTACGACAAGGCGATCGGGCGTCTGAACGCGGGCGAGCTCGATTTCTTCCTCGGCTCCGACTATCTCGTCACGCTTCCTGCCGTCGAGCTGCGGCCGGTCACGCTGCTCTTCCGCCGCTGCTACGAGAACGAGGACCTGCGGCACACGCTCTTCGCTCGCGGCTCAGGGCGCTTGTTCTACGAGGTGCTCGACGATCTCTACGACTACTGCTTCCCGATCCTCGACAAGATCGGGTTCAAGCTCGAGCAGATCGACGAGAGTATCGACGACGCCGGGATTCGCGCGAAGGACCTCGTGCGCGACATCCACAAGGTCAAGCAGGAGATCATCTCCTACCGCAAGATCATCAAGCCGCAGCGTCCGACGCTGCGCAGCCTCGAGCGCGCGGTGGAGCGCTTCCTGCCCGAGGAGCTCGAGCTCTACTTCGACGACATCGTCGACGCGAGCGAGCGCATCTGGGACCTGCTCGACAACTACAAGGAAGTCGTCGAGGCGCTCGAGGACACGAACGAGTCGCTCATCTCGCACCAGCAGAACGACATCCTGTACGTGCTCACGATCTTCAGCGTCGTGATGCTGCCGTTGACGTTCCTCACCGGCCTGTTCGGGATGAACGTCCAGTTCCCCGGCTTCGGAAGCGTGAGCGCCTTCTACGGAATCCTCGGCGGCATGCTCGGGCTCATCGTGAGCATGCTCGGCTTCTTCCGCTGGAAGCGCTGGCTGTAGTGGAGCGCTTATGGGCGCCGTGGCGGCTCGAGTACGTCCAGAGCGCGGACGAGCAGGAAGGCTGCGTGTTCTGCCGCGCGGCCGAGGGCGACGACGAGGAGCAGCTCATCGTCCATCGCGGCGAGCGCGCGTTCGTGTTGCTGAACAAGTTCCCGTACGCGTCCGGACATCTGATGGTCGCGCCGTACCGCCACGGCGCCGGCTACGCCGAGCTCGAGGACGCGGAAGCGCTCGAGATGCATGCGCTCGCCTCGCAAGGGCTCGCGGCGCTCGCCGCGACGTACTCGCCGGAGGGCTACAACCTCGGCTGGAACGTCGGCCGCGTCGCGGGCGCCGGGATCCCCGGCCACGCGCATCTCCACGTCGTGCCACGCTGGGCGGGCGACACGAGCTTCATGCCTGTGCTCGCCGACGTGCGCGTCCTGCCGGAGCATCTCGTCGAGACGCGACGGAAGCTCGCGGCCGCCTGGCCGTAGGCCCCGCTGGTTTGTTTTTCGGCAGCGAGTGGATTGAAGCTGTGTGAAGTTCTCTCTCCCGGGCTTGGTCCGAGTCGCGGTCGCGGCAGTCAGCCTCGGCGTCGCGGCATCGGCCGCCGGCTCGGTCGAGGGCGGCGGCTCGATCGTCGTTCGTCTCGTCACCGATCCGACACCGGCCGGTGTCGCCTGGGCCTACTCCGGCGTCGGGCAGGCCTTCCAGCTGCGCGCCTCCGGCGGTAGCAAGACGATCTCGGGGCTGGCCGACGGGACGTACCGGCTGGTTGAGACCGGAGCTGCTGCCGGCCAGGCCGCGACGTTGACCTCGCTCACGTGCGCCGATCCTTCGGGAGACACGACGCGCGACACGGCCTCGGCCACCGCCACGGTCGTGCTCACCGGCGGCGAGACGGTCACGTGCACGTTCTCCCATCGCGCGCTCGGGCCACGCCCGGCAGCGAGCGCGGTGCAGCTCGCGGCCAAGTACGCGCCGGTGCTCCGCCTGGCGACCGGCGAGCACTACCGCCCGCTACGGCTCGAGGACTACCTCACGAAAGCCGTCCTCCGTACCGGCTCGCCGCCGCACGGGACGCTCAGCCAGGCGCAGCCGACGCTGTTCTCGCTGCCCGTCACATCTGCGGCGACGTACTTCGACATTCGCGGCGCCGAGCCCAACCTGCACGCGGCGAACTACCCGCTCATCGAGCAGCAGCTCGAGCAGGCCCGGCCTCGACCGACCGTCTACTTCCACCTCGCCTACCAGCCCGCCGCGGGCCGCGTGGCGATCGAGTACTGGTTCCTCTACCTCTACAACGACTTCTACGACGACCACGAGGCCGACTGGGAAGGCATCACCGTCGTGCTCGAGAACGGCGCGCCGCTCGGGGCCGCGTACTCGCAGCATCAGGGCCGCAGGTGGATGGCCTGGCCGGCACTCTCGAAGGTCGCCGGGCATCCGGTTGCCTTCGTCGCCAAGGGCTCTCACGCGGAATATCCGAAGGCCGGCCGCTATTCGATCCGCGTCTGCTGGACTCAGTACGGGCGCCACTGCTCCCCCACGCCGAAGGTCGACGATGCGCGCGGCGGCGGATCGACCCTGACGCCCACGGCCTACGACCTCCAGTCCTTCGGCGGCACCGGCTACACCGGCTCGTGGGGATCCGGCAACTACGTCCTCGGGATCGGGCTGACGAAAGACCGGATCACCGACCCCCGCCGACGCGCCGAATACAGCAACCCGTTCGCCGCCGTCCCGCCGTAAGACAAGAAGAGCGGGGAACGGGGCTCGAACCCGCGACATCCAGCTTGGGAAGCTGGCGCTCTACCAACTGAGCTATCCCCGCGCTGACCTGATTTTAGCCCGCGCAAGTATTCGGCTTCGGCGGCATCTCAGATGTCCATGAGCACAGACGTCGAGTAATCCAGCCGGTTCCTGCGCCCGCGGCGATAATCCGTCCGACGACATCGGACAGGAGAGACGACGCCATGGGTCAGAACGAACTACACGAGACCGCCCGCGCGCTCGTCGCCGAAGGCAAGGGGATCCTCGCCGCGGACGAGAGCGACGGCACCATCAAGAAGCGCTTCGACTCGATCGGCGTCGAGTCGACCGAGGAGAGCCGCCGCGCCTACCGCGACCTGCTCTTCACGACGGAGGGCGCCGAGGAGTTCATCAGCGGCGTCATCCTCTTCGACGAGACGATCCGCCAGAGCGCGCTCGACGGGACCCCGTTCCCACAGCTGCTCGAAGCGAAGGGGATCATCCCCGGGATCAAGGTCGACAAGGGTGCGAAGCCGCTCGCGCTCGCCGAGGGCGAGACGATCACCGAGGGCCTCGACGGCCTGCGCGCGCGGCTCGAGGAGTACCGCGGGCTCGGAGCGCGGTTCGCGAAGTGGCGCGCGACGTACTCGATCACCGACGAGCTGCCGAGCGACTACTGCATCTGGACGAACGCGCACGCGCTCGCGCGGTACGCAGCCCTCTGCCAGGAGGCGGGCATCGTGCCGATCGTCGAGCCGGAAGTGCTGATGGACGGGACGCACACGATCGAGCGCGCGTACCACGTCACTTCGAGAGTCCTCGATGCGCTCTATCGCGAGCTGTACGACCAGCGGCTCGACATCGAGGGGACGTTGCTGAAGCCGAACATGGTGCTGTCCGGTTACGAGGCGAAGAGCCGCGCCGGAGTCGACGAGGTCGCCGACCTGACGCTCAAGTGCTTCTACACGCACGTCCCGGCCGGAGTGCCCGGCATCGTGTTCCTCTCCGGCGGCCAGTCGGACGAGGACGCGACGGTGCATCTCAACGCGATGAACGCACACGGCCCGCATCCGTGGCAGCTCTCGTTCTCGTACGGGCGTGCGCTGCAGGCGCCGGCGCTGAAGGCCTGGAGCGGCAAACCCGAGAACGTCGAGGCCGGGCAGCGCGCGTATTACCACCGCGCGAAGATGAACTCCGCCGCGCGCACGGGGACGTACGCGCCGGAGCTGGAACGCGAGGCAGTAGCGGTCTAGCGGTACTCGACGCCGGTCAGCGCGGCGAGCTTCTCGAGCGGGTGCTGTGCGGTGATGCGCCGCACGGTGCCCGAACGTGAGCGCATGACGATCGAGTCGGTGACCGCGCCCGCCGCCGTGTAGGAGACGCCGCGCAGCAGCGCGCCCGTCGTCACTCCGGTGGCGGCGACGAAGACGTCCTCGCCTGCGACGAGGTCGTTCGTGTGCAGCACGCGCTCGGGATCGAGCCCCTCCGCGAGCAGCTTCGCGCGCTCGTCGTCGTCGCGCGGCCACAACCGGCCTTGGATGCCGCCCCCGACGCACTTGAGCGCGGCCGCGGAGATGACCCCTTCGGGCGTGCCGCCGACGCCGTAGAGCATGTCGACGCCGGTGCCGGGCTGCGCGGCCGCGATGGCCGGCGCGACGTCGCCGTCGCGGATCAAGCGAACGCGCGCGCCTGCCTCGCGGAGCTCGGCGATGAGCGCGTCGTGCCGGTCACGCTCGAGCACGACCACGTCGACCTCACGCGCAGTCTTCCCCAATGCCTCGGCCACGCGCGCGACGTTCTCGGTCGGGCTCTTGCGGATGTCGATCGCTTCGATCGCCTCCGGGCCGACCGCGATCTTCTCCATGTACACCGCGGCGCCGGGGAAGAGCATCGTCCCGCGCTCGGCGACCGCGATCACCGCGATCGCATTCGGCTGGCCGAGTGCTGTCAGCCGCGTGCCTTCGAGCGGGTCGACCGCGACGTCGACCTCGGCGCCGTGGCCGTTGCCGACCTCTTCGCCGTTGTAGAGCATCGGCGCCTCGTCCTTCTCCCCTTCGCCGATCACGACCACGCCGCGCATCGCGACGGTGTCGAGCATCGCGCGCATGCCGTCGACCGCCGCCTGGTCGGCGGACTCCTTCTCGCCGCGGCCGATCCAGCGGCCGGCGCCGAGCGCGGCCGCCTCGGTGACGCGGACCAGCTCGAGGGCGACGTTCCGATCGGGAGCACGCCTGCTCACGGCGCGCCGATCCTACATCCGGTCGGGCGCGTCGACCCCGACGAGGTCGAGGCAGCGCGCGATCACGCCCTGCGTCGCACGGCAGAGCGCGAGCCGGAACGACTGCTGCTCGCTCTCGAGCACGCGATGCTCGTGGTAGAAGCGATGGAAGTCGTCGGCGACGCGGATCGCATACGCGGGGATCGCCTGCGGCCCGCGCTTCTCAGCCGCATCGGCGGCGACGCCGGGCAGCTCCAGCAGCCGTTTGACGAGCTCGCGCTCCTCGACCGCGAGCGGTCCGGCCGGAGTCGGGGCGACGTCGGCGTCGCCGGCGTTGCGCAGGATCCCCGCGATGCGCGCGTGCGCGTACTGGACGTAGTACACGGGATTCTTCTGCGAGCGCTCGGCGGCGAGGTCGATGTCGATGTCGATCGTCTGGTCGGGGCCGCGGTTGACGAGGTACCAGCGCGCTGCGTCGACGCCGATCTCCTCGACGAACTCGTCCAGGAACACGACGTCTCCGCGCCGCTTCGACATCTTCGTTTGCGCCCCGCCCTTGGTCAGGTGGACGAGCTGATAGAGCAGCACCTCGACGCGTGCGGGGTCGTAGCCGAGCATGCGCGCCACCGCCGCGTACCAGTTGCGCGTCCCGTGATGGTCGGCGCCGAGCACGTAGATCGCGCGGTCGAAGCCCCGCTCGAGCTTGTCGACGAGGTACGGGACGTCGGCGGCGCGGTACGTCGGCGTGCGGTCCTCGGATCGGAGCAGGACGCGGTCCTCTTCGTCGCCGTACGCCGACGACCGCGCCCACAATGCGCCGTCCTTCTCGTAGGTGTCGAGGCGCGGGAGCAACTCGGGAAGCCGCTGCTCGAGCTCGCTCTGCAGCACCCACGAGTCGAAGTGGATGCGAAAACGCTCGAGCGAGTCTTCGATGCGGTGCAGCATCGCGGGCACCGGATCGCCCGGCGTCGCGGCGAGCTCCTTTATGTACTCCCCTTGGTAGCCGCCCTCCATCGTCTGGCCGGAACGGCTTGCCGCGACGGAGGCTTGAAACAGCTCCATCTGCGCGCCCGCGTCGTTGTAGTAGTACTCGCGCGAAACCTCGTTTCCCGCGAACGCGAGGAGGCGCGCGACGGAGTCGCCGTACGCGCCGTTGCGAGCGGCGGCGACAGTGATCGGCCCGGTGGGATTCGCGGAGACCATCTCCACCTGGATCCGTTGCGCAGCGGCGGCCGAGCCGCCGCCGAAGTCGGCGTCGATCGCGGCGAGCGCGTCCGTGAACCACGCGTCGGCGAGGAAGAGGTTGACGAAGCCGGGGCCGGCGATCTCGGCGCGCTCGACCTGGGGCAGCGCTGCCGCCTGCTCGGCGAGCTCGGCTGCAACCTCCCGCGGCGGCCGCCGGCGCGCGCCGGCGAGCTTCAACGCGGCGTTCGTCGCGTAGTCGCCGTGCTCGGCCTCGCTCGGCCGCTCGAGCTCGACCTCCGCGCCGAGCGCGGCGGCCAGGCCCTTGACGGGGTCAGACCCCAACGGCGAACAGATCCTCGAGCGAGCGCAGCTCCTCGGTCGTGCCGACGCCGACGAGGACGTCGCCTGCTTCGATCGTCACGTCCGGCTCCGGCGTCGTGTCGAAGCTTCCGTCCTTCTTGCGCAGCGCGACGATGATCGCGCCTGTCTCGTGCCGCACGCGGATGTCGCGGATCGTCTTGCCTGCCTGCTCGCACGTCCGGTGCACTTCGATCTCGGCGAGATGCAGGTCGGGGCCGGTTGCAGTCGTGACGACGTCGAGGAAATCGGTCACCTGCGGCTTCAGGACGAGGTTCGCCATCGTGCGGCCGGCCGCGCGGTACGGAAGGACGACGCGGTCCGCGCCCGCGAGGACGAGCTTCTTCTCGGCGTCCTCGTCGGATGCGCGCGCGACGATCTGCAGGTCGGGGCGCGCCGCGCGTGCAGAGAGCGAGATGTACAGGTTGTCCGCGTCGTTGTCGGCCGCGGCGACGAGACCCTTCGCACGGTCGAGGCCTGCGCGCTGGAGGTCCTCGTCTTCGGTCGCGTTGCCTTCGATGAGCAGCTCGTCGCGCTCCTTCGCAGCCGCGACCGCGTCCTCGTTGAAGTCGAGCACGACGTACGGCACACCGGCGGCGCGAAACTCCTCCGCGACGCGGCGGCCGACGCGGCCGTAGCCGCAGATGATGAAGTGGTCGCTCAGCCCCTCGATCTTCCGCTCCCTCCGTCGCTCTGCCAGGACGCCGGTGAGCACGCCGCCGGCGATCACCTCGACGATAACCGCGCCGGCATACGCGATGATCGTCAACCCCCCGAGGACCATGACGATCGACAGCGCCCGTGCTCCGTCACTCGACGGCACCGTGTCGAGACCGGTCAGCGTCGACGTGATCACCGCCCGGTAGAGCGACTGGAACCAGGTCTCGTCGAGGACGAGATGGAAGCCGATCGTCCCGGCCCCGAGCGTGACGACGACGGCTCCGAAGAGCCGGGTTATCTGCGTGAGCCGAGGATTGCTACGCACGAGGTGAAGGTATCTTGACCTCATGGACGACGACGAGCTCGCACCCCAGCCCGAATCCGGCGAGAAGCGGCTCAATATCCACCTCGACCCGGCCGACATCGCGGGCGTCTACGCGAACTTCGCCAACATCAGCTTCTCGCGCTACGAGTTCACGCTCACGTTTGCGCGCATCGAGCACGAGATCGAGGAGGGCGACGTGCCGGGCGCGGTCGTCTCGCGCATCAACGCCTCGCCGCGCTTCGTCGAGGAGCTCATCCAGGCACTGCAGGATTCGTGGTGGAAGTGGGAGACGACGGAGGGGATCCGCAACCTTCCCGACGCGCCTCCGCGCGACGAGTAAGTGAAAGTCGCAGTCATCTCGGACGTGCATGCGAACGTGCATGCACTCGAAGCCGTGCTCGCGGCGATCGACGCCGACGCGCCGGACGAGCTGTGGTGCATCGGCGACCTCGTCGGCTACGGCGCGCGGCCGAACGAATGCTGCGAGATCATCGAGGCGCGCGCCGACATCTGCCTCGGCGGCAACCACGACCTCGCCGTGCGCGGGACGATCGACCTCACCGAGTTCTCCGGCGACGCGGCCGTCGCCGCGCGGTGGACGCGCGGGGTCCTCGCGGCAGACGCGCGTGCGTACCTCGACACGCTCGAGCCGCAAGGCGAACGCCGCGGCGTCGGGCTCTATCACGGAAGCCCGCGTGATCCCGTGTGGGAGTACGTCCTGTCCGACGAGGCGGCGGTCGCAGCGATCATGCTCAGCGACTATCCGTTGACGCTGGTCGGGCACAGTCACGTCGCGTTGCAGGTGTCGCTCGACGAGCACGCGCTCGACGGCGGGCTTGCACCCGACGGAACGGTCCTCGACTTCACGACGCGCAAGTGGCTGCTCAATCCGGGCTCGGTCGGGCAGCCGCGAGACGGCGACCCGCGCGCGGCGTATCTCACGCTCGAGCTCGACGACCAGCGCGCCGCGTTCCACCGCGTCGACTACGACATCGAGGCGACCCAGGCTGAGATTCGCGCCGCGGGATTGCCCGACGCGCTCGCCGACCGGCTCGCGATCGGCTGAAGCTAGTTAGCTGACCGGTGCGATCTCGGCGGTGGACTCGGCTCCGTAGAGCTCGATGCCCTCGCGCGCCAGCGCGAGCTGCACGTCTTCCCGCGCCTTGTAGATCCGCCACTTCACGGTGGCGAGCGTGATCTCGAGCGAGTCCGCGATCTCGGTGTACGAAAGCCCGACGATGTCGCGGAGCAGCAGCGCCATCTTCAGGTCGACATTGAGAGCCTCGACCGCACGCCATACCGCGTCGATCGCCTCGAGCCGTTCGAACGGAGCGTCGAGCACTTCGAGGTGCGGCGCGTCGTCGATGTCGACGACCGCACGCGGCCTGCGCTCGACCGCGCGCAGCTCGTCGAGCACGCGGTTCTTCGCGACCTGGAAGAGCCACGTCGTGAACTTCGAGCGGAGCGAGAAGCGCGGCAACCCCTGATAGACGCGGAGGAAAACCTCTTGTGTCAGGTCCTCGGCGAGCGCTCGGTCGCCGACCAGGCGCAGCACGTAGTTGAAGACCGGCACCTGATACGTGCGCACGATGATGCAAAAGGCGCGTTCGTCACCTCGCTGCGCCTTCCGCAGGACGCCGAAGTCAGGCTGGGGCAGCGACAAGGGCGCCCATCATAGCCGGTTTCTAGTCCGCATTCACCAAATTTCTACCCGTCATCTGGGCGGGCGGATTGCGCCCCAGGAGGGCGAGCGCGGTGGGCATGAGATCGCGCAGCTCACCCTCCCGCACGGAGGCTCCGGCCTCGGTGACGATGAGTGGGACGAGGTTCGTCGTGTGCGCCGTGTGCGGGCTTCCGTCCGGCTCGAGCAGGTGCTCGGCGTTGCCGTGGTCGGCGGTGATGAGGCAGACGCCGCCCGCCTTTTCCACCGCTTCGACCACCCGGCCCAGGCAGGCGTCGGTCGTCTCGACCGCCTCGACGACGGCCGGAATCACGCCCGTGTGGCCGACCATGTCCGGGTTGGCGAAGTTGACGACGGCGAACGCGTAACCCTTGCCGACCTCCTCGACGAAGCGATCGGCGAGCTCGGGCGCCGACATCTCCGGTTTCTTGTCGTAGCTCGGCACGTCGCGCGGCGAGGGCACGAGGATGCGCGTCTCGCCGTCGAACTCTTTCTCCCGGCCTCCGTCGAAGAAGTACGTCACGTGCGCGTACTTCTCGGTCTCGGCGGCATGGAGCTGGCGAAGGCCCGCGTCGGCGAGCACCTCCGCCATCGTCATGTCGACGGTCTGGTCAGGGAACGCGACCGGGAAGTCGAAGTCGTCGCGGTAGCGCGTCATGGTCGTCAGATCGACGCCGGCCTCGCCGAGCTTCTCCGAGAGCTGGCGGGCGCGGTCGGGCCGGAAGTTGAAGAAGATCGCCGTGTCGCGCTCGGGGTCGAGCCGCGGCAGTCCAGCGATCGAAACCGGGACGATGAACTCGTCCGTGACGTCGGCGTCGTAGCTCGCCTGCACGGCCGCGATCGGGTCGTCCGCAGTCTCGCCCTTGCCGGACACGATCGCGTCGAGCGCCTGCTCGGTGCGGTCCCAGCGCTGGTCGCGGTCCATCGCGTAGTACCGGCCGGCGACGGTTGCGATCTTCTCGACGGGGAGCTCGGCGAGATCGTGCACCGCTGAGTGCGGCGATACGTCGCGCCCGTCGGTGAACGCGTGGATCCACGTCTTCTCGGGCGCGAAGCGGAGCAGCGCCTGCAGGTGGTCGATGTGCGAATGCACGCCGCCGTGCGAGACGAGGCCGAGGAGGTGGACGTTCTCGCCGCGCTCGAACGCCGACCGGAGTGCGTCGTTCTCGAAGAACGAGCCGTCCTCGATCGCCGTGTTCACGCGCATGAGGTCCTGCAGCAGGATCCGCCCCGAGCCGATCGTCAGATGGCCCACCTCGGAGTTGCCCATCTGCCCCGGCGGGAGCCCGACCGCCTCGCCCGATGCCCGCAAGGTCGTGTGCGGGTACTCGCTCCGGAGACGGTCGAACACCGGCGTCTTCGCGAGCTCGACCGCGTTTCCCGGCCCGGCGGCCTCGATCCCCCAGCCGTCGAGGATGACGAGCGCTACGAGTGGATACGTGCGGCTTCGCAAATGGCCCGAAAGCTGTCGACGTCGAGGGAGGCGCCGCCGACGAGCCCGCCGGCGACGTCCGGCTGCGCGAACAGGGCAGCAGCGTTGTCGGGCTTGACCGATCCGCCGTACAGCACGGGTGCGTCGAGCAGCGACTTGATGAAGGCGTGCGCCTCCTGCGCCATCTCCGGTGTCGCGGTCAGACCGGTGCCGATCGCCCACACGGGCTCATAGGCGATGACGAGGTGCTGGTGCGCCTCGAGCACGGACAGCTGACGTCGCAGAACGTCTTCCGTCTCGCGCGCCTCACGCTCCTGCATCGTCTCGCCGACGCAGGCAATGACCTGCAGGCCGGCGTCGAGCGCGGCGCGCGTCCGCAGCGCGACCGTCTCGTCGGTCTCGCCGAAGTACTGCCGCCGCTCGGAATGGCCGACGAGCGAGCCGGTGACGCCGAGCTCGAGCAGCAGCGACGCGGAGATCTCGCCGGTGTACGCGCCTTCACGCTCCCAGTGCACGTTCTGCGCGTAGGTCACGAGGCCGGCGTCGACGCATTCGCGCAGGCGTGTGTACGGCGGGCAGACGATCGCGTCGAGGCCGGCGAGCGCGGCCGGGTCCGGGCCGCGGAACATCTTCCAGTTGCCCGCAATGATCACGGTATCGCCGCCACGCCGGGCAATTCTCTGCCCTCGAGGAACTCGAGGCTCGCGCCGCCGCCGGTCGAGATCCACGAGATGCGGTCGGCGAGGCCGAGCTCGTTGAGCGCGCGCACCGAGTCGGCGCCGCCGACGACGGAGTACGCGTCGCCGTTCGCGGCGACCGCCTCCGCGACCGCCTTCGTGCCTGCGGCGAAGCGCGGCCACTCGAAGACGCCCATCGGCCCGTTCCAGAAGATCGTGCGCGCGTCGGCGAGCACGTCCGCGAACCGGTCGCGCGTCTCCGGCCCGATATCGAGTCCGAGCCATCCGTCCGGCAGCTCGTCGAACGGGTAGATCGCCGACTTCGCCTTTGCATCGAACGTTTCCGCGCCGACTAAGTCCACCGGGAGCTCGACCTCGAACCCGAGCGGGTTGTCGGCGCGGATCTCCTCCGCCATCTTCCCGCCCACGAGCACCGTGTCGGCCTTCCCGCCGAGATGCATCAGGACGCCCAGCTTGTCCTCGACCTTGGCGCCCCCGGAGACGATGACGAACGGGCGCTCGACCTCCTCGAGCAGCTTTCCGAGATGCTCGAGCTCGGCGAGGAGAAGCAGGCCGGCGTACGCCGGCAGCACGTGTGCGACCGCCTCGGTCGACGCGTGCGCACGGTGCGCGGAGCCGAATGCGTCGTTCACGTACACGTCGCAGCCGTCGGCGAGCTCGCGCGCGAACGACTCGTCGTTCTCCGTCTCACGCGGGTCGAAGCGGGTGTTCTCGAGCACGCGGAGGCGTTCATCCGGCAGCAGCTGCCGCAACCGGCGTTCGACCGGCTTGATCGAGTACTTCGAGTCGGGGACTTTCGGCCGGCCGAGATGCGAGCAGACGCGCACCTCGGCTGCCGCCCCGTCCAGCAACAGCCGCAGCGTCGGCAGCGACGCGCGAATGCGCGTGTCGTCGGCGATGTCGCCGCGCTCGAGTGGGACATTGAGGTCGGCGCGCACGAGGACCCGCTTGCCCGCGACGTCGGCGCCGCGGATCGAGCGCGGCATGCGCACGTTGCTAGGCGGCGACCGCGGCGGGCATCGTCTGCCCGATCTTCGCCACGAGGTCGACGAGGCGGCAGCTGTAGCCCCACTCGTTGTCGTACCAGCCGAAGACCTTGACGAGATTCCCGTGCACCATCGTCAGGCCGCTGTCGAAGATCGACGAGTACGACGAGTGGACGATGTCGGTCGAGACGAGCGGCTCGTCCGAGTACTGGAGGATCCCTTCGAAGTCGCCGCTGTCGGCCTTGCCGCGGAACAGGTCGTTGACGGCCTCGACGCTCGTCTCTTTCCCTACCTGCACGACGAGGTCGACGATCGAGCCGGTCGGGACCGGAGCCCGCATCGACATGCCGTCGATCTTCCCCTTGAGGTCCGGCATGACGATGCCGATGGCGCGGGCGGCGCCCGTCGACGTCGGGATGAGGTTGATCGCGGCCGCACGCGCGCGGCGCAAGTCCTTGTGCGGGAGGTCGAGCACGTTCTGGTCGTTCGTGTACGCGTGGATGGTCGTCATGTATCCGCGCTCGATCGTGTACGCGTCGTGGAGGATCTTCGCGAGCGGCGCGACACAGTTCGTCGTGCACGAGGCGTTCGAGACGATGTGGTGTTTCTCCGGGTCGTAGTCGCGATCGTTGACGCCGATCACGAGTGTGAGGTCGGGATCGGTCGCGGGCGCCGAGATGACGACCTTCTTCGCGCCGGCGTCGAGATGCTTCTGCGCGTCGTCGCGCTTGGTGAAGAGGCCGGTGGACTCGATCGCGATGTCGATGCCGAGCTCTCCCCACGGGAGATTAGCAGGGTCGCGCTCGGTCGAGAACTTGATCTCGTGGCCGCCGACGCGGATGAAGTCGTCGCCGTGCTCGACCGGCTGGTCGAGGTTGCCGAGCACCGAATCGTGCTTGAGGAGATGCGCCATCGTCCGCGTGTCGCCGAGATCGTTCGCAGCGACGATCTCGAAGTCGCCGCCCCGCTCGAGCTGCGCGCGCAGGAAGTTGCGGCCGATGCGGCCGAACCCGTTGATTCCGACTCGTGTCTTCGCCATGGAGCTGAGTCTAACGAGGGGCGTCCGCACTCAAATCAGTAGAAGGGTGCAGAGGCGGGCCCAGAGGGGAAGCTCCGAGGACGACCCTCCCCTCTGGTGCAACCACACCCGAGACCGTGGCGACGGACGGGGTCTGAATCCGCCGCCGGACGAGCGCGGACCCGCCGTTGCCGAGTATGACGACCCTTGTGACAATTGCGCTAGACAATTTAGAACTCGTACTCGCCGTCGGCGAGCGCTTGGATACGGCGAATCCGACGGTACGCGGCGGCCTTCGAGGCGGGCGGGCGGCAACGCCGGCCGAGCTCCGCAATCGGCAGCGTCGGATGCCGGACCCGGAGCTCGGCGAGCTCGCGCAGGTCGTCGGGTAGCGCGTCGAGGTCGAGCTTGCGCACGGCCTCGAGCTGCGCGTGCGCGGCCTTGCTCGTGCGCACGAGGTTCGCATGGTCGGCATTGGCGAGCCGGTTCGCGTCGGCGCGCGTCGCGGCAACGACTGAACGCTCCTCGAGGACGAGCACGACGTCGGTCGAGCCCGCAGCGACGAGCAGGTCGGCGATCGGTTCGGTGCCTTTCGCGTAGGCGACGGCGTGCCGCGAGCGGTCGGCGACGTGCAGCTCGGCGCCCTCACGCGCGGCGATGCCGGCGATGAAGTGGGCGCCGTCGATCTCCGCCGTCCGGATCTCGAGGTGCGGGTCGCGTGGGCCGCTGAGCGAGCCTGCGCCGAGCAGCGCGCCGCGCAGATAGGCGCGGCGGCAGCAGCGGCGCGCGAGCACGCGCTGCGGCGGGCGGTCGAGCGGCCGGTGCGAGGAGTCGAGCACGCCCGCTCGGTGGAGCGTCTCGTAGGCGAGTGTCGATCCCTCGACGTGGAGCTGATAGCGGGTCGCGTGGTCGAACGCGCGCTGCTGGTACGTCCTGATCTCCGACTCGACGTCGAAGGCGCGCAGGAGCGTGAACGCGCGGCGGGCGACCGCGGAGCTGACCAGATCGAGATGCACGGCGACGCTGCCCCGCCCGCGCAGGTGCACGCTGCCGGCGACGTGGAAGAGACCCGAGAGCTCGGCGAGGCGATCGCAGTCCGCCTCCGGCGCGATCGCGGCGAGCTCGTTGCGCAGATCCTCAGACAGCACCTTCGAGCTCCAGCAGCCGGCGCTTGTACGCGACCCCGTGCGAGCCGTACGAGCCGAGGCCGTTCGCCGCGACCACCCGGTGGCACGGCACGAAGAGACCGAGCCGGTTCCGTGCACAGAAGCTCCCGGCCGCGCGGGCCGCGCCGGGAGCGCCTGCGAGTGCCGCGAGCTCGCCGTACGTGACGACCTCGCCGCGTGGGATCTTGCGCAGCTCGATCGCGCAGCGCTCGAGGAACGGCGTCTCGTATTCGAGATCGACGGGCACGTCGTTCAGCGGGACGTCTTCGCCCGCGAAGTAGCGCGTCACGACGTCTGCAACCTGGTTGAAACCAGGTTGCGGGACGTGGCTCTTCGGGCGAGGAAGCTCGTGCCAGACGACGACGCCGTCCTCGAGCCAGAGCTCCCCCACGCCCCAGCCATCGACCTCATACACAACACGCTTCAATGCCTGCATCCTAGAATCGCCTGGTGAGCGCACACGGGATCTTCAAGACGCCGGAGCCGTACAACGAGCCCATCCGCTCGTACGCGCCCGGCAGCCCGGAGCGCAAGGAGCTCCGCCGCCGCCTGATCGACCTCGAGTCGCAGCAGCTCGAGATCCCGCTCGTCATCGGCGGCGAGGAGGTGCGCACCGGCTCGACGTTCGAGGCGGTCGAGCCGCACAACCGCTCGCACGTGCTCGCAACCGTGCACAAGGGTGGCGCGAAAGAAGTCGAGCGCGCGATCGCGGCAGCCGCGGACGCGTGGAACGACTGGTCGCGCACGCCGTGGGAGGAGCGCGCCGCCGTCTTCCTCCGCGCCGCTGAGCTGCTCGCCGGCCCGTGGCGCTCGACGCTGAACGCGGCGACGATGCTGAACCAGTCGAAGACCGCGCACCAGGCAGAGATCGACTCCGCGTGCGAGGTGATCGACTTCTGGCGCTTCAACGTCGAGTTCATGAGGCGCCTCTACGCGGAGCAGCCCGTCTCCTCGCCCGGCGTCTGGAACCGGCTCGAGTACCGGCCGCTCGAGGGCTTCGTCTTCGCGGTGTCGCCGTTCAACTTCACCGCCATTGCGGCGAACCTGCCGAGCTCGGTGGCGCTCATGGGCAACACGGTCGTCTGGAAGCCGGCGTCGACCGCCGCGTATTCGGCGTGGTGGCTGATGAAGCTGTACGAGGAGGCCGGCCTGCCGCCGGGTGTGATCAACCTCGTGTACGGCTCGGGCTCGGACGTGGGCGACCCGGTGCTCGCAAGCCCGGACCTCGCCGGCATCCACTTCACCGGATCGACGTCCGTCTTCAACTCGATGTGGAAGACGGTCGGCGAGAACGTCGGGATGTATCGCGGCTACCCGCGCATCGTCGGCGAGACGGGCGGCAAGGACTTCATCGTCGCGCATCCGTCCGCCGACGTCGATGCCGTCGCGACCGCGATCGTGCGCGGATCGTTCGAGTACCAGGGCCAAAAGTGCTCGGCCCCGTCGCGCGTCTTCGCGCCGTCGAACCTCTGGCCCGAGATCCGTGATCGCGTCGTCGCCGAGGTGAAGACGCTGAAGGTCGGCAACGTCAACGACTTCTCGAACTTCATGGGCGCGGTCATCGACGGCAACTCGTTCGCGACGCAGAAGGCCGCGATCGACGAGGCCAACGGCGACAAGAGGGCCTCGGTTCTCGTCGGCGGCGGCTACGACGACTCGGACGGCTGGTTCGTCGAGCCGACGGTGATCGAAACGAGCGACCCGAACTTCCGCACGATGCGGGAGGAGCTCTTCGGTCCCGTCGTCACCGCGTTCGTCTACGACGAGAAGCGCTACGAGGACACGCTCGACCTGATCGACGCCGGTGCGCCGTACGGATTGACGGGCGCAGTGTTCTCGCGCGATCGCGCGGCAGTCGAGACCGCCGGAGAGCGTTTGCGCTACGCCGCGGGCAACTTCTACGTGAACGACAAGCCGACCGGGGCGGTCGTCGGTCAGCAGCCGTTCGGCGGCGCGAGAGCGTCAGGCACGAACGACAAGGCGGGCTCGATGTGGAACCTCATCCGCTGGGTCTCGCCGCGAACGATCAAAGAGACGTTCGTGCCGCCGACGGACTATCGCTACCCGTTCCTGGAAGCGGAGTAGCTTCGACGATCTGCTCGAAGGCCGCCCAGCGGGCGGCGAACGCCTCGACGTCCGCGATCATCTGCACGAACAGCGCCTCGTACCACGCGTGGTTGCGCAGGTCGTCCTCGATCCGGTGCAGCGTCACGCCTACGAGGCTAGGCCTCGCCCTTTAACGATCTTTGATCGCCGTGTAAGACGGACGTCAGGCGCGGCCGGCCTTGTGCAGCTGGGCGTAGATCTGGCGCGCAGTCTTGGCCGGAACGCCGGGCACGCCCTCGAGCTCCTCCTGGCTCGCCCCGAGCATCTCCTCCACCGAGCCGAAGTGCTGCAGCAGCGCGCGCCGGCGAGCCGGGCCGACGCCCTCGAGCTCGTCGAAGAGCGAGCCGAAGCCGCGCGACTCGCGCCGCTGCCGATGGAAGCCGACCGCGAACCGGTGCGCCTCGTCGCGCAGCCGCTGCAGGAGCTGTAGCCCCGCGGAGTGGCGCGAGAGCACGATCGGGTCGGGGCGTCCGGGGACGAATACCTCCTCGATTCGCTTCGCGAGCGAAATGACGGCGACGCGCGGCAGGTCGTACGCGTGCATCGCCGCGATCGCAGCCGAGAGCTGCCCCTTGCCGCCGTCGACGACGACGAGGTTCGGCTCGGTCGTCCAGCCCGGCTCCCCGGTCGGATCGGCGAGACGCGCGAAGCGCCGCGAGATCATCTCCGCCATCGCGGCGAAGTCGTCGATGCGTTGATCGTTGACCGGGGACAGGTTCCCGACTTTCGGCGCTTTGGAGGCCTCTCGCGAACGACTGGAACCTGTCCCCGGTGTGACATCGAAGTTGATTCCGAACCTGCGGTAGTGCGCCTTCTTCGGCAGCGCGTCCTGGAAGACGACCATAGAGCCGACGGTGTCCTGCCCCATCGCGGTCGAGATGTCGTAGCACTCGATCCGGATCGGGAGCGACTCGAGGTTGAGCGCCTCGCGCAGCTCCTCGAGCGCCTCGACGCGCCGCGCACGCTTCTGCTCCGTCGCTGCCTGCTCGCTCACGAGCGCGTGCTGCGCGTTCTCGTCGGCAAGCTGCTGCAGTCGCCGCTTCTCGCCGCGCTCGGCGACACGCACCTCGACGCGCGCGCCGCGCCGCTCGGACAGGAACTCGGCGAGCGCCGAGAGGTCGCCGGCGTCGCGCGGGACGATGATCT
>DATGEH010000193.1:0-9371 GCA_035310325.1 Gaiellaceae bacterium
TCGAGCTTCGACGGGCCGTGCCCGAAGGCGATCCGCCGCGGCTGCCTGGTCGCGCCGACGCCGCGCGCATCGAGCCCCGGATCGTCTGCGCGCACGGTGCCCATGCCAACGGCGACGGCGTCGGACGCGGCGCGCAGCTCGTGCACGCGGCGGCGCGACTCCTCCCCCGTCACCCATCGCCGGCCGGGGACGGTGACACGGCCGTCGAGCGTGACCGCGAGCTTCAACGTGACGAACGGCCGGCCGCGCGCGACCCACGTTCGCCACGCCTCGTTCTGCCTCCGCGCTTCCGGGCTGTCGAGCAGCTCGACGTCGATTCCGGCGGCTCGCATGCGCTCGATTCCTCCGGCCGCTTTCGGATTCGGATCGAGCGCGCCGACCACGACGCGCGCGATGCCGGCTGCGATCACGGCGTCCGCGCACGGCGGCGTCTTCCCGTGATGCGCACACGGCTCGAGCGTGACGTACAAGGTCGCTCCGCGCGCGCGGTCGCCGGCCTGCGCGAGCGCGATCGGCTCCGCGTGGTCGACGCGTGCGTACTCGTACCAGCCTTCGCCCACGACCTCGCCGTCGGCCACGACGACCGCACCGACGAGCGGATGATCCTCGACCTTGCCGCGTCCACGCTCCGCTAACTGGAGCGCGCGCTCGAAGTAGCTCACGCGAGAGCTTGTACCAGGCGGCGGTACGCGCGCGGCAGATCCTCGCGCGAGAAGATCGCGCTGCCGGCGACGAGCAGCGTCGCCCCCGCGTCATAGACCGCGCGGACGTTCTCGTTGTCGATCCCGCCGTCCACCTGCACGAACACGTTCTCCGGCAGCGCAGCACGCGTGCGCGCGATGCGGTCGAGCGCGTCGGGCATGAACTCCTGTCCGGAGTACCCGGGGTGGATGCTCATGCACAGCACGATGTCCGCGTCGCCGGCGACCGCGGCGACGGCTTCCGGCTCGGTCTCGGGATTGAACGCGACGCCGACCTGCAGCCCGTGCTCGCGCGCGGCCGCGATCGTCGCCGGCACGTCGGCGACCGCCTCGTAGTGGAAGGTGACGCTGTCGCCACCCGCCTCTGCGATCTGGGAGAAGTGACGCGTCGGGTTGTCGACCATCAGGTGGCAGTCCAGGGTGCCGCCGACCGCATGCGCGAGCGGAGCGACGTCCTTCAGAACGATCGGGCCGATCGTGATCGGCTCGACGAAGTGCCCGTCGCCGACGTCGAAATGGAAGACGCGCGCGCCGACGCGCAGGAGGATGTCGACCTGCTCGCCGAGGTGGGCGAAGTCCGCCGCATAGAGCGACGGCTCCACCTCGACCGTCCGGATCCAGTCCCGCCAGGGCACCGCCGCTCCGACTCTACGCCGTCAGTCGGGCGATGAAGAAGCCCGACGTCCCGTGGACGTGCGGGAGCGTGAGCAGGAACTCGGGGCGCCGGGGGTGGGCGAACTGCGGCCACTCCTCCCCCAGCGGCTCGATACGGAGGCCGCTGGCGTCGACGATCGCCTCGTTCTCGTCGGCGTTGATCGTGCAGACCGAGTAGACGATCGTCTTCGCCCGCTCGGCCGCCGAGCGGAGGAGAGCGAGCTGGAGCTCGGGCAGCGGCTCCGCGCGCCAGCGGAGATCGGGGCGCTGCGAGAGGACGCCGAGCCCGGAGCAGGGCGCATCGACGAGCGCGCGATCGAAGCCCCGGAGCTCGGGCGGGAGCGCCGTCGCGTCGGCCTCGACGACGGTGACGTTCGTGCAGCCGAGGTGCGCGACGTTCGCGCGGAGCTCGTTCGCGCGGTTCGGATCGAGCTCGACCGCGGTCACGTCGCCGCGCAGCATCGTCGTCTTCCCGCCGGGCGCGGCGCACAGGTCGAGCACGCGCTCCCCCTCCTGCGCGCCGACGGCGAGAGCCGCGAGCTGCGAGCCGCGGCTCTGCGGCCAAATGCGTCCCTCCGCGAGCGCGAGGTCGTCGACGCGCTGCGCGCGATACGCTCCGGGCACGTCGGTCGGCTCGCCCGGCGGATCGCCTCGGACGAGGCGGACGACGGTCTCGAGCGGCTCGTTGCCCGCGCGCATGAGCGCGAGCGTGTCGGTCTCGCCGAGGTCGCGCACCCATGTCTCGTAGATCCAGTCGGGATACGACTCCTTCAGCGCGCCGTCGGGCAGAGCGTCGAGCAGGTCGCAGATACCGGCAGCGAGGCGGCGCATGACGGCGTTCGTGAAGCCGACCGCATGCTCGAGCCGCGCGCGGCGGACGAGCTCGACCGACTCGTTCGCCGCCGCGTGCGGCGCGGTGTCGGTGTAGCCGAGCTGGTACGCGCCGAGTCGCAATGCTGCGCGCACGGGCGGGTCGAGCTTGCGCACCGGGCGCTTGCCGAGCGTCTCGATCGCGTAGTCGAGCGTACGAACGCGTTGCACGGCGCCGTAGGCGAGACGCTGCGCGAACGCGCGCTCGCGCTCGTCCAGTCCCTCGGCCGCGCTGCGGAAGACGCGGTCGGCGTACGCGTCCTGCTCGAACACGCGCAGCAGGACTTCGTACGCGACCTTCCGGGCCTCGCTAACGCTCATAGGCCGGTAGCAGCTACCGATACGAAAGCGTGACCGCTTTCGCACCGACGCTCTGCCCATACCGAGTGTCTCGTGACACTTTCGTTTGCGTACCTGCTACCGGGCCTCATCGCCGGCCACGGAGGTACGCGTCGTAGTCCATGCGGCGGCCGCCGTCCGGCTGCACCTCGACTGGCACGAACTCACGGCCGTCGGCGCGCGCCTTCCAGACCGTGAGCCCGTCGAGGCGCGCGCCGATGTGCGGCGACAGCGCGCGCACCTGGTTCACGAGCTCGCGCGCCGGGCGTGAGAGATCGAGCTTGCGATCGGCGGGCGAGATCTTCTCCGCGTACGTCACGCCTTCGTCCGGTTGCGGTGAGAACACTGGATTCGGCAACACATCCTCGAGCAGCCGTGCCGCGACCTCGGCGGCATGCGCGTAGACGGCGCCCGCATCGTCCTCCTCCCCCACATCGAAGGCCTCCTGTGCCGCGATCGGCCCGGCGTCGAGCTCATTGATCGTGCGGTGGATGGTCACTCCGGTGTGCGCATCGCCTGCCATGAGCGAGCGCTCGACGGGTGCGGCGCCGCGCCAGCGCGGCAGCAGCGACGGATGGATGTTGAGCCAGAGCGCGCGCTCGAGCGCCGACTCGGGGATGAGGAGGCCGTAGGCGACGACGACCACCGTCTCGGCGTCGAGGGCGCCCAGGTCGTGGATCACCGGGACGCCGAGCCGCATCGCCGCCTCCTTCGCCGGCGCCGGCGCGAGCTTGCGGCCGCGGCCCCGCGGCGCATCGGGGCGCGTCAGCAGCTGCACGAGGTCGTGCTGCGCGGCGAGCCGCGCGAGCACGTCGGCGCCGAAGGGCGCGGTCGCAGCGACCGCCAGTCTCATGTCTAGGTCAGGACGATGCGGGGGCGCAGCAGCGAGAGCGCCTCGCGGCGGGCTTCCGGCGTCGTCCGGTCGATGATGAGCACGCCGTCGAGATGGTCGACCTCGTGCTGCGCGGCTCGGGCGTAGATGCCGTCGAGCTCGTAGCGCACCTCAGCGCCGTTCGCATCGCGGCCGGCAAGCGTGATCGTGTCGGCGCGCTCGACCGGGACGAGGATGCCCTGAATCGAGAGGCAGCCTTCGTCGGCGACGGAGGATTCCTCGGACCGCTCGACGATCTCCGGGTTGACGACGGCGACGACGTCGTCCTCGTTCGGCTGGAAGACGAAGAGCCGGCGGATGATCCCGACCTGGTTTCCGGCGAGCCCGATGCCGAGCGCGTCGGTCATGAGCCGCTCCATCCGCTCGGTCAAGCTCCGCAGCTCGTCGTCGAACTCCTCGACAGGACGGGCGGCCATGCGCAGCGCGACGTCCGGGTACTGCCGGATCTGCGCGAGCGCGAGCCGCCGGCGGGCGTCGCGCTCCGGGTCGAGCTCCTCCTCCTCCTCTTTCAGCTGGCCGTCGGCGTCCATGCTGCGGGCACACTAGCGCCGTGGATCCGCGCGAAGCCAAGGAGATCCTCGGCCAGGGAGCGATCCGGCCGGAGACGCCGCGCGACCGCGAAGAGCGGCGTGTGCTGAAAGCCGATCTGGCGACGAGCCCCGTGCAGGGCAAGCCGCTTCCGCAGCGGCCGCGCAACTTCAGGCCCGATCCATATGCCGCCGTCCGCGCGCTCGGCGGCCCGACGATGTGGATGCGCCGGTTGCGCGCGATTGAAGTCGAGCTCGACGAGCACGTGAAGCAGCTCGACACCGCCTGGAGCGAGACCGATCCCGCCGACTGGCCGCGCGTCGCGCGCGCATGGGACTTCTCCGAGATCAACGCGCTCATCGAGCGGCACAACCGCTACTTCCCGGCCGAGGCGCGGCTGCCGATGGATCCGCGGACGCGCGACTTCGTGCAGATCAACGGCCGCCCGTACCAGCGCGAGCCGCTCGACGCCGACTGGATCCTCAGCCGCTGGCCTGCGGATCGACGTCGACGACAGCGCTGAGACCCGCGCGCCGCATCGCCGGCGCGGCAGCCGAGAGCAGCGACGCGGCGCGTGACGCGAGTGCGCGCGGATGGTCGGTCTTCGCGACGAGCTGCGCGCGATGGCGGCCGCGCAGGCGGAGCAGCGGCGCCGGCCCGAGCAGCTCCTCGCCGCCGAGCCCGGCCTTCAGCTCCTCGAGCGCGCGCAGCGGATCGGAAGAGTCGGGACCGGAGACGACGATGCGCACGAGGTGGCGAAACGGCGGATAGCCGAGCGCCCTGCGCCGGTCGAGCTCGCCGGCGAGGAAGCCTGCAACGTCGTGCCGCGCCGCGTGTGAGATCGCGCGCGCATCGGGCTGGAACGTCTGGACGATGACGCGGCCGGGCGCGTCGCGCCCGCTGCGGCCCGCCAGCTGCGTGAGGAGCTGAAACGTCCGCTCCTCGGCGCGGAAATCGGGGAGCCCGAGGCCGGTGTCGGCATCGACGACGGCCGCGAGCTCGACGCCGGGGAAGTGATGGCCCTTCGCCACCATCTGCGTGCCGACGAGCACAGCGCGATCGGCTCGCGCGAAACGCTCGAGTACGTCGCGCGGGTCAGCCACATCGGCGTCGAGGCGGATCACCTCGAGCTCGGGCAGCTGCTTCGCGAGCTCGCGCTCGAGCTTCTGTGTACCGGCGCCGATGCGCGCGAGCTCGGAGGAGCCGCACGCGGGGCAGGTCTCGCCCATCGCCTCGTTCAGCCCGCAGTGATGGCAATGGAGCGAGCCGTCGCCGTGCAGCGTGAGCGCGACGTCGCAGTTCGGGCAGCGGCGCGTCGTGCCGCAGGCGCGGCAATGGATCGCGGGCGCAACGCCGCGCCGGTTGAGGAGCAGGATCGCCTTGCCGCCGCGCTCGGCGATGCCGCCGAGGTCGGCGAGCAGCGGCGCCGACAGCGGATAGCCGGCCTCGCGACGCAGGTCGACGACCTTCACCGACGGCAGCGGCGCGGCGATGCGGCCGCCGAGCTGGATCCGCTCGAGCCGCTCCCACGACTCCGGCCGCGGCGTCGCGGAGCCGAAGATCGCGACGGCGCCTTCGAGCGACGCCCGTTTCGCGGCGACCGTGCGTGCGTCGTAACGCGGATCGGACTCCTGCTTGTACGACTGGTCGTGCTCCTCGTCGACGCAGATGACGCCGAGCGACGGCACCGGCGCGAACACCGCCGAGCGCGCGCCGACGACCACCGGCGCCGCGCCGGATGCGATCCGTTCGCGCTCGTCGCGACGCTCCGCTTCGCTCAACGCGGAGTGGAGGACGGCAACGCGGTCGCTGAAGCGCAGGTTGAAGCGGCCGAGCGTCTGCGGCGTCAGCGCGATCTCGGGAACGAGCACGATCGCGCCGCGCCCGCGCGCGAGCGCCGCCTCGCACGCGCGCACGTAGACCTCCGTCTTGCCGCTCCCCGTCGCGCCGTGCAGGAGCACGTTGCCCCCGCCGCCGTCGAGCAGCTCGCCGATCCGCTGCAACGCGCGCTCCTGCTCGGGCGAGACCTGCTCGGGCGGCGCTTCCGCCGCGAGCGCGCCGGTGATCGAAGCGTGGCGGATCTCTCCGCGCCGCTTTGCGTTGTACGGCGCCACGAGTGCGAGCGCGCGGGCCGGCGTCGAGCCGTAGTAGTCCGCGAGCCAGAGCGCGAGGTCGACCAGCGCCGGCGGCAGCGTCTCCGCGACGCGCTCCACCGCCGACGTCGTGACGCCTTCGGGCGCTGCAACATCGAGCTCGGTGACGACGCCGCGGCGGCGCGCGTTGCCGAACAGCACTTCGACGATCGCCCCGATCCCCGTCTCGTCCGGCACCTCGTACGTGAACGGCCGCGCGACGGCGCGGGCGGTGACGAGCGGGTAGACGGAGGCGAGGCGGCTCACTCGTCGAGCGTAGCGAGGGGTATGGTCGGCCCCATGGGCGATTTCGAGTTCACGCCCGAGGCCTTCCTCGAGCTCATGCGCGCGGAGATCCCGCGCTACGACGAGCTGCAGGACGAGACCGCGCGCGCGACCGAGGGCGTCGCCGCGACCCGGATCCTCGAGCTCGGCTTCGGGACGGGTGAGACGACGCGGCGCGTGCTCGCCCGGCATCCGGGCGCGCATCTCGTCGGCGTCGACGGCAGCTCGCGCATGCTCGCTGCGATCGAGGTCGAAGGCGCCGAGTTCCTCCGCGCGGAGCTCACCGACCCGCTGCCCGCCGGGCCGTTCGAGCTCGTCGTCTCGTGCCTGACGATCCACCATCTCGACGCAGCGGGGAAGCGCGACCTCTTCCGTCGCATCGCCGAGGCCCTGACGGACGACGGCGTGTTCGTCTCCGGCGAGGTCATCGCGCCCGAGGATCCCGCGGACGTGTTCACGCCGCTGACGCCGGAGTACGACTTCCCCGACACGCTCGCCGACCAGATGGCGTGGCTCGCTGCGGCGGGCTTCGACGCGGAGACGACCTGGGTGCGCGGCGACGTCGCGGTGTTGCGCGCTAGGCGCCGGCCGCCGTCACGACGAAGTCGGTGGCGAATCCTGCGATGACGCCGAGCAGCATCACCCACGTGATCAGCACCGGATGGCCGTACCGGCGGTTGACGGCAAACAGCTCCTGCACGACGTAGAGGATCGAGCCGGCCGCGACGGTGAAGAAGAGAACGGAGACGGCATCGCTCGCCCACGCCTGCCCGACGACCGTGCCGAGGAACGTCGGGCCGCCGCCGATGAGGCCGAGGACGGCAAGCAGCCGCCAGCTCGGATAGACACCCTCGCCGCTCATGGGGCCGCAGATCCCGAAGCCCTCGGTCGCGTTGTGCAGCCCGAAGCCGATGATGAGCGTCACCGCGAGGCTGATCTCGTTCGCGGCCGCCGCCTGGCCGATCGCGAGACCCTCGCCGAAGTTGTGTACGCCGATGCCGATCGCGATCAAGAACGACAGTCGAATGGCGGGCGACGTCAAGTCGAACCAGCCGCGCTCCTCGAACTCGTCGATCGCCGCCGCGCCGGGCCCAACGAGCGTCGACGCGCGGCGGTTGGCTCGCTTCTTCATCCACGCGTCGTAATGGACGAGGCTCATGAGGCCGAGCGTGAATCCGGCCGCGCCCAGCGCCGCGAGCCAGGAGAACCGCCCCCAGTGGCGGGCGCTCAGCGCGGAGTCGATCGGATCGACGGCGTGCGAAAGGACGTCCCAGAGCAGGAAGACGAGGATGCCCGTCGCGAACGCGCTGAGCGCCGACCGCGTGTTACCGCTGAGGCCGCGCACGCGCGCGACGGGCAGGCCGAGGAAGATCGTCGCCCCGGCGATCGCGCCCAGCAAAAGGATGTGCGAGGTACTCATGTAAGGGTCGCCTTACAGCAGGCGTCCGGGCAATATAGCCAGATGGCGCAGGGCCACTCGGTCGACGAATACCTCGAAACGATCTACTTTCTCGCGTTCCCGATCGGCGAGTACACGCCGAAGGGATCGGGGGCGCCGCCGCTCGCGTCACGTGTCGCGGAGATGCTGCACGTGTCCCGCGCGTCGGCCGGCGAGATGCTCAAGCGACTCGAAGCGGACGGGCTGATCGAGCGCGGCGAGCGCAAGGAGGCGCTGCTGACGAAGTCCGGTCGCGTGCGTGCCGAGCGCGTCGTCCGCAAGCACCGGCTGATCGAGCGGCTGCTCACCGACTTCATGGGCTACACAGGCGCGGAGGCGCACGAGCGCGCTGACCAGCTCGGCGACACGTTCACGGACGAGATGATCGAGCGCATCGACGAGAAGCTCGGACGGCCTGAGCGCTGCCCGCACGGCTGGCCTGTCGACCCCGACGTCGAGCAGGCCGAGAACCGCGACCTCTTCCCGCTCGCCGCGCTGTCTCCGGGCACGCGGGCGACGATCGTGCGGCTCGCCGAGCACGACGGGGATCTCCTGCGCTGGTTCTACGACCAGGGGCTCGTCCCCGGCCAGGAGCTGGAGGTGCGCGCCGCCGAGCCTGCCGCAGATCAGTTCACGGTCAGGCTGAACGGCGGTGAGCAGGCGATCTCGGAGAAGGCCGCCGCCGGGCTCTTCGTTCGGCCGAGTTAGTAACGGCGGGGTCAGACACCCAGACATGTCCGGGTGTCTGACCCCGCCGTTCAGCCCGTCAGGCCGCGGCGGGCGAGCTCGCGCGTCGCCTCGTCCACGCGATCGACCGCCGTCTGACCCTCGAGCCATTCCGCCAGCTCGGCCATCCCGTCGTCGAACGCAACCTGCGCCTCGAAGCCGAGCGTCTCGCGCGCGCGCGTCGCGTCCGCGAAGCAGTTGCGAATGTCGCCGACGCGAAACTCGCCCGTGACCTCCGGCTCGATGTCCTTGCCGAGCAGCCGCGCCAGCCGCTGCGCGAGCTCGAGAACCGACACGCTCGATCCGCTGCCGATGTTCACGGCCATGCCGTCGGCGCCGTCCTGCTCGATTGCAAGACGGAACGCGCGCGCGATGTCGTGCACGGAAACGAAGTCGCGGCGCTGCAGCCCGTCCTCGAAGATGCGCGGCGCGCGGTCGTTGAGCAGACGCGACGCGAAGATCGCGAGCACGCCCGTGTAGGGATTCGACAGCGCCTGCCGCGGGCCGTAGACGTTGAAGAGCCGCGGCGCAACGGTCGGGATGCCGTACGCCGCACCAGTGACGAGGCACGTCCGCTCCTGGTCGTACTTCGTCAGTGCGTAGATCGACGTGAGCGCCGGCAGCTTCGTCTCGGGCGTCGGCAGGGGCTCCAGCCCGGGGAAGTCCCATTCGTGCCGCTCGAGCTGCTCACGCGTGCGCTCGCCCGGCTGGTCGGTGCCGCTGTAGAGACCTTCGCCGTAGATGCTCATGCTCGAGGCGACGGCGAGCTTGCGCACGGGTCGTTCGACGAGGATCTCCATCAGCTG
>DATGEH010000194.1:0-8176 GCA_035310325.1 Gaiellaceae bacterium
ATCTGCGTGCACGGCGACTACGACGTCGACGGCATCGCCGCCACGACGCTCGCCGTCCTGCTGCTGCGCGAGCTCGGCGCCGACGTCGACTGGCATCTGCCCAGCCGCTTCGACGAGGGCTACGGGGTCAGCGCCGACACGATCGCGCGGCTCGCCGACGAGGGCTGCGGCCTCGTCATCACGGTCGACTGCGGCATCACCGCCGTCGCCGAGGTCGCGGAGGCGCGTGCACGTGGGCTCGAGGTGATCGTCACCGACCATCACCGGCCCGGCGAGTCGCTGCCCGACTGCCCGATCGTCGCTACGCGGCCGTCCGAGTACCCGTTTCCCGAGCTGTGCGGCACCGGCGTCGTCTACAAGCTCGGCCAGGCGCTCTTCGGCGTCGACTCCGAGATTCCGCAGCGTCATCTCGATCTCGTCGCGCTCGCGACCATCGCCGACGTCGTCCCGCTCGTCGACGAGAACCGCTCGCTCGCCACCGCCGGCCTGCGCGCGCTCGCATGCACGCAGAAGGTGGGCTTGCGCGCGCTCATGCGCGCCGCGGGCGTCGACCCGGCGACGGTCGACGCGGGTGCGGTCGGCTTCCGGCTCGCGCCGCGCATAAACGCCGCCGGCCGTCTCGGCCATCCGCGTGCTGCGCTGCAACTGCTCCTCACCGACGACGAGGACGACGCGCGCAAGCTTGCGAACGACCTCGAAGAGCTCAACCGCGACCGCCAGGCCGTCGAGGGCCGCATCGTGCGCGAGGCGATCGCGCAGGTGGAGAGCTGGCCCGAGGAGGATCGCCAGCGGCGCGCGTACGTCGTCGCCGGCGCCGACTGGCACGAAGGCGTCATCGGCATCGTCGCGTCGCGGCTCGTCGAGCGCTTCAACCGGCCCGTCGTCCTCATCGCCGGCACCGACGGCGACTGGAAGGGCTCGGGCCGCTCGATCCCCTCGTTCGATTTACACGGCGGCCTGGCCGCGTGCTCGCACCTGCTCGGGCGCTGGGGCGGCCATCGCGCCGCCGCCGGCCTGTCGATCAAGCCGGAGAACGTCGCCGCGTTCGCGGAGGCCTTCGCGGCGCACGCCGCCGAGCTGCTCCTCGAGGATGACCTGCAGCCGGTGACGCACATCGACGGGATCGTTCCGCGCGACACGCCGCTCACGCTCGAGCTGTGCGCCGAGCTCGCGCGGCTCGCGCCGTTCGGTCTCGGCAACCCGAACGTGACGCTGCTCGCGCCCGGCTGCAAGCTCGGCGACCTCGCGACTGTGGGCGAGGGGAAGCATCTGCGGTTCCGCGTCCGTCGCAACGGCTTCGACGCGGGCAGTGCGATCGCGTTCGGCTTCGGCTCGCGTCTCGACTCGTACGGAAGCGGCGACTACGACGTCGCCTTCCGGCTGCAGGAGAACCGCTGGAACGGCACCGTCTCGCCCCAGCTCGTCGTGCGCCGCATCTTCACCGCCGATCCGCGTTACGCCGAGCTGCGCGCGTGGCTCGTCGCCGAGTACCGCAAGCCGGAAACGGCACGCGACGCGGAGGCGGCGGCGATCTTCGCCGAATTGGGCGACGGCAAGCGCCACCTGCTCGAGTCGGAGCGCTTCCGTGCATTGCTCGCGGCGGCGCCCGCGCTCGCCCGCGCAGCGTGATCCGCGTCGCCCGAGACGACGACTGGCCCGCGATCCGCGAGGTGCACCGCGCCGCGTTCGGCGACGAGGGGAACGACGTCGTCCGTCTGATCGACGAGCTGCGGGCCGACGAGACGCTGTACGTTCCCGAGCTGTCCTTCGTCGCGCAAGAGGACGGCGATGTCGTCGGTCACGTCATGAACACGTGGAACCTCGTCGGCGACACTCCGGTGCTGCAGCTGTCGCCACTCGGCGTGCTGCCGGCATATCAGGGCCGGGGCTATGGCTCGGCGCTCGCGCGCGCATCCGTCGACGCCGTCCGCGCGCGCGGCGAGCCGGCGCTGATCCTCGAGGGCAACCCCAAGTACTACGGCCGGTTCGGCTTCGTCCGCGCCGACGAGCTCGGCCTGCTGCCGCCCCCCGAGGCGCTCGTCGACTGGGCAGTGCAGGTCGCGGTCTTCGACGAAGAGCGACTGCCGCGGGGGCAGATTGTATATTCACCACCCTTCCGTACGTAGTCCACACGGATGCGGGGCGCCCCGCGGCGCTGCAACCTGGGCCATATGGAGGCCCCTCCGTACAAGATCAAGGTCGTCGAGCCGATCGCGCTCCAGCCGTACGCGAAGCGGCAGGAGGCACTCGAGGAAGCCGGCTTCAACACGTTCCTGCTGCGGTCGGATGACGTCTTCATCGACCTGCTGACCGACAGCGGAACGTCCGCCCTCTCACAGGAGCAGCGCGCGAGCATGGAGCTCGGCGACGAGTCCTACGCGGGCTCGCGGAGCTTCTTCCGCCTCGAGCGCGCGGTGCGCGAGGTGTACGGCTACAAGCACACGATCCCGACGCACCAAGGTCGCGGCGCCGAGCATCTGCTCTCTCGCGTCCTCGTGCGCCCGGGCATGCTCGTTCCGTCGAATCTCTACTTCACGACGTCGCGCGTGCACGCCGAGCTCGCCGGCGCGCTCTGGGTCGACGTCGCGATCCCCGAGGCGACGCAGCCCGAGTCGACGCATCCGTTCAAGGGGAACGTCGATCTGGCGCGGCTCGAGACCCTCTTGCGCGGTCCGGACGGCAAGCGCGTCGCATTCGTACGCCAGGAGGCGTGCCTGAACATGGCCGGCGGGCAGCCCTTCTCGATCGAGAACCTGTCGCAAGTCCGTTCGCTCACGCTCGAGCACGGCGTACCGCTCATCCTGGACGCAACGCGCAGCTCCGAGAACGCGCTCTTCGTCAAGCGGCGCGAGGACGGCTACGCGCAGCGCACGTTGCCGGAGATCGTCAGGGTAATGACCGACCTCAGCGACGGCGCGATCTTCTCGTCGAAGAAGGATCACTTCGTCCCGATCGGCGGGCTCGTCGCGGTCCAGAACGACCGCCTCGCCGAGCAGCTGCGGGAGCTCGTGGTCGTGTACGAGGGCTTCCCGCACTACGGAGGGATGTCGGGCGCGTCGATGGAGGCGCTCGCGCAGGGAATCCACGAGGCGGTCGACGAGCGGATCGTCGCGCATCACGTGGACAAGGTCGCGTATCTCGCCGCGTTGCTCACCGAGGCCGGCGTGCCGATCGTGCTCCCACCCGGTGCCCATGCAGTCTTCCTCGATGCGAAGCGCTTCCTGCCGCACGTTCCGCAGGAGCAGTTCCCCGCGCAGGCGCTCGCGGCCGCGATCTACCTCGCCGGCGGCGTGCGCGCCATGGAGCGCGGCATCGTCTCTGGACAGCACGGCGACGAGCCGTACGACGGCCTGGAGCTCGTCCGCCTCACGCTCCCACGGCGCGTCTACACACAGGAGCACCTCGCGTACGTCGCGGAGGTCGTGAGCGACCTGTACTCGCAGGCGCGCTCGATCGAGGGTCTGCGGCTGACGTACGAACCGCCGAGCCTGCGGTTCTTCCAGGCGCGGTTCGAGCCCGCTAGCGCCCGAGCGCAGCGAGCGCCTGCACCAGCTTCTTGATCTTCCGCGCGTCGGTCATGAAGCGCGTGTCTTCGGTGCCCACGTGGGCGTTCCTCCGGCAGCAGGGATTCAAAAGGCCCGGGAGTACACTGAAATCGTGGCTACCGTCGAGACAGGAGAGCGCCATCAGGAGCTCCTCGACGAGCTGCTCGCAGAGCTGGATCGCTACGAGACGCCCGTCGACCGCGAGCTCGTCACACGGGCCTTCCGCTTCGCCGCCGCCGCCCACGAGGGACAGCAGCGGCAGTCCGGCCACGACTTCATCGAGCACCCGGTCGGCGCCGCCAAGGTCTGCGCCGAGCTCCGCCTCGACGACCAGACGGTCGCCGCGGCGCTGCTCCACGACGTCGTCGAGGACACGGGAACCGACATCGAGGACGTGCGCGCCGAGTTCGGCGACGACATCGCACGCCTCGTCGACGGCGTCACGAAGCTGACGCGCATCCAGTTCCAGAGCCGGGAGCAAGCAGAGGCTGAGAACTACCGGAAGATGGTCGTCGCGATGTCGGAGGACGTCCGCGTCATCCTCATCAAGCTCGCCGACCGCCTGCACAACTTGCGCACGATCGAGTACCTCGGCAAGCAGAAGCAGGTGCAGAAGGCGAAGGAGACGCTCGAGGTCTACGCGCCGCTCGCGCATCGCCTCGGTATCCATGCACTCAAGTGGGAGCTCGAGGACCTCGCGTTCCAGACGTTGCATCCGCGCAAGTACGAGGAGATCAAGACGATGGTCGCCGAGCGCCGCGCCGACCGCGAGGGCCACGTCGCCGAAGCGGGCGACGTGCTGCAGCGCGAGCTCGACAAGGTCGACGTCCCCGCGGAGATCTCGGGCCGCGCGAAGCACTTCTATTCGATCTACGACAAGATGGCCAAGAAGGGCCGCGAGTTCAACGAGATCTACGACCTCACGGCGATGCGGGTCATCGTCGAGCGCGACGGCGAAGAGGGGACGCGCGACTGTTACGGCGCGCTCGGCCTCATTCACTCGTTGTGGAAGCCGATGCCCGGCCGCTTCAAGGACTACGTCGCGATGCCGAAGTTCAACGGCTACCGCTCACTGCACACGACGGTGATCGGGCCGGAGGGTCGTCCGCTCGAGATCCAGGTGCGCACGCGCGAGATGCAGGAGACCGCCGAGCTCGGCGTCGCCGCCCACTGGGCGTACAAGAAGCGCGAGAAGAAGCAGGCGGACAAGGAATGGCACGAGTGGGTGAAGCAGCTGATGGACGTCCACGCCGACGAAGCGGACGCGCGTGACTTCGTCCAGTCATTCCGCACGGATCTCTTCAGCGAAGAAGTGTTCGTCTTCACGCCGAAGGGCGAGGTCAAGACGCTGCCTGCCGGCGCGACGCCGATCGACTTCGCCTACGCCGTGCACACCGACGTCGGTCATCGCACGGTCGGTGCGAAGGTGAACAGCCGTATCGTCCCGCTGCACTACAAGCTGCAGAGCGGCGACCGCGTCGAGATCCTCACGTCGAAGACTGGCCGCGGCCCGTCGCGCGACTGGATGTCGCTCGTCGCCTCGTCGCGCGCGCGGAACAAGATCCGGCAGTTCTTCACGCGTGAACAGAAAGAGGACCTCGAGGCGAAGGGCCGCGAATCGCTCGAGCACTCGTTGAAGGCGCAGAACCTGCCGTACCGCAAGCTCGCCGGCTCGGCGGTGCTTGCCGGGGTGATCCGCGAGTCGGGCTACAAGAAGGCGGAGGACTTCTACATCGCGCTCGGCTCGGGGAAGCTCACGGCGAGCAGCATCGTCAACAAGGTCCTCCAGCGGCTGAAGGTCGACGAGGTCGCCGAGGAAGAGACGGTCACGCCGCGCAAGAAGCCGAAGGCGCGCGACGCGCTCGCGAGCCAGACGTACGGCATCAACGTCGTCGGCGTCGAGGACGTGCTCGTCCGGCTCGCGAAGTGCTGCACGCCGGTTCCGGGCGACCAGATCGTCGGGTACATCTCGCTCGGCAAAGGCATCACGATCCATCGCGGCGACTGCCCGAACGTCCGTGCGCTCATGCGCAACCCCGAGCGGTTCACGCCGGTGGAGTGGGAGGGCGGCAGCGCGCAGAGCTTCCGCGTGCAGATCGCCGTCGACTCATGGGATCGCCCGCGCTTGCTCGAGGATGTCGCGCGTACTTTCGCCGAGCACGGCACGAACATCGTGTCGTACGGCGGAGCCGTCGAGGATCAGATGGCGCGCAACTGGTACGTCGCGGAGGTCGGCGAGGTGAAGGCGCTGCGCGCGCTCCTCACCTCGCTGCGGAACATCGAGGGCGTCTTCGACGCCTATCGCGTCACGCCAAGCTGACGAGACCGAGCACGAGCAGGGTGACGGCGACGCCGTAGGTCGCGACGCGGCGCCACGGCAGCAGCTTCTCCGCAGCAATCAAGAGCGCGACGAACGCCATCCACGCGATGCTCATCACGCCGAGCGCGAAAAGCGCCGCCATCAGAGCCCAGCAGCATCCGACGCACCACGCGCCGTGGCGAGCGCCCATCTCGAGCGCGCCGCGATACCCGTCGCGCCACGCGCCGACGAGGAAGCCGAACGGGCTGCGGCACTTGCTCAGGCAGACGTACTTCAGTGGGGTCAGTTCGTACGCGGCGGCGAGCAAGAGCGTTCCGCCGACGAGCCAGCGCCGCGTGCCGTCGAAGCTGCCCGTTCGCCAGAGGCCGTACGCGAGCAGGCCGGGCAGCGCCCACGTGACGAGATACCCGGCCGTGAAGACGAACGGCGCCACGCGCTTCCTCGACATGCGGGCGTAGAGCGCAACGGTCGGCGCGACGGACGGGAACATCATCGCCGCCATCATCACGACCCATACGCCGACGAACCACCCGAGCGTGCCGAGGTCGCGCGTGCCCATCATGCTCTGCATGCGGTCCGCGGTCGACCACCACGCGAGTGCGGCGAGCGCGAACAGAAGCGCGATGAAGCTCGTGCGGGTCGAGCCGAGGCTCACGCAGCCCAGGAGAACGGCGCCGAGAACGCCGACTTGCCGTCGACCTCGATGCCGAACGCGTTGATGCTCGCGTTCGTCGCCTTAGCGACTGTCAGCTCGGAGCCGGCGGGATGGAAGATCCCGACCGCGCGCGACGGCTGCCCGGTCTCGATCCCGAACGGCACGATGTCCTGAACCGAGAAGTCGACCGCGTCGCCGATCTTGACGCTGTGCGTGAGGCCGTCTTCGCGGATGTCGATCGTGGCTCGTTCTGCGCCGCGGTTGTCGCCGACGAGCGGCGCGATACCGCCCATCGGCCCGCCGAGTGCGCCGCCGAAGACGCCGCCGAGCTTTTCGACCTGCTCGTCGGTCTTCGCGTCGATGAACACGCCGAGGCTCCAGTTCCCGTCGGTCATCACCTTCGGGGTGTCACCGATCGCGACGACTCTGGTCCCGGAGACGTCCGTTCCCTCGATCTCGCCCTTGGCGACCGAGAACACGAGCGCGAAGGCGCAACGGTCGTAGTCGGCGCCGATGTCGAACGACGCGACCGTGCAAGGGCATACGACGTTGCACGAACACGTCTCGAAATACGTCCCTTCGACCTTCCAGGCCATCTCTGCCTCCTCTGGTGGGAAGGCGCGATCCTAAACCCTTACGGCTCCCAGGGCTCGCCGGCCGTGTCCCAGCCGACGAGGCAGTACTCGCCGAGCGTCTCCGCCGCGTTCTCGAGCGGCTCGGAGCCTTCCCCGTCGGCCGCGAGCTCGGCGACGCGCTCGCCCTTCCACAACACGGGAACGCGGTTTCGCCTCTGCTCGTCCGCCATGCCCGCCTCGGGGCCGAGCACGAGCTCTCCGTCTTCGACGAAGAAGATGCCCGACCACGCATAGCCGCGCGCGACAAGGCGCGCGACGACGTCGCGCAGGACGTCGTCTGCGTCAGTGCTCACAGTCGTCGCCCTCGAACTCGAGCACGGATGCCTTGTAGTCCTCCGGCACCGGACACGCCTTTCGGTCTGCGAAGTCGATGTAGACGAGCGTCTGGTGCGCGGTGACCATGAGCACGTCGTCGGGCACGCGGAGTGCCTCGAAGGCGAACGTCACGCTCGTTCTCCCGATCCGCGACACTCGCACGAGGACCTCGATCTCGTCGTCGAAGACCGCGGGCGCGAAGTACTCGACGTCGTTCGCGCGCATGACGAAGTCGCCGAATTCGCCAGGCTTGAGAACCCCGAGCATGCGGTGGTACTCGACGCGCGCAAGGTCGAAGTACGGGTTGTAGCGCCCGTAGTAGACGATCCCCTGCGCGTCGGTGTCGGAGAACGCGACGCGCGTCTTCGCGGAGAACTTGAAGGGAGGCTTCACGAGCGGATCAGCGCGAGGACCTCGTCGCGCTTCTGCTCCATGAGCGCCTGCGAGCGCGCTTCGAGGTTGAGGCGCAGGAGCGGCTCGGTGTTCGAGGGACGCACGTTGAAGTGCCAGTCGTCGGTGTCGACCGAGATCCCGTCGAGATGGGAGATGCGGGCTTCGTTCCCGTACCGTTCTTTCAACTCCTGCAGCTTGAGTGCGACGTCGGCGACCGGTGTGTTCAGCTCGCCGGTGATGAAGTAGCGCTCGCGGTACGGCGCGAGCAGCTCCGACAGCTTTCGCCCGCGCTTCGAGATCAGCTCGAGCATGA
>DATGEH010000195.1:0-27920 GCA_035310325.1 Gaiellaceae bacterium
GAACGGGAAGAACACGGCTGCGCACGTCGCGCCGAGGAGGAGGATCCACCGCAGCGCCCGTTCGCGGTCGTGCAGCCGCCAGACCCAGATGATCCCGACCGGAACGAGCACGGCGGGATACAGCTTGGTCGCGATCGCGGCGCCGAGCGCGATTGCGCCGAGCTCGTCGCGTCCGGCGAGAAGCAGAGCGAGCGCGGCCACGGTGAGCGCGGCGGGCCAGAGGTCGAAGCGCGTGAGCACGACGGTTCCGAGCAGGAGTGGGGAGGCGGCCACGAGTGCGAGCGCGACGGTTGCACGCAGAGGTGTTGCGTCGAGCGCGAACAGCGCGACGGCCACGAGCAACGTCATCAGCACGCCCGCGCCTGCCATCCAGCGCTCGAACGCATGCGTATAGGCGCCGTAGTCGTCGCGCGGCGCCGTCAGCTCGGGTGCCACGAACGGGAGCAGCGCACCCGGCGGATACTCGAGTCGGAAGTCGCGGTAGGGCACGTAGCCGGCCGCCATTGCGTCGCCGTACTGCTCATACCCCGGCGTGTCGACGATCTGCGGCGTCGAGCCGTACCACAGGTGGCCGAGCACGACCCAGGAGCCGAGGAACGCGCAGGCGGCGGCGGCCGCGAGCGCCGCCCAGCCGCCCCTGGTCACTCGACGTCGAACTCCTCGGCGACGTCGGGCTCCTTCCCGATGAGCTCGGGAAGCTCGCCCAGGTCGGGCAGCTCGTCGCCGAACGCGACGAGCCCGAGCCGCTCCTGCACCTCGTTGGAGATCCAGCGGTCGCCGTCAGGCAGCTCGGGCAGGTGCACGCGGATCTCGTCCAGCGTCGTCTTCGAGTCGTACAGGTTCCAGATCAAAATCCGGGCGATCACGCGCGTCCCTCGCCGGCGTCGGCTCTCGCCGGGCGTAGCCCGGCTACGCCGACGCCTGACGCCGCTCGCTGCAGGATGCTGCGCTCGCGTCGCTCGGTCGTACTAGGTGTACTGCCCTTCGCTCCGCTCGCTTGCCTCCTTTGCGAGCGACGTCCGAGGAACGCGCGAGCCTGCTGCGCAAAGCGCTTCATGTCACATCCGGAAGATGCCGAACGTGGTCTCCGGGATCGGTGCATTCAGCGCGGCGGAGATGCCGAGCGCGAGCACGCGGCGCGTGTCGAGCGGGTCGATGACGCCGTCGTCCCACAGGCGCGCGGTCGAGTAGTACGGGTTGCCCTCGCGCTCGTAGGTCTCGCGGATCTCCGCCTCGTCGACGTCACCGACCATGGAGAGGACCGTTGCCGCCTGCTCGCCGCCCATCACCGAGATGCGCGCATTCGGCCACATCCACAGCTGGCGCGGCTCGTACGCGCGGCCGCACATCGCGTAGTTGCCTGCGCCGAACGAGCCGCCCACGATCACGGTGAACTTCGGGACGGCCGCGTTCGCGACCGCCATGACGAGCTTTGCGCCGTCGCGTGCGATCCCACCGGCTTCGTACTCGGCTCCGACCATGAATCCCGTGATGTTCTGGAGGAACACGAGCGGGACGCGCCGCTTGCAGCACAGCTCGATGAAGTGCGCGCCTTTCTGCGCCGACTCGGCGAACAGCACGCCGTTGTTCGCGAGGATCCCGACCGGGAACCCCTCGATGCGCGCGAAGCCGGTGACGAGCGTCTCGCCGTACAGCGCCTTGAACTCGTCGAAGCGCGAACCGTCGACGATGCGCGCGATGAGCTCGCGCGCGTCGGTCTGATGGCGAAAGTCTTCGGGGATGAGACCGTAGAGATCGTCAGTCGGCAGCGCCGGCGGCTCGGGCTCCGCGACCTCCCACGGCGGATCCGCTCGCCGTCCGTGCAGGTCGCTCACGATCCTGCGTGCGAGCGCGAGCGCATGCTCGTCACTCGTCGCGTAGTGGTCGGCGACTCCGGACCGGCGCGTATGCACGTCTGCGCCGCCGAGCTCCTCGGCGGTGACATCCTGTCCGGTCGCGGCTTTCACGAGCGGCGGCCCGCCGATGAAGATCGTCCCGGTGCCGCGGACGATGATCGTCTCGTCGCTCATCGCCGGCACGTACGCGCCACCGGCGGTGCACGAGCCCATGACGACCGCGATCTGCGGGATGCCCTGGGCGGACATCTGCGCCTGGTTGAAGAAGATGCGGCCGAAATGCTGCTTGTCGGGGAAGACGTCCGCCTGCAGCGGCAGGAACGCCCCGCCGGAGTCGACGAGGTAGAGACACGGCAGGCGGTTCTGCTGTGCAACCTCCTGGGCGCGCAGGTGCTTCTTGACCGTGAGCGGGAAGTAGGAGCCGCCCTTCACCGTCGCGTCGTTCGCGACGATCACGCACTCGCGGCCCTCGACCACGCCGATGCCGGTGACGATCCCCGCGCTCGGCGCTTGGTTCTCGTACATGTCGTAGGCGGCGAGCGCATTCAGCTCGAGGAACGCGCCGTCCGGATCGACGAGCCGGTCGATCCGCTCGCGGGCCGTCAGCTTCCCCCGGCTGCGGTGTCGGTCGACGGCGTCTTTGCCGCCGCCCGCGGCGACGGCCGCGGTGCGCTCGCGGAGCTCGGCGACCAGGGCGGCCATCCTCCCGCTCCGGCGCGCGAACTCGTCCGATCCGTGCTCGACCTGCGAGGTCAGGACCGCCATCGGGGGCAGAGCCTAGTCTCCAGGCGTGATCGTCGCCCACCTCGACCTGGACGCCTTCTTCGCCGCCGTCGAGGAGCTCGAGAACCCCGAGCTCCGCTCCAAGCCGCTGATCGTCGGCGGCGATCCGCACGGGCGAGGCGTCGTCGCGACGGCGAACTACGCCGCGCGCGCCTTCGGGATCCACTCGGCGATGAGCTCGGCAGAGGCGCTGCGGCGCTGTCCGAGCGCGGTGTTCGTGCGCCCGCGCCACAACCTCTACCGCGAGTACTCGCGCGACGTGTGGTCCACCGTACGCGGGATCGTGCCGACGGTCGAGCAGACGGGAATCGACGAGGGCTACCTCCATCTCGACGAGGTCGCAAACGACTTCCTCGAGGCGCGCGTCGTCGCCGAAGCGGTGCGGACCGCGGTTCGGGGAAGCACACGGCTCACGTGCTCGCTCGGCGTCGCGCCGTGCAAGGTGGTCGCAAAGGTCGGGAGCGACGCGCGCAAGCCGGGCGGGCTGACCGTCGTCGTGCCCGGGCAGGAGGCGTCGTTTCTCGCGCCGTTCGACGTGCGCAAGCTGCCGGGCGTCGGGCCGAAGGCGGAGAAGCGGCTGCGGGCAGCCGGTGTCGACACCGTCGGCGCGCTCGCGGCGATGACGGACGAGGCGCTGCAGGCCGTTCTCCCGGGCAGCGTCGGAAAGCTGCTGCGCGACCGCGCGCGCGGCATCGACCCGCGCGTGCTCGAGCCTGCCGCCGAGCGCATCTCGATCAGCGTCGAGAACACGTTCGAGCGCGATCTCGTCGACCGCGAGCGCCTGCACGAGGAGCTGCGGGGAATGGCGGCAGAGGTCGCGGGCCACCTGCAGCGGAAGGGACAGACCGCGCGCACCGTCACGACCAAGCTTCGCTACGCCGACTTCTCGATTCGCAGCCGCTCGACCTCGCTCGACGTCGGGATCGACGACGCGGAGCGCATCGGCGAGCTCGCGTGCCGTCTCCTCGACCGTGGCCTGCGCGACCGTCCCGGCGCGTTGCGCCTCGTCGGGGTCGGCGTCTCCGGGCTGGCGGCGTATCGGCAGCTCGCGCTGGGCGCCTGAAACCGTCTCGGCGCTCGTCTCGTACAGCTGAAAAGCCCAGAAGAGGGAGGGGGAACCCATGACTCGCACGAACGCGCTCGGCGCCACGGCGTACGCCGCGAGCAGCTCGCTGCCGCTCGGGCCGTCGTCGACGGCCACGGAGAAGGTGTTCACCGGCTTCTACGACGGCCATCACGACGTGTACCTCGTCACCGACGTGTCGAACAAGGCTCAGGCCGAAGGCGCTCGGGATCAACTACTCGGCGGCGCTCGCCACCGTCAAGGGCGCGCCCGCCCAGTACTTGATCGAGGGCCGCGCGGCCAAGGGCCAGCTCTCCGTGTTCGGCTCCGAGCCCGGAGAGCCGGACTACAACCCGCTGTGGGAAGAGAAGTTCGTCACGTGGAAGGCCGCGACCGCGGGCCGGACTTCGTCCGGCTCACCGTCGTGCCGAAGCCCAGGCCGCGCTTCCCGCTCGACGTGACCGGGGAGACGCTCCGGCGCGACTTCGAGGTGCGGCTCTCGTACCGGCCGCGGCAGCAGGGGCGGAGGGACTCGAACCCCCGGCCTACGGTTTTGGAGACCGCCGCTCTACCAACTGAGCTACGCCCCTAAGACCGGCCCATAGTACCGTCGTGGGCTCGTGATCACTCAGCGCCGCGCGCTCGGATTCCTGTTCTTCATCCTCGCGGCGCTGGTGCTCGCGGCGGCCGCCGCCGCACTCGTCGGAGCCGGTCATGACACGCGTCGCTGGATCGTCGGTCTGGCTGCGATCGCAGTTGCATGGTGGCTCGGATCGCTCGCTTTTGCCTCGCTGCGTCCTCGCCGCTGAGGAACCCGCGACGCAACGCCGTATTCTCTCTCCGTGAGCCCGGCCGACTCGACACAGGCCCTGTGGGCGGAGTTCAAGAGGACGGGCGGCCGTGGTGTCCGCGACCGGCTCATCCTCACGTACGCGCCGCTCGTGAAGTATGTCGCCGGCAGGCTTGGGAGCGGCCTGCCCGCGCACGTCGACGACGGCGATCTCGTCTCGTATGGGCTCCTCGGGCTGATCAGCGCGATCGAGCGCTACGACCCGCAGCGCGACGTGAAGTTCGAGACGTACGCGATCGCCCGCATCAAGGGCGCGATCATCGACGAGCTGCGCGCGATGGACTGGGTGCCGCGCTCGGTGCGTTCGCGGGCGCGGCAGATCGAGCGCGCGATGGCCGAGCTGGAGGGAAAGCTCGGACGCGTGCCCACCGACGAGGAACTCGCGCAGAAGCTCGGGCTGAGCGCCGACGAGCTCGAAGAGAGCCTGTCGGAGATCTCGCGCTCCTCGATAGCCGCCCTCGACGAGCTGTGGACCGTGTCCGGCTCCGGCGGCGAGCAGATCGCGCTCATCGACACCATCGAGGACAGCGAGGCGCCCGATCCGCAGAGCTCGCTGTCGCAGACCGAGCTGCGCGAGGCGATCGCCGACGCCATCGCCCGCCTGCCCGAGCGCGAGAAGCTCGTCGTCACGCTCTACTACTACGAGGAGCTGACGCTCCGCGAGATCGGCGAGGTGCTGGGTGTGACCGAGTCGCGCGTCTCCCAGCTGCACACGAAGGCGATCTTGCGGCTGAAGGCCCGGCTCTCCGGCGCTGCTGCCCGCGCGACGCTGGAGACCTAGTCGGCGAGGACTTGCGACACCGCGTGTGAGGCCTGCCGGATCATGCCGGGGTTGGTGTCCCAGTAATAGGGCAGTGCCACCGCAGCCTGGAAGAGCGCCCAGCCTCGGCCACGCAACCACGACGCATCGTCCACTTGGAGTTCGGCTCGATACCGCAGGCGACTCTCACCCTCGAAGACATTCCAGGCGGGCTGTAGGTCACAAGCCGGATCGCCCACGGTGAGGCCACCGAAGTCGATCACGGCTGACAGACGGCCGTCGACGACAAGCAGGTTGCCTGGCAAGAGGTCGCCGTGCACCCACACCCCTTCGCCGTCCCACTCCGCCGCGTCGAGCGACTCGTCCCATGAGCGGAGGGCGGCGGCGCCGTCGATTCGGTCACCGAGCTCGGCGATTGACCGACGGACAGTCTCATCCAGCTCCGCGAGCGGTGCACCGCGCCCGCCACGGGGACGGTGAGGTGCATCGGTCGCGTCGATCCGGCGCAGCGCCGTCACGAACGCGGCAAGATCGACGGCCGCCTGCTCGAGATCGTCGATCGTGCCATTGGCGTTCTCGCCTGGCAACCACTCGTAGATGGACCACTCGAAGGGAGGGCCATCGGCCGGATCCCCCCTCGCCAGTTGCACCGGAAGCGCGAGCGGCAGGTGCGGGGCAAGTTTCGGTAGCCATTCCCGCTCCTTCGCCGCCTGCTTGGTTGCCCATCCGATGCGCGGCAGCCGAGCGGCGAGACGGTCGCCGAGGCGATAAATGTCGTGATCGGTCCCGTACGAAACGACCAGATCGATCGGCAAATCGGCCCACTGCGGAAACTGTCCGGCGAGCAACCGACGCACGAGTGCGGCGTCGGTTTCGATCTCGTCGGCATGCATCTTCGGTGCGGACACGGCCCCATTCTGATCGAGCGCCACAGCGCTGTCTGATTCATTTCGCCAAGCCCTCGTAGCGGCGCTCGCAGCGGCGATACGATTGGCTTGATGGCTGCCACCGACCCGGGGAAGATCCGCAACGTCGCCGTCGTGGGCCATCGCGGGGTCGGGAAGACCTCGCTCGTCGAGGCGATGTTGTTCCAGGCGGGGAAGGCGAACCGGCTCGGCTCGATCGAGCAGGGAACGACGCTTTCCGACTGGGACGACGACGAGCACAAGTGGCAGATGTCGCTCTCGGGAACGCTGACGCACCTCGAGTGGCAGGGCCGCAAGATCAACATGCTCGACTGTCCCGGCGACGCCGGGTTCCAGGCCGACACGTACGCGTCGCTGCGGGTCGTCGAAGGTGCGCTGATCGTGTTGAGCGGTGTGATGGGCGTCGAGGTGAACACGGCGCGCGTGTGGAAGCGCGCCGACGAGTACGAGCTCTCGCGCGTCCTGTTCGTGAACATGCTCGACCGGGAGCGCGCCGACTTCTACCGGGTGCTCGAGGCTGCGCGGAATCAGCTCTCCGATCGCTGCGTCGCGATCCAGCTCCCGATCGGCGTCGAGCACGAGCTCACCGGCGTCGTCGACTTGCTGCACATGTGCGCGTACACCGATCCGGCCGGCGGCAAGGAGGGCGGGCCGCAGCCGATTCCCGACTCGATGGCGACCGAGGTGCAGCAGTACCGCGAGAAGCTGCTCGACGCCGTCGTCGAGACGAACGAGGACCTGATGGCGCGCTACCTCGACGGCGAGGAGCTCCCGGCCGAGGACGTCGCCGCTGCGCTGAAGGAGGCCGTGACGCGTGACGAGCTCTATCCCGTCGGCTGCGGCGTCGCGACGAAGAACCTCGGCACGACCGCGCTGCTCGACCTGCTCGTCGAGGGCGTTCCGTCGCCGGCGCGCAAGGGCACGACGATCGAGTTCGGCGACGCGAAGCAGGCGGTCTTCGTCTTCAAGACGATCGCCGATCCGTTTGCCGGCCGCATCAGCTGCTTCCGCGTGCTCGCCGGACCGGTGACGGGCGATACGACGCTCGTCGACCCGCGCACGCATGCGAAGGAGCGGCTCGGCCAGATCCTGCTGCTGCAAGGCAAGGAGAACGAGCCGTGCGAGTCGCTCGGCGTCGGCGATCTCGGCGCGGTCGCGAAGCTGAAGGACGTGCTCACCGGCGACGTGCTCGTCGACCACGAGGTGCCGGTCGAGCCGCCGCACATCGACTTCCCCGAGCCGGTGATGAGCTTCGCCGTCTCGCCGAAGGCGAAGGGCGACGAGGAGAAGATGGCGACGGGCATGCGGCGTCTCTCCGAGGAGGACCCAACGCTGAAGATGCGCCGCGACCCGCAGACGGGCGAGCAGCTGCTCTCCGGCCTCTCGCAGATGCAGGTCGAGGTCGCCGTCGGCCGGCTGCACAGCCGCTTCCACGTCGCCGTCGAGCTGCACCCGCCGCGCGTCCCGTACAAGGAGACGATCCGCAAGGAGGCGCGCGCGCGCCACCGCTACAAGAAGCAGACGGGCGGCCGTGGGCAGTTCGGCGACTGCGAGATCATCCTCGAGCCGCTGCCGGCCGAGAACGGCGAGCTCGGCTACGAGTTCGTCGACAAGATCGTCGGCGGGGTCATCTCGCAGAGCTACCGCCCGGCCGTCGACAAAGGCGTGCGCGAGGCGATGGAGCACGGCGACCTCGCCGGCGCGCCGATCCAGGGCGTGCGCGTGCTGCTCGTCGACGGGATGGAGCACGCGGTCGACTCGTCGGAGATGGCGTTCAAGATCGCCGGCTCGATGGCGTTCAAAGAGGCGTACCAGAAGGCCGAGCCCGTGCTGCTCGAGCCAATCATGGAGCTCGAGGTGACCGTCCCCGACGACGCGGTCGGCGCCGTAAACGGCGACCTCAACTCGCGCCGCGGGCGGCTGCAGGGGATGGAGCCGGCGGCGGGCATGACGACGATCAAGGCCGAGGTGCCGATGGCCGAGGTCCTGACGTACGCGCAGGCACTGACCTCGATGACCGGCGGGCGCGGCGACTACTCCATGCACTTCCTCCGCTACGAGGAAGTGCCCACGCATGTCGCGCAGAAGATCATCGACGCGACGAAGGCGGAACGAGAAGCTTCGAAGGTCTAAAGGCAGGTACCTGGTACCGCGACGCGGTACAAGGTACCCGTCTCGTCACTCAGCCTGCGGCTCCGCGGATGCGTCGCGCAGGTGCCGCAACAGATCGTCGATGTCGGCGAGCTCCTGCTCGAGATCGCGCTGATACGACTCCAGCCGCTCGACGAGCTCCTGCCGGTTCGGGAACGGCCGCCGGAAGTGGAGGCGACCGTGTCTATGACCGTGCATCGTTCACCTCCTCTCCGCGCTCGTACCGTTCGATGAAGCGAGAGGTGCGCTCGAGCGAGCCGCGCAGCGCTTCGACCCAGTGCTCGAGCAGCTGCAGGCCGCGAGCGGAGATCGTGTACGTGCGCTTGCCGTCGTCCCACTTCGAGGAGACGAGGCCCTCCTCTTCGAGCGCACGCAGCAGGCGGTAGAGGTTGCCCATCTCGACGCGCTGCTCGCCGGTGAGCTCCGGGAGGCGCTCGAGCAGGTCGTAGCCGTGTGCCGGCCGCTCGCGCAGCAGCAGCAGGAGAGCAGGCTCGGTGAACCGCTCGACGCGCGCGAACACGCGCCAGTGGTGACCGCGGTGATGCCGTGTGCGAGGCCCTCTCATGGCTCTGTGTGTAAAACACACATGTAAGACACAATACCGGCGTGGGATCGGCTCGGCAAGGCGGCTATAGTCGAATCGTGAGGGTCACGAAGGTTGCGTCGATGCGCCTCTGCGCGATCTGCGAGCGCACGCTGCTCATGGGGGAGCGGTCGGTGCGCTACGCGCCGCACGAGGGGTCCGAGCTCGTCGACGTCTGCCCGCTCTGCCAAGACATCGCGCTCGAGCACGGCTGGATCAAGGAGGGGACGCCGACGACGCCGACGATCCCGACCGAGCGCCGCCGCCGGCGCCGTGGCATCTCCGACTTCCTCGGCTTCCGACGCTCGGGCGCCGACGAGACGATGGTGCCGTCAGAGCCGATTCTCCGCCGCCTCTCCGGCGCGGAGGTCGCGTTGCTCTCGGCGGCCGACCTCTTCAACGCAAGCACGTACCGCCGCACCGTCGGCGGCATCGCCAAGAGCCTCGGCGAGGCGAAGGCGAGCATCGTGCCGCTGTCGGGCGACGCGGGCGAGCTCGCGGTCACGGTCGCGTGGGATCTCTCGTGGTACCAGTACCGCGTCAGCCCCGAGTCGGCGCAGCCCGTTCGTCTCGAGCATCGCGGCCACGAGCTCGATGAGCTCGACGAGACCTTCAAGGACTGGAACGCGCACGTCGAGGACGAGGGACGTCTCGTCCCGGAAATAGCTCGTCTCTGATGATCTACTGCGTGATCCCGCGCGAGCTCGTCGACGAGCTGTACGACAAGATGGTCGAGTACTACAAGGACAATCCGAACGTGACCGTCATCGTCGAGCGCCGCGAGGGCCCCGACCGCCGGAGCGGCACGACGCCCACTCCCGAGCAGAAGGAACGGCGGCTGATCCGCGACCGGCGACGTGCGCGCGCTCCGGGCACCTTCCCGGACCTCGAGCCGCCGGCGGACTCGTGACGACCGAGACCTTCGCGAGCGTCAGCCCGGCCACGGGCGAGGTGCTCGGCGAGTTCCCGAAGTCAGGCGCGGCCGAGGTCGAAGCGGCCGTCGCCGCGGCGAAGGCTGCCTACGAGGAATGGCGGCTCGTTCCGGCGCCGAAGCGCGGCGAGATCCTCTTCCGTTTCGCGCAGGTCCTCGAGCGCGAGAAGGCGGCGCTCACCGACCTGATGACGCGCGAGATGGGGAAGGTGAAGGCGGAGGCCGGCGGCGACGTCCAGGAAGCGATCGACATGAGCTACTACATGGCCGGCGAGGGCCGGCGCATGTGGGGCCAGACGACGCCCTCCGAGCTGCGCGACAAGTTCAACATGTCGATCCGTGTTCCGGTCGGCGTCGTCGGCGCGATCACGCCGTGGAACTTCCCGATCGCGATCCCGTCGTGGAAGATCGCGCCGGCGCTCGTCTGCGGGAACACGGTCGTGCTGAAGCCCGCCGAGGACACGCCGGCCCTGGCCGAGCGCTTCGTCGAGCTGCTGCACGAGGCAGGTGTTCCCGAGGGCGTCGTGCAGATCGTGCAGGGCTTCGGCGAGACCGCGGGCGACGCCCTCGTGCGTCATCCGGACGTGCCGGTGATCACGTTCACCGGCTCGCGCGCAACCGGCGTTGCGGTGACGAAGGCCGCGGCCGATCACCTGAAGCACGTTCATCTCGAGCTCGGCGGTAAGAACGCGATCATCGTGCTCGACGACGCCGACCTCGACCTCGCGGTGGAGGGCATCGTCTGGTCGGCGTTCGGAACGTCCGGCCAGCGCTGCACCGCCGCGTCGCGCGTCATCGCGCACGAGAAGGTCTACGACGCGCTGCAGTCGAAGCTCGTCGCCGCTGCGGAGGGGCTCCGCCTCGGTCCCGGCTGGGAGGACGACACGGATGTCGGCCCGGTCATCAACCGCGCGGCGATCGAGAAGATCCACGCGTACACGCAGATCGGCAGCGACGAGGGCGCGCATCTCCTCACCGGCGGCGAGATCGCGACGGAAGGAGACCTGGCGAAAGGCTTCTTCTACCGGCCGACGATCTTCGGCGACGTCGACGCCGGGATGCGCATCGCGCAGGAGGAGATCTTCGGGCCGACGACCGCGCTCATCAAGGTGCGCGACTTCGACGACGCCCTGCGGGTCGCAAACGGCATCAAGTTCGGCCTGTCGTCGTCGATCTTCACGCGTGACGTCAACAAGGCGTTCCTCGCCATGCGCGATCTGCAGACGGGAATCACGTACGTCAACGCCGGCACGACGGGCGCAGAGGTTCACCTGCCGTTCGGGGGCACGAAGGACACGGGCAACGGCCACCGCGAGGCGGGCCAGGCCGCGCTCGACGTCTTCACCGAGTGGAAGTCGATCTACGTCGACTACTCGGGGCGCCTGCAGAGGGCGCAGATCGACGTCGTCGAGTGAAGCGCAAGCTCGTCGTCTTCGTTCCGTCGGCCTCGCTCGAGGCTGTGCGGGACGCATTGTTCGCGGCGGGCGCGGGCCGCATCGGCAGGTACGAGCGCTGCTCCTGGTACACCGAGGGCACGGGAACGTTCTTCGGCGGCGAGGGGACGACGCCGGCGGTGGGGGAGGCGCAGCGCGAGGAGCGTGTGCCCGAGCTGCGGCTCGAGACCGTGTATCCGGCGGATCGGCACGACGACGTCGTGGCCGCGTTGCGCAGCGCGCATCCGTACGAAGAGCCGGCATTCGACGTCTACGAGCTCGTGTGATGGCCGCTCCGCGAGTTGGTGTGCTGCTCGGCCGAGCGAAAACCGAGCAGCGCAAGCACGCAGGGAGCGCCGATAGCTGCAGCTATCGGCGCGACCGAGGACGCAGCGATGCGACGCGCTTGCAGCCGGACGAGCAGTGCACCAGTTCGCGGGGAGGCCATCCATAAAGGCGAAGCTCTCCACCGACGGAGGCTCGCGCGGGAACCCCGGCCCGGCAGCGTACGGCTACGTGCTCGAGGCCGAAGACGGAACGGTGCTCGCCGCGCACGGCAAGACGATCGGCGTCGCGACGAACAACGTCGCCGAGTACAGCGCGCTCATCGCGGGCCTCGAACGGGCGCTCGAGCTCGCATTCGACGAGGTCGAGGTCGTCTCCGACTCCGAGCTCCTCGTGAAGCAGATGCGCGGCGAGTACAAGGTGAAGAACGAGGCGCTCCGCGACCTCGTCGTCCAGGCGGCGCAGCTCGCACGAGAGATCGGCACGGTCACGTACACGGCGGTGCCGCGCGAGCACAACGAGCTCGCCGACCGGCTCGTGAACGAGGCCCTCGACGCCGAGTAGAGCGGGCTATACTGGCCGCCGCGCGCGGATGTAGCTCAGTTGGCTAGAGCGTCTGCTTGCCATGCAGAAGGTCGTGGGTTCGAGTCCCATCATCCGCTCTAAACGCAGGCCTAGACAGTGGTTGAAGTCGGCTCGTGATTCTGTGACCCGCTGCTCGAGCCGGCGGACTCTGAGAGCAGCGCCCTAAAGATCCGCAATAAACCCCCACGGGGTATGTGGCGAACACCCGTTGCCACCACTCGCGGCCGCTCCTATGGTCGGGAGAGTCCACAACAGGAAGGTTTCGCGTGTATCACCACATGTATGGCAGTTGGGGTTCCAGCTGGGACTGGCTCTGGATGTCGCTTGTGATGTTCGGCTGGCTCGTCGTTCTCGGCGGCATCGTGTACGTGGCTGTTCGCTTCGCGCTTCAGAACCAGCAAAAGCCGCCGCTGCAGCATTGAGCAGACTCGTCTACGTATCGAACGAGGACTGTCACTTCTGCGCACACGGCCGAGCTGTCCTCGACGAGCTCGGCGTCGAGCGACGCGAGATCTCTTCCGAGTCCGACGACGCCGCCAAGCTCGCAGCTCGCGGCATACCGCTCAGCTTCCTGCCCGTCCTCATTGACGGCGATCACCTGATCGCGTACGGCCGCTTCTCAGCCAAACAGCTGCGCAAGAAGCTCGCGCTCTGATGTTCGGCAACGGCACGACCTTGATGACCGGGTCGGCGGCCGCGGCGTTCGTGGCGGAGATGATCGCCTTCTTTGCTCCCTGCTGCTCGGGCGTGATGATGCCGACGTACCTGGCGGCAGTCTCGGGCGGCAACCGGCTGCGCACCGCCCGTCTGACAGCGATCTATGTGGCCGGCGTCGCGGCAATTGTGTGGCCGATCACGCTCGGCGCGGCCGCGGTCGGCAAGTTCACGAACCGCTACCACCCACAGCTCTTCGTACTGGGCGGCCTGATGATGATCATGACCGCAGTTGTCCTCTGGCGCGGCTCGATGCTGCCGATCCCGATGCTGCGCCAGCCGGAGCTGACGGGAACGGCAGGCTCCGTGTTTGTGCTCGGGATCTTCTCGGGTGCTGCGACGGCCTGCTGCGCACCCGTGCTGGCCGGAGCGGTCGCACTCTCCGCCTTGAACGCCTCCTGGATCGGCGGTGTCGCGATGGGGGGCGCGTACATCCTCGGCATTGTCTTCCCGCTCGTCGTCGTTGCACTCGCGTTCACCGGCGCCAAGCGCAGGGTGCGCGACCCCAAGTTCACGCTGTCGATCGGCAGCTATCGGCGACGGATGAGCCTCTCCCGGTTCGTCGGTGCGGTCGTCTTCGCCGCCAGCGGTCTCTTCTTCATCGGGCTCGCCTTCGCGGGTGAGTCCAAGAACGGGCCGGCGTTCCAGCGCTGGATCGGGACCTTCCTCAACCGTCACCTTGCCGCGCACGCCGGGCAGGTTCCCAACTGGCTCACCTGGCCCGCGCTGGCGCTTTTCGCCGCCGTTCTCGTCTTCCTCGTCCTCAAGCCTCGCCAAGACAAGGAGCCGCTTACATGAGCAAGCAGTCGAGGCGGCCGAACCGAGCCGCCCGCCACCACAAGCCGCCGACCAAGAGCACCCGGCGCTCGCGTCCGTCGAGGAACGTCTACTGGGTGCTCGGCCTGGCCGCCGTTGCGGCGATCATCGGTGCGAGCTTCCTCACCACCGGCAAGAGCTCCAACAGCAGCTCCGGACCCCTGAAAGTCGGTAGCGCCGCTCCCGCCGTCTCCGGGCGTGACGTCGTCTCGGGGCGGGAGATCACCGCGAACGATCTCACGGGCAAGAACGTCCTCTACTACCTGAGCGAGGGTGTGTTGTGCCAGGCGTGTCTCGTTCAGATCCAGGCGCTCCAGCAGCACCTCTCGAATCTGGACGGGCGCCACCTGACGCTCATCTCGATCACGAACGACGGCGCGTCGACGCTCGCTCAAGCTGCGGCCGCCTACAAGATCACGACGCCGCTGATCGCCGATCCGAGCCGGAGGATCACCCGGAGCTTCGGCGTCCTCGGCGGCATCCCGTACGGGGTCGGCATGCACACCGACACCGCTGACCACACCTTCGTGCTCATCGACAAGACGGGGAAGATCCGCTTCCTCAGGGACTACCCGCGGATGTGGATCGACGTGAACGCGCTGCTCGAACAGCTCCCGAAGGTGAACTAGGCGATGCGCGAGCTGCTGCCGTTCATCCTCATCGTCGCCTGCCCGCTGGCGATGATCTTCATGATGCGCGGCATGCACGGCCAAGGCGGGAAACAGCAGGCTGAACCGAAGCTGCCGCGGGAGGAGATGTCCATCGACCAGCTCAAGCACGAACGCGACGAGCTGAACGAGTTGATCGGCGCACGCGCCGAGCAGATCGTCCACGCGCGCGGAAGCCGGCGCGAGGCGCCGAGGTGAGGGTGCGCCTGCAAGCGAGCCGTCTCGGAGCGACTATCTTCACCGTTTCCACGCTCGTCGTCAGTCCACTCATCGCCGGCGGCACCGACAACGGCCCCGAGACGCCCCGGCAGCCGGTCGGTCACGCATCCCACCACCAGAAGTAGAAGGAGAGAGCTGTGTCCAAGTTGATCACGTACAACGTCCCGGACGTTTTCTGCGGCCACTGTCGCACGGCGATCACCAACGAGGTGTCGACCGTTGCCGGCGTCGAGTCGGTCGAGGTCGACCTCGACGCGAAGACGGTCACCGTCAGCGGCGAGTCACTCGACGAGCCGGCAATCGTGGCTGCCATCGACGCTGCTGGGTACCAGGTCACCGCCTGACGATGGCCGCCGTCGCCGTACCGGATGCCCCAGAGCGCGCGCGGACGACACTCGCGCTCGACGGAATGACCTGCGCCTCGTGCGCAACACGGATCGAGCGCACGCTCAACAAGCTCGACGGCGTTCAGGCGACGGTGAACTTCGCCACCGAGACCGCAACGGTCAGCTACGACCCGGAGCTCGTCGCGCCCGAGCGACTGATCGGTGCGGTCGAGGCGATCGGATACCACGCCGCCACGGCGCGCAAGCATGTGGATCACGAGCACGATGCACCGCCGACGCATCTTCTCGTCGCGCTCGTGCTGTCGGTGCCCCTCGTTCTGCTGGCCATGCTGCCGCCGCTGCAATTCGCAGGCTGGGAATGGCTATCGCTCGTGCTCGCAACACCAGTCGTGTTCTGGAGCGGCGCTCAGTTCCATCGCGCCGCGCTTCTGAACGCGCGGCACGGCGCGGCCACGATGGACACGCTCGTCTCGCTCGGCACGCTCGCCGCGTGGACATGGTCGACCGTTGTCGTGCTCGCCGGGCTCTCTGCTGACGGCTACTTCGAGGTCGCGGCGGTCATCACCGCGCTGATCCTCCTCGGCCGCTTCTTCGAGGCGCGCGCGAAACGCCGGTCCGGCGCGGCGATCCGCGCGCTGCTCAGCCTGGGTGCGAAGGACGCTCGAGTGCTACGCGACGGCGTCGAGGTGACGGTGCCGGTGGAGGAACTCGAGGTCGACGACCTGTTCGTCGTGCGACCCGGCGAGAAGGTCGCGACCGACGGGGTCGTCGTCGAAGGTGTCTCCGCGATCGACCAGTCCATGCTGACGGGCGAGCCGGTTCCGGTGGAGGTCGGACCTGGAGCAGAGCTCGCCGGGGCGACGATCAACACGTCGGGCCGCCTCGTCATTCGCGCCACCCGCGTCGGCGCCGAGACGGCGCTCGCACAAATCGCGCGCATGGTCGAGCAGGCACAAGCAGGCAAGGCGTCAGTACAACGGCTCGCCGACCGCGTCTCAGCCGTCTTCGTGCCGGTTGTGATCGCGGTCGCCCTGGCAACGCTCGGCGGATGGCTCGTTGCGGGCGCAGGCGCGCCTGCGGCGTTCACGGCAGCGGTCGCGGTGCTGATCATCGCCTGCCCCTGCGCGATGGGTCTCGCAACGCCAACCGCGCTGATGGTCGGCACCGGCCGGGGCGCACAGCTCGGGATCCTGATCAAGGGGCCCGAGGTGCTCGAACAAACGCGCCGTATCTCGACGATCGTGCTCGACAAGACCGGCACCCTCACCGAAGGCCGCATGCGGCTCGTTGACGTGCTTCCACTTGCGACGACACCTGACGTGCTCCTACGGCTGGCGGCGGCGGCCGAGTCTGGAAGCGAGCACCCGCTTGCGCAGGCGATCGCCGGAGCCGCACCCGAGAAGCCCGCGGTGTCGGCGTTCCGCAACCATGCCGGCCTCGGAGTCGAGGCGCTCATCGAAGGCAAGACTGTGCTGGTCGGGCGCCCGTCGTTTCTTGCGCTCGAGGTGCCCGCCACGGCGCGCACCTGGCAGGAGCGGGCGGAGGCAAAAGGGCAGACGGTTGTCGCGGTCGGCTGGGACGGCCGGCTACACGGCCTGCTCGCCCTCGCGGACACACTCAAGCCGTCCTCGAAGCAGGCGATCGGCGAGCTGAAGGCGCTCGGGCTCGAGCCGGTGCTCCTAACGGGCGACAACAGGCACGCTGCGCAGGCGATTGCCGCCGAGGTCGGGATCGATCGCGTGCTCGCAGAGGTGCTGCCCGCCGGTAAGGCTGCCGAGGTCGAGCGGCTACAGCGGGAGAACGCAACTGTCGCAATGGTCGGCGACGGCGTCAACGACGCCCCAGCGCTCGCGCAGGCCGATCTCGGACTCGCGATCGGCACCGGCACCGACGTTGCGATCGAGGCGTCCGACCTGACGCTCGTGTCCGGCGACCTGCGCGCGGCCGCGGATGCCATACGGCTCGCGCGGCGCACGCTCGCGACGATCAAAGGCAACCTGTTCTGGGCGTTCGCCTATAACGTCGCAGCGATCCCGCTCGCCGTCGCCGGCCTGCTGAACCCGATGATCGCGGCCGCTGCCATGGCTGCATCGAGCATCTTCGTCGTCACCAACAGCTTGCGGTTGCGGCGATTCCACAGCGCTAGGGAGGGAGTCTCATGAGCACGGTCGTCGACGCGCCCGCCACGCATCATCACGGGTACCACGAACAGAAAGATGCACTCGTCAAGCGGCTGCACCGAATCGAAGGGCAGGTGCGCGGAGTCGAACGGATGGTCACCGAGGACCGCTACTGCATCGACATCCTCACCCAGATCGCCGCTGTCTCGACCGCGCTCGACAGCCTGGCCTTCCGGATCCTCGACGAGCACGTGAAGCACTGCGTCGCGGGTGCGCTCGCCTCTGGCGACAAGACGGAGGCAGACACGAAGGCCGCCGAGCTGCTCGAGGCGGTGCATCGCTTCACGAAGACGCGCTGAGCGGCCTCCTACTTGAGGATGTTCACTGCGCGTGCGACCACCATCACGGCGAGCGCGAGGCTGATCGCCGACTGGACGAGCATGAGCATCTTCGCCCAGCGGCTGAGCGGCATCGTGTCGGTCGGGCTGAACGCCGCGGCGTTCGTGAACGACACGTAGAGGTAGTCGATGAAGGTCGGGTGCCAGTCCCGTCCGGCGAGCGCCGGCTCGATCTGCTGCGGGAAGAGAAAGTCGCGCTCCGCCATCGGGCTCGTCGGGCGTGCGAGCGGGCCACCGCCGTCGAGCTGCCAGTACCACAGTCCGAACAGCAGGATGTTGACCGTCCACATGTGCACAGCTGCGCGCAGTAGCGTCGATGCATTTGCGGTTGCGCCGTGCAGGAGCAGATGGATGAGCAGGATGATCGACGCCGAGTTCGCGGCGCTGACGACGCCGATCATTCCGATCGCGAGGTAGCGCCGCGTCAAGTGCAGGCGATGCCCACCCCAGTCGAAGCTCCGCGCGAGGCGCCCGTGGGGAGCGCTGGCAAGCAGCGATCCGAGCAGGACGGCCGTCAGCGCGGGCACGACCCAGCGCACGACCGAGAATGCTCCCGCCGACGGCCCGGCGATGAAGCGCGCGGGCATGTCGGCGTAGAGGGCGGCGGCCGCGACGATCGCGGCCGAGGGCCACAGGGCGGACTCGCCGATGGCGGTGCTGCTCGCGGCGAGCGGGTTGCGGGCCATCGAAATCGAGCCTATCGGGGAGTAGGCTCAGCAAGCCCGCCGGCGCGGTTCGATCGATTGACCCACATGGGTCATCCAGCCTGTTGACTTCTGGGCACAGTGCGTGCTTCGTGTTACGCCACCTGCGCCGGCTCGCCGCCTCCGGCCTGATTTTCGGGTGCGCGCTCGTGCTCGCCGGCGTTGCGGAAGCAGCCGGCGGCAACTACACGATCGCCGGCGGTAGCCAGGTCGAGCGTTCGCAGGTCGTGCAGGCGCTCGAGGCGAGCAGGTTCGACTGGAGCCGAGTGCCGGGGCCGGTGACGATCCACATCGCGCAGGGCGTCGGCGACTCGCACTCGACGCCCGGTCAGATATGGCTCGACGCCGGCCTGCTCGACACCGGGACGTTCTCCTGGGGCGTCGTGCAAATGGAGTACGCGCAGCAGGTCCAGTTCAGCCTCTTGAACGACCAGCAGCGCACGCAGCTCGTTCCGCTGCTCGGCGCCCGGCAGTGGTGCTACGAGGACCCGACGCTGCTGCCGGGCGCCAACGCATGCGAGCGGTTCGCCGCGACACTCGCCTGGACGTACTGGCCGTCGCCGCAGAACTGCATGCAGCCGTCCGGCGTCGACGATTGGTACGCTCCTCGCACAGATGATCGGAGCTACCGGCGAGCGCACGCTGCAGCGGCAGCGCGCGGATGGCTCGCTGCTGATCACGATCTCCGTGCCGGCCGCAGGAGTTGCGACCGTCACCGGCCGCGGCATCGCGCGCACATCGGTGCGAGCAGCGTCTGCGGGCCCGCTCACCGTGTGGCTGCGGCCCACGACTCCGCTCCGCACGTCGCGCTACGTCGTTCTCTCGATCACGTTCGCGCCGACCGCGGGCAGCGACGTGCACGCGCAGCTACGCGTGAAGCTCAGCCCGTCGTCGGCTTGACGTGGAAGTACGCCTCGTAGATGTCCCTCGCCGCCGGCGCGGCGCCCTGCACACCGAAGCCGCCGTGCTCGATCATCGTCACCACCACGATCTTCGGATGGTTCGCCGGGGCCCACGACGCGTACCACGAGTGGTCGTCTCGGCCGGGGCCGCTCTCCGCCGTACCGGTCTTGCCTGCGACCGGAACCGGGAAGGTCGCGAAGATCGATGCAGACGTCCCGACATGCGCCGCGTCGTAGAGACCCTTGCGGATCGCCCACAGGTCCGTGAGCTTCAGGTGGCGTACCGGCTTGAACGTCAGCGGTGAGGAGACTTCGCCGCGGAGCACCGCGTCTGCGACGTGCGGACGGACGACCGTGCCGCCGTTGGCGAAGGTCGAGTACGCGACTGCGAGCTGAAGCGGGCTGACCTGCAGGGCGCCCTGGCCGATGGCCAGGTTGATCGTCTGGCCCTCCGTCCACGGGTAGTGCTGCGTCTTCAGGAACCACGGCGGTGTCGGCACAAGCCCGGGCGAGGCGCCCGTGAGGTCGATTCCCGTCGAATGCCCGAGGCCGAGCTTGTTCGCCCACTGCTGGATCGCGATGCCCTGCTTGCTCGGATCCGCCGTGTAGATGCGATCGCCGAGCCGGTAGAACCACGTGTCGCACGACTGTGCGAGTGCGGTCGGCAGCGACATGCTCTCGTAGATCCCTGCCTCGACGTTATGGAACACGAACGCGCCGAGGCTGAACGAGCCGCTGCAGAGCATCGGCGTCGACGGCGTGATCAGCTCGGCGGAGAGCGCGGCCTCGGCGACGATCGGCTTGAACGTCGAGCCCGTCGGATAGACGCCGGCGATCGCACGGTTGACGAGCAAGGCCTGCGGGTCGTTCCCGTAGAGGCTGTTGCGGTAATTCGTGTCGTGCACCGCGCGGCCCTGGTCGTACGTCGGGTAGCTCGCGAGCGCGTAGATCGCTCCGGTCCACGGATTCATGACGACCGCAGAGCCGCCGGTCGGATGATGGCCCGAGAGCCTCGAGCTCTGCATGCCGTCGCGAATTGCGCGCTCGGCGGCGTTTTGCAGCCGCGCGTCGATCGTCAGGCGCAGGCGCGGCAGGTTCTTGTCGCTTGCGAACTCGAGCGGCCCCGCGATGTGGCCCATCGAGTCGACGCGCAGGTGCGCGCGCACGAAGCCGGGATTGAGCAGCCAGTCGTACACGGCCTCGACGCCGGTCTGGCCGACGGTCTCGCCGGCGGTCGCATGCCGGTAGCGCTTCGTGCCGATCTGATCCTGGTTCACCTCGCCGAGCAGCCCGAGGAACTCGCTGCCGAACGCGCCGCGCGGATAGCTGCGCGACGGGATCACCTCGACCTTGAAGCCGGGGTATGCGCCCGCGCGCTCGGAGAGGAAGGACTGCAGCGCGTCGGTCGGGCGATCGATGACGACGGCGGGCGCGAACGGCGAGCGCACGACCGAGCGCCGGATGCGCGTCACGAGCTTCCACTTCGCGACGTGCGCGAGCTTCGACAGGCGCCCGAGCTCCATGTTGCCCTCGGGCGTCGCGTGCCAGCCCTTCGTGTCGATCGTGCCGAGCGCGCCGACGTCGGCGGCGACGACCACGTGGCCGGTCATTGTCGCGAGCAAGCGGCCCTGCGAGTCGACGATCGCGCTGCGCGGGCCGTCGAGATACACCGTGCGGAAGGCCTGGTTGAACGCGAGCGACGTGTACGACGGCCCGTGCAGGATCTGGATCGACCACGCGCGCAGCACGAGCAGGCAGATGCCGACGCCGACGAGGACGGCGAGCCCGCCCACACGCACGTAGAAGCTCGGGCTGCGGAAGAAGGGCGCCTCGGCGTGCGAATACGGTTCGATCCTCACGAGCCGGTTATCGTAGGCGGCTTTTCACTCGTCGGCGAGCTCGTCCGCGAGCAGCGCCAGCGCCAAGCTGCGCCACGCGAGCTCGGGCTCGGCCAGTAGTTCCGCGATCGCCGCGGAGACGGCTGCGAGACCTTCCGCCTCGTCCGCGAGACCGGCGAGCGCGGCGCCGAGCGCGGCGCGCCGCCCCGGTGTGTCGAGCTCGGCCGCGAGCCGCTCCGCTGCGACCGAGTCGAGATCGAGCTCGCGATGCGGGTCGCCGCCTGCGGCGAGGACGAACATCGCGCGCCGGCGCGCAGCGTTCAGGTCGGGCTCGTCGATCCCGATCTCGTCGCGCACGAGCCAGGCGAGCGCGACGGGGAGGTCGAGCTCGGACTGCTCGAGCTCCTCTAGCCGGGATCGCGGCATTCGCCCGTCTCGCCTTCACAGCAGCCCAGCTTCAGCTTGCACTTCGGGCACTGGAACGTGCCGTGGCGCCACTCCATCTCAGCGCCGCAACGGAGACAGAGCTCAGTCGATGTAGTACTCGTCTGCGATTGCAAGGACATCGTCGAGTATGGCGATGCCCTCGGCCAACTCCTCGCGCGTGATCGTCAGCGGCGGGCAGATCATGACGATGTTCCAGTGCGTCATGAGGTAGAGGCCGCGCTCGAGCGCGGCCTTGGCGAGCCGCGCGACCGGCGCCGCATCCTCGCCCGAGCCGTTGTACGGCACGAGCGGCTCGCGCGTCGCGCGCGACTTCACGAGCTCGAGGCCCCAGAAGCAGCCGAGCCCGCGCACCTCGCCGATCGACTGGTGCTTGACCGCGAGCCCGCGCAGTGCGTCCCCGAAGACGGGACCCATCTCGGCCGCATGCTCGACGATGCCCTCCTCGCGGAACGCCTCGATCGACGCGACGCCGACCGCGCACGCGAGCGGGTGGCCGCTGTACGTGAGCCCTCCGGCGAAGTACTTGTCGCGCACCCATTCGGCGATCGGCTCCCGCACGGACATCGCGCCGAGCGGCACGTAGCCTGAGTTGATCCCCTTCGCCATCGTGAGGATGTCGGGGACGACATTCCAGTTGTCGACCGCGAACCACGTGCCGGTGCGACCGAAGCCGGCCATCACCTCGTCGGCGATGAGCAGGATGCCGTGGCGGTCGCACACCTCGCGGATCGACTGCAGGTAGCCGTCGGGCGGAACGAGGATGCCGTTCGTCCCCGTCACGGTCTCGAGGATCACCGCCGCCACCGTGTGCGGGCCCTCGTACTGGAGGATCTCTTCGAGGTGCGGCGCACCGGTGCAGACCGGGCACGGATCGGGATGGCCCGCGGGGCAGCGATACGTGTACGGGTCGAACATGCGCACGAACCCGGGGACGCCGGGCTCCGCCGCCCACCGGCGCGGATCGCCCGTCGCGGTGATCGCGCCCGCGGTCGCGCCGTGATAGCTGCGATAGCGCGCGATGATCTTGTTCCGGCCGGTGTACCAGCGCGCGAGCTTGATCGCGTTCTCGTTCGCCTCCGCGCCGCCGTTCGTGAAGAACGTCAGCGAGATGTCGCCGGGCGTCACCTCGGCGATGAGCCGCGCGAGCGTCGACCGCGGCTCGGTCGCCATCGGCGGCCCGATCGTGCACAGCTTCTCCGCCTGCTCCTTGATCGCGGCGATCAGCTTCGGATGCTGATGGCCGATCGAGACGTTGACGAGCTGCGACGCGAAGTCGAGGTAGCGCTTGCCGTCGTAATCCCAGAAGTAGCGGCCCTCCGCGCCGGCGACGGGAATCGGGTTGATCGCGTTCTGCACCGACCACGAGTGGAGGACATAGCGCTTCGCGTCTGCACGCACCTGCTCGCCCAGCTGGGGATTCGCCTCGATCGTCGCCATGCCCGGAGCGTAGCGCTACGCTGACCCCGTGACCGAGACGATCGAAGCTCCGGCCGGGCTGAAGCCAGTCCACCACTGGATCGGCGGGCGCTCCGTCACGGGATCTTCCGGACGCACGGGCGCGATCTACAACCCGGCGACCGGCCGGCAGACGAAAGAGGTCGACTTCGCGACGCCGGAGGAGGTCGACGCCGCCGTCCAGGCCGCTAAGGCCGCGTTCCCGGCCTGGCGCGAGATCTCGATCGCGAAGCGCGCAGAGCTCTTCTTCCGCATCCGCGAGCTGCTGCACGACCGCCGCGAAGACGTCGCACGCATCCTCACGGCCGAGCACGGCAAGGTTCTCTCCGACGCGATCGGCGAGGTCACGCGCGGGCTCGAGGTGATCGAGTTCTGCTGCGGCCTCCCGACGCTGCTGAAGAGCGAGTACTCGGAGCAGGTCTCGACGGGGATCGACGTCTACTCGATCCGCCAGCCGCTCGGCGTCGTCGCCGGCATCACGCCCTTCAACTTCCCCGCGATGGTCCCGATGTGGATGTGGGCGCCCGCGCTGGCGTGCGGCAACACCTTCGTGCTCAAGCCGTCGGAGAAGGATCCGTCGGCGTCGATGTGGACCGCCGAGCTGCTGAAGGAAGCCGGCGTCCCCGACGGCGTGTTCAACGTCGTGCACGGCGACAAGGTCGCCGTCGACGCCGTGCTCGAGCATCCCGACATCGCGGCTGTCTCGTTCGTCGGCTCGACGCCGATCGCGCGCTACGTGTACGAGACCGCGACCTCGCGCGGCAAGCGCTGCCAGGCGCTCGGCGGCGCGAAGAACCACATGATCGTGCTGCCGGACGCCGACATCGACATGGCCGCCGATGCGGCCGTCTCGGCGGCGTACGGATCGGCCGGCGAGCGCTGCATGGCGATCTCACAGGTCGTCGCCGTCGGTCACGCGGCCGAGCCGCTCATCGAGGCGATCAAGGCGCGTATCCCGATGGTGAAGGTTGGCGACGGGCTCGATCCCGACTCGGAGATGGGGCCGCTCATCACCGAGGCGCATCGCGACCGCGTCGCGTCCTACGTCGAGAACGCACCCGCCGAGGGTGCGAAGGTGCTCGTCGACGGCCGTGAAGGCGCGCCCGGCGACGGCTTCTTCCTCAAGCCTTCGCTGCTCGACGACGTGAAGCCGGGCATGCGCGCGTACGAGGACGAGATCTTCGGTCCGGTGCTCGGCGTCACGCGCGTCGACACGTACGACGAGGCGGTCAAGCTCGTGAACGACAACCCGTACGGGAACGGGACGGCGATCTTCACGCGCGACGGCGGCGTCGCCCGGCAGTTCCAGTTCGACGTCGAGGTCGGAATGGTCGGCATCAACGTGCCGATCCCGGTTCCGGTCGCGTACTACTCGTTCGGCGGCTGGAAGGCGTCGCTCTTCGGCGACCGCCACATCTACGGCCCCGAAGGAATCGACTTCTACACCCGCGGCAAGGTCGTCACCTCGCGCTGGCCGGATCCGGCCACGTCGAAGGTCGACCTCGGCTTCCCGCAGACGCGCTAGTTGAACGGAGGCGCCGAATGAATCGGCGCCTCCTCTTTGGGTCGGCGTCGCAAGCGACGCCTTAGGGCACGCGGTAGGTGAGGATCAGTGCGGCCTTGCGGCCGTAAGGATCGATCGCCGCGACGCGCAGATGGCCGACGGTTCCGCGCTTCGCGCGCACGCTCAGCTGAATGGAGAACTGCCCTGGCTTGAGCAGCAACGCCTGCTGGCGGATCGGTCCGCCGACCAGGCCGATGTAGAGATGCGCCTGCGACGCGACCGAGACGCGGGCGTACACGAGCACCGATCCGTTCGTCTGGCGCCGCGCGCCGAACGACGCGGTGCGCATCACCGTCGGCGGCCCGGCGGCGACGAGGCTCGGGTCGCCCCAGCGGCCCGCCGTGAAGAGCGCGATGTGCCCCGGAGTCCGGGTCAGTACGTGCAGCAGCGTCCCGTCGAAAAACGCGCCGGTGCCGGCGGTCGCCGGGAGCGTCGGCGTCGAGAGCTTCGCGGCGGGCCGCCAGACGATCCCGTCGCTCGAGGTGCCGACGACAGCGTCCACGGGCGCGCTCGCGTACGCGATGTCGACCGGCCACGGGAGCGTCGGCGTGTTCGTGACGCCGAAGAGGAGGCCGGTGGCAGGCAGCGCGAACTTGGGCTCGCCGGCTGTGAGCGTCACGGTCTGCTGGTCGGGGACCGCGCCGGGCTGGAACGTGACGGTCGCGCGGCCGTCGGCGGTGACGACCGCGCCCGCGAGACCGGGCTGCGCGACGAGCGACTCCGGCACGGGCGGCGGTACCGGAGCCGCGGCGGCCACGGCGGTCGGCGCGGACGTCGCCGCCTGCGAGCCGCCGGACCCGGTCGCTGTGACGACGAGTGACATCGTCGAGCCGATGTCGCCGGGAGAGACCGTGTACGAGGAGTTGATCGCACCGGGAATCGCGCCGCATGCATTGCCGGTGCCGTCGCAGCGGCGCCACTGATACGCGAACGACGTCGGCGACCCCGTCCACGTGCCGACCGAGGACGTCAGCAACTGGCCTGCCTGCACCGTGCCGGAGACGGTCGGCGCAGATGTCGAGGCGGGACGTGACGGCGAGGTCGTCCCCGACGCCGCGATCGCGACGGTCGGCGGGGAGGAGGCCGACGCGACGCCGTCACTGTTCTGCGTCGTCACCGTCAGCACGAGCGCGTGGCCGACGTCGTCGATGCCCGGCGTGTACCTCTCCGCGATCGCGTTCGTGATCGGGATGCAGTTCGCGCCCGCTGCGTCGCAGCGGAGCCACTGGTAGAGGAACGCGACCGGCTTGCCCCCGGTCCACACGCCGGGCACCCCGGCGAGCACCTTGCCGCTCTGTGCTGCCCCGACGATCGTCGGCGGGACGCTCTGCACGGGGGCGCCCGTCGGATATGGCGGAATCGCGACGAGCGACGGATCGGGGCCGTTGAAGCGGTCGCCGTCGACGCAGCCCGTCGTGATGCCCGGGACGTGCTGGCAGTCGCTCCACTGCCAGAACTGCCACGAGAGACCGCCCCATTGCTGCGCGGGGAGCGTGGGCGATCCATTGGTCGTCCAGTGTGCGATCCACAACTTGTTCCCTGCGGCCGCCTCGGCCTGCGTGTCGCCGAGGTACTTCTTCCAGAACGCCGGCGACGTGTAGACGAGCGGGTTCACGCCGGTACGTGCGTACACCTCGTCGAGCCACGCGCGCGCCCACGCCTGCAGGTTTGTCAGCGAGAGCGAGCCGGTCACTTCGAGGTCGAGCACGGGCGGGAGCTCGCCCGGCTGCGGTTGCGCGACGTCGAGCAGATGGTCGGCCTGCGCGATCGCGCTCGACAGGATCGTCGCCGCGCTCGTGCCCGCCGGGAGGGCGAAGTGATACGCGCCGAAGCGCATGCCGAGCCCCTCCGTCCCCTCGCGGTTCGCGGCGTAGAACGCGTCGTTGAACGTCGTCCCTTCGGTCGCCTTCGCGAACGCGAACTGGTAGCCGGCCGCCGATACCTTGCTCCAGTTGATCGACTTCTGGTAGTTCGAGACGTCGATGCCCTTGGCGTAGGTCGCAGCGTCCGCCGACGCGCACAGCGCCGCGGCCGCCGCCAGCGCGGCGAGCGTCGTGCGGGCGAGAGACCCCACGCGTCGAGGGTAGACGAGGTTGTGTTCGACCGCTGTAAAGAGCTACGTAGCCGCTAGGAGCCGAGCGGGCTTGAGCTCGTCGCCGAAGCGTGCACGCTTCACGAACTGCCCGATTCCCGGTGACGCGACGAGCTCGTCGTTCTCGACGAGCACGTGGCCGCGCAGAAGCACGACTTCCGGCGAGCCGGTGACCTTCGTTCCCTCGTAGAGGTTGTAGTCGGCCTTCGAGTGGTGCGTCCCCGCCGAGATCGTCACCTGCTTCGTCGGATCGAACACGACCATGTCGGCGTCGGAGCCGACGGCGATCGTTCCCTTGCGCGGATACAGCCCGAAGAGCTTCGCCGGATTCGTCGCGAGCAGCTCGACCATCCGGTTGAGCGACAGGCGGCCGGTGCGCACACCGTACTCGTGAATCATCTGCAGCCGGTTCTCGATGCCGGGCCCGCCGTTCGGGATCTTCGAGAAGTCATCGCGCCCCAGCGTCTTCTGCCCGTCCCAGTTGAACGCGCAATGGTCGGTCGAGATCGCCGAGAGGACGTCGGTGCGCACCGCGTTCCAGAGGACATCCTGATTCGACTTGTCACGCGGCGGCGGCGTGTAGACGTACTTCGCGCCTTCGAAATTCGGCTGTTCGAGATGCGTGTAGTCGATGAAGAGGTACTGCGTGCACGTCTCGCCGAAGACGTTCCAGCCCTTCTCGCGTGCGAGCGCGATCGGCTCGACCGACTCCTTGCACGACACATGGACGACGTACAGCGGGCAGCCGGCGACGCGCGCGAGCTGGATGGCGCGGTTCGTCGCCTCACCCTCCGTCTCGGGCGGGCGCGTCAGCGCGTGGTACTTCGGCTCGGTGTGCCCGGCCGCGAGCGCCTCTTCGACGAGCACTGCGATCGCGTCGCCGTTCTCGGCGTGCACCATCACGAGCGCCCCGGTCCGCGCCGCGACCTCCATCGTCCTGAAGAGCGTCTCGTCGTCGACCATGAGCGCGCCCTTGTACGCCATGAAGAGCTTGTACGAGGTGATGCCCTGGTCGGGCAGCGACGCGAGCTCCTCGAGCGTTCCCCCGTTCTTCAAGTCGGTGACCGCCATGTGGTAGCCCATGTCGATCACCTGCCTGCCGTTCGCCTTCGAGCGCCATTCGTCGAACGCGGCTGCGAACGTCTGGCCCTGCGGCTGGATGATGAAGTCGACGTGGCTGGTCGTTCCGCCGAACGCGGCGGAGGTCTGGCCCGACTCGACGTCGTCGATCGTCGTCGTTCCGCCGAACGGCATGTCGAGGTGCGTGTGCGGGTCGATGCAGCCCGGCAGCACGTACTTCCCGGCTGCGTCGATCACCTTGTCCGCCTGGATGTCGAGGCTCTCGCCGATCAGCGAGATGCGTTCGTCGTCGATGAAGACGTCCGCGACGTAGTCGTCCGCCGCGGTGACGATCCGTCCTCCTCTGATCA
>DATGEH010000196.1:0-8805 GCA_035310325.1 Gaiellaceae bacterium
GAGGTCACAGCCGCAACGGTCGGGACGAGATTCTTCGCGGTGTCGGACTTCGGCGCGTCGACGGTCACGTAGGTGGCGCCGATGCGCTCGAGGAACGCGAGCGTCTGCGCGCGATTGTCCTCGTCGAGCCACGAGCGGTGCCGGAACTCGACGAGCATCTCGTCGCCGCCAAGCTGCTCGCGCGCCCACTCGAGATAGTCGAGCGAGCGGTCCTTGAACACGACGTACGACGGGAACTGGAAGAGGATGCCGCCGAGCTTGCCGGCGCGCCGCAGCGGCTCGAGCGCCTCGAGGAAGCGCCGGAACACTTCGCCGCGCAGCTCGCGCGACGGGCGGTCGACGCGGCCGCGCTCGTCGAGCGGCATCTCCGCCCGCAGGTCGTCCGGGATCGTCTCCGCCTTCACGGGATGCCGCGTCATCAACCCGAACGCCTTCACGTGCATCGTGAAGCCGGGCGGCGTGCGCTCGGCCCAGCCCTCGACCATCGACTCCGCCGGCAGGCGGTAGTACGTCGAGTCGACCTCGACCGTGTCGAACGACTGCGCGTACCACACGAGCCGCTCCTTCGCGGGCAGCTTCGGCGGATAGAAGTACTTCGAGAGCGCGTCGTCGGCCCACGAGCACGTGCCGATGCGGATCTCGGTCACGGGTGCGAGACGGCGCGCGTCAACACCGAGAGCGCAAGCGTCTCGCGGCCGATCGTGATCGACGCTCCCTTCGGCACTCCGGTGGAATAGCTGTCGCTCGTCGGCGCGAGCGTGACGGTGACCTTCTTCCCGGCGGGAATGACGACCGCTTCGTTGAAGAGGTGGATCGTCGCGACGCCGTTCGCGGCGGTGATCTTGGCGCCGCCCTCGGTGACCGGGCTCGACTGGCCGGCGACGGTGACGACGGCGACGAGGCGGTCCCAGCTCTTCCCATTCGTGTACCGCACCGTCACGGTTCCGTCGCCGAACGTCTCGTGCGCGCCGCCGGTCAAGCGCGCGCCGCGCGCGACGCTCGCGATGTTCCTCAACGTGGTCGTCCCCGGAAGCGCGACCGAGATCTTCTTCGTCTGCGGCAGCGCGCTGTACGTCGTCGTCTTCCCGTCCCACGGATCGTGCGCGAGCTCGACGCCCGGTCGCGGGGTCCCGGCGATGCCCTTGAGGTAGCGGTCGAACCATTCGAGCGCGCGCCCGTAGATCGCCGGCAGCTCCGCGGTCGGATTCGTCGCGGGCGGGTGGCCGAGGTCGCCGATGTACAGCTGCTTCGGGCCGCCGAGCGCGTTGTATGCGGCCTCGGCCTGGTCGATGTCGAAGAGGAAGTCGTGGCGCCCCTGGATGAGGAGCGTCGGCGTCGTGATCGAAGCCAGCGACGCCACAGGCGAGCGCGCGGCAGCGAGCGTGTTGAACGTCGCGAGGTTGGAGCTCGCGAGCAGCGCGGGCTCGGCGGCGAGCAGGTCCGGGTCCCAGCGGCTCGTCGGGATCTCGAGCGCGAGCAGGTCGATGAGCCCTGACTTCGAGAGGCCGTTCGGTGCGAGCGACGTCGCGAGGTTCGTCCAGGTGATGATCGGAACGATCGCCTTGAACGGGACGCCGGCGACGGTCGCGTTCCACACCTCGCCGCCGCCGAGCGAGAAGCCGAGCGCGCCGATCGCAGTGTCGGAGATCTCCGGCCGCGCGGCGAGCCACGTGAAGAGATCGCGCGTGTCCTGCACGTCGCGCGGGCCGTCGAGGCCGAAGTTCCCGCCCGACGTGCCCTGCCCACGCGCGTCGCACATGAGCGACGCGTAGCCGGCGGGCGCGAGGAACTGCGTCGCGAGCGGCTCCATCTCCACATGCGACTTGCCGAGGCCGTGGAAGAGCATCACGGCAGGCCAGCCGCCCGCAGGCGCACCGCCGTCGGGCTCGACGAGCGCGCACGAGAGCTGGACGCCGTCCGAGGCGGTGAGCGTCATCTCCTGCGGCGCTGCGAAGGTGAACGCGGCGGCAAGAACGAGGGCGAGCACCCTCTAAGCCTAAGATCCGCCGGTATGGACGCGCGTCCCGTTGGCGTTTTCGATTCCGGCGTCGGCGGGCTCACGGTCCTGCACGAGTGTCTCGTGACCTCGCCCGCGGAGGATTACGTCTATCTCGGCGACCACGCCCGGCTCCCGTACGGTCCTCGGCCGCTCGCGGAGGTGCGCACGTTCGCGCACGAGATCGGCGCGTTTCTCGAGACGCAGGACGTGAAGCTCATCGTCGTCGCGTGCAACACGGCGACGTCTGCCGCGCTGCCGCAGCTGCAGTCCGCCCTGAAGGTTCCCGTGCTCGGCGTGCTGACGCCCGAGGCGCACGCGGCGGTGCAGGCGACGCGCAACCGGCGCGTCGGACTGCTCGCGACCGAGGGCACCGTCGCTTCCGGCCGCTACGGCGAGCTCGTGCACACGCTCGATGCAGGCGTCGCATTCCATTCCATTGCGTGCCCGCGCCTCGTGCCGCTCATCGAGAGCGACGACCCGTACGGCGCCGAGACCGAGCAGGCGGTGCGCGAGTACGCAGCGCCGCTGCAGGCGGCCGGCGTCGACACGGTGATCCTCGGCTGTACGCATTATCCGCTCATCCGTCCGGTCTTCCAGCGCGTCTTCGGACGCGACGTGACGCTCGTCTTCTCAGCGGAGGAGACCGCGCGCGAGGTGGCGGCGACGCTCGAGCGCAAGGGCGTCGAGAACGATCTGGTGCGCGCCGGATCGTGCCGGTTCCTCACCACCGGCGACCCGGATGCATTCCGTGAGATGGGCCGCCGCTTCCTGCAGTTCCCGATCGGCGACGTCGAGCACGTCGACGTTGCGCGTCTCGCCGAGGCTGCCGCGTGAGTCGCGCCGACGGACGGAAGCCGCACGAGCTGCGGGCGATCACGTTCGAGCCGGACTGGCTCGAGCAGGCGCACGGCTCGGCGCTCATCACGCAGGGCAAGACACGCGTGCTCTGCACCGCGATGGTGCAGGAGGAGGTGCCGCGCTGGCTGCGCAACCAGGGGCGCGGCTGGATCACCGCCGAGTACTCGCTGCTGCCGGCTTCGACCGGCGAGCGCGTCGAGCGCGAGGCGGCGCGTGGGAAACAGCAGGGGCGCACCGTCGAGATCCAGCGGCTCATCGGCCGCGCGGTGCGCGCGGTCGCCGACTTCCGCGCGCTCGGCGAGCGGACCTTGTGGCTCGACTGCGACGTGCTGCAGGCCGACGGCGGCACGCGCTGCGCCGCGATCTGCGGCGCATACGTCGCCGCACGGCGCGCGCTCGACCGCTTCGGCCTCTCGAAGACGTTCACCGATTCGGTCGCCGCGGTCTCGGTCGGCGTCGTCGGCGGCGTGCCGCTGCTCGACCTCGACTACTCCGAGGACTCGAGCGCCGACACCGACATGAACGTCGTGATGACCGGCGACGGCCGCCTCATCGAGGTGCAGGCGACCGCCGAGCGCGACCCGTTCACCCGCGAGGTGCTCGACGAGCTGCTCGAGCTCGCGGCGACCGGCATCGCCGATCTGGGAGATCTGCAGCGACAGGCGGTCGCGGTTGCACTTCCTTAGCGTCGCCGTGCCGACGCTGGGCTGGCCGCACGTGTTGCTGCGGCTGTTCGCCGCCGCCGTCCTCGGGGGAGCGATCGGATTCGAGCGCGAGCTGCGCGAGCGGCAGGCGGGGCTGCGCACGCATCTCGTCGTGTGCGTCGGCTCTGCGCTCTTCACGCTCGTCTCGGCGTACGGGTTCCACGACTTCATCACGGCCGGCAATGCGTACGCGCGCATCGACCCGACGCGCATCGCGGCCCAGATCGTGAGCGGCATCGGCTTCCTCGGTGCAGGCGCGATCATCCGCCAGGGGCTGTCGGTGCGCGGGCTGACGACGGCGGCGACGCTCTGGCTCGTCGCGGCAATCGGCATGGCCGCCGGCGCCGGCTATTACGACGCGGCGGTCATCGCGACGCTCGGCGCGCTCATCACGCTCGGCCCGCTGCGCACCGTCACGTACCGGCTGATGGGGCGGTACCGGCCGCAGATCGACCGCCTGCTCGTCGAGGTGCCGGCGGGCGGGAGCCCGGCGCCGCTGATCGAGGCGATCGAACAGCATGGTGCCCGCGTCGTGTCGATGGACGTCACGCAAGAAGGCGACCGGCGCAGCGTCGCGGTCGAGGTTGCGTTGCACGCGGTTGCAGCGCCGCAGATCGTCGCCGCGGTCGCCGACATCGACGGGGTCCTCGAAGTGCGATGGATGGAGTGAGGCGGGCGACGCTCTGCTCCCGCAACGCGCACAAGGCGCGGGAGCTCGAGCAACTGCTGCCGGGCTGGGCGATCGAGCCGCTCGATGTGGAGGAATGGCCGGACGAGCTGGGGGAGACGTACTACGAGAACGCGCGCGCGAAGGCGGACTTCGGCCGTCAAGTGGGCGATTCAGAGCAGTGGATGCTCGGCGAGGATTCGGGGCTCGAGGTCGCGGCGCTTGCCGGCGGGCCCGGCCTGCACTCGGCGCGCTACGAAACGGAGGGAGCGCCGGCGATCGCAAAGCTCCTCCGCGAGCTCGACGGCGTGAGCGACCGCCGCGCGCGGTACGTGACCGAGCTGGTCGCGCTTTCGCCCGAGGGCGACGAGACGCGTGGCAGCGGCATCCTCGAAGGGCGCATCGGCGACGGGCCGCGCGGCGACGAGGGGTTCGGCTACGACCCGGTGTTCGTCCCGGACGGCGAGGAGCGCAGCGTCGCCGAGCTCGGCAACGACTGGAAGTCGCGCCACTCCCATCGCGCGCGTGCGGCCAAGGCGCTGCTCGTCGCGCTCGGCCTCGCGCTGCTCGCCGGCTGCGGAGCTGACAACAACACGATGGGCGTAATCCTCGACAGCTTCTACGCCAAGACGCCCAAGGGACATGCATTCGCAGCGCGTTTTCCGCACAAGCCGGGAAGCCTGCCGTGCACGCTGGCGTCGAAGAACGGGCCGCTACGGGCGAGCTGCGCAGTGGATGTCTCGCTCGTGAAGCACGACCGTGCGGTGATCACGCTCACCGAGGCGTGGAACCACGGCGCGCTAGCTCACACCTGGTTCTTCTTCGTGCACCGCGACGGGCGCATCGACTCGGTGGTCGAGGAGGGTGCCCCCGCGCCGCATCGCTAGCCACCAGTTCAGCTCGGCGCAGAACACGATGACGTTCGCCATCACGTAGAGCCAGAGCAGAAGGATCACCGGGCCGCCGAGCACGCGCAGCGTGACGTTGACGTCTGCGAAGCGCACGAAGACCGGCAGCACCTGGAACGACGCTTCGATGACGATGGACGCGACGATCGCGCCGGGCAGCACGTCGCGCGTCGTCACCGGCGCGTTCGGCAGCACGCGGTAGACGGCGAACAGAAAGAGGAATACGCCGAGCAGCGAGACCGCGACCGACAGGACGTAACGCACGGCGCTGTCCGAGATGAAGCCCGGCGCGTACTGCTTGAGCAGATCGACGCCGAACCCGCCGATGACGAGGCTCACGAAGAGCGTCACGATCGAGCCGACCATCAGGAGCGCAGCGAGCTTCTTCCCCGAGAGGAAGGGCCGGTTGGGCCGGCCGTACACGATGTTGAAGGCCGACTCGAGCGAGCTGAACAGCGACAGCGACGACCACACGAGCGTGACGCCGCCGATGATGCCGAGCGCTGCCGCGTTGTCCTGCACGCGGTGGACGAGCGTGAGGATGCTCTTGATCGAGCTGCCGGGGAACGCGTTGCTCAGCTCCTTCACGAAGAAGTCGGATGTGTCGGCGCGGTGCGCGAGCCCGAGAAGTGCGAGCGCGAGAAACACGAGCGGCACGAAGGAGAGGAGCGCGAAGTACGCGACCATCGCGGCCAGATGCGTTCCTCGGTCGGCAAAGAACTTCGCGGCGATCGCCCGTTTGCGCAGCTTCATCGGGGGCAGTCTCGCACCAGTTCCACTAGCCTGAGCAAGCGATGGACGCGGCTCAAGCACTCGCCGACCTGACCGAGATCTCCTCGCAGATCGAGGCCGCCGTCCTGTTCCAGGAGGGCGGCGCCGTAGAGGCGTCGACGCTCGCGGACGAGTCGGCGACAGCCGCCCTCGTGGGCGCGGCCGCGCGGCTGCTCGACCAGGCTGCGGCGCATGGCGAGGTCACCCAGCTCGAGGCATCCGTGCAGGACGGGAGCGTGTTCGTCGTGACGGACGGCCCGCGCCGCATCGCCGCGGTCACCGGGCTCACGCCGACCGTCGGCCTCGTCTTCTACGACTTGAAGAGCTGTCTGCGCGGCGCGGCGGAAGACCCGCCCAAGCGCCGCCGCGCTCCGAGGAAGAAGGCCGACGATGCGTCGTAAGGTGCTCGGCCTGCTCGGCTTCGGCACCGGTGTCTTCGCGGGCAGCGTTCTCTATCGGCGCTCGTTCGGCCGCCGGCGCGAAGGCGTCGACATCTACTTCGGCGACGGCTCGATGATCTCGTTCGCAGACGGGTCGCCGGAGGCGGCGACGCTTCTGCCGATCGCGCGCGACGCCGTCGCCGCGGCTCGCCGTTGAACGACGAGCAGCTGCGAGCTGCGCTCGTCGACGCGGCCTATCTCGAGGGCGACTTCCTCCTCCGCTCGGGCAAGCGGTCGCGGTACTACCTCGACAAGTACCGCTTCGAGACGCGGCCCGACCTCCTGCGCGCGCTCGGCGGGCGCATCGCCGCGGCGGTGCGCGAGCACGCACCGGACGCGGACCGGCTCGCCGGCCCAGAGCTTGGCGCCGTCGCGCTCGCGGCTGCGGCGTCGCTCGAATGCGGCCTGCCGTTCCTCATCGTCCGCAAGGAGGCGAAGGAGTACGGCACCGGCAAGCGGCTCGAAGGGCCCTACGAAGCCGGCGAGACCGTGTGCCTCATCGAGGACGTCGTCACCTCGGGCGGCGCGCTGCTCGCATCGGTCGACGCGCTACGCGCCGCGGGCCTCGTCGTCGCCACCGCCGTGTGCGTCGTCGACCGCGAAGAGGGCGGAAACGAGGCGCTCGCAGGGGAAGCGGTAAGGCTTTTCCCCATTTTCCGGGCCGGAGAGCTCCTGACCGGGGTGAAAAGCCCCGCAAAACCGCATGGTTGAGCGGGTCTAGTGGCCCTGGTAGGGTCAATTCGGCTCGTGCAAGCGACAAACGACAGGAGGAGAGGCACGTGACCAAGCAAGAATTCGTGGCGGAAGTGGCGCGTCGGAGCCAGCTCACCGCCCGTGATGCAGGCAAGGCGGTCGACGCGTTCCTCGAGGCCATCACGGACACGCTGAAGAGCGGCGGCGAAGTCGCATTTACCGGCTTCGGCAAGTTCACCTCGCAGCAGCGCGCGGCGCGCATGGGCGTCAACCCGCGCAACCCGACTGAGAAGGTGCACATCCCGGCAGCGCGCGTGCCGAAGTTCTCGGCCGGCAGCGCTCTCAAGCAGGCCGTCAAGGGCGGCTAGCGAAGCAGCGCGGGACGTCTCCTCCGAGGATGGTCAGAGGGGCGGCTGTGGCCGCCCCTCTGCGTAGGCTGGCCGACGTGAGGCACTTCGCCGACAGGCTGGCCGACGCGGTCGAGCAGAAGCAGAGTCAGCTCGTCGTGGGGCTCGATCCGTTTCCCGACCGCGTTCCCGATCCGCTCGCGTTCTGCCGCGCGATCGTCGACCAGGTCGCCGATTTCGCGGTCGCGGTGAAGCTGCAGTCGGCGTTCTTCGAGGTGCTCGGCGCCGACGGCGTGCGTGCATTCGAGGAGACGTGCGCATACGCGCGTGACGCCGGCCTGCTCGTGATCGGGGATGTGAAGCGCGGCGACATCCCGACGACGGCGGCGGCGTACGCGCGTGCGTTCATCCCGCTCGCGGACGCGATCACGGTCAATCCGTACATGGGCGGCGACTCGGTCGAGCCGTTCGTCGAGGCGTGCAGGCGCGAGGGCGCAGGGATCTTCTGCCTCGTCAAGACCTCGAACCCGGGGAGCGCGGACATTCAGGACCTCGAGCTCGCCGACGGACGGCAGCTGTGGCAGCACGTGTCCCGGCTCGTCGACGAATGGGGACGCGATGTCGTGGGCGAGCACGGGCTCTCGGCGGTGGGCGCGGTCGTCGGGGCGACGCATCCGCAGGAGCTGCCGGCGATCCGGGAGCTGCTGCCCCACTCGGTGCTGCTCCTGCCCGGGATCGGGGCGCAGGGAGCGAAGCCCGAGGACGTCGTCCCGGCCTTCTCCGCCGGCCGTGCCGGCGCGCTCGTGTCGACGTCGCGGGCGGTGATCTTCGCCGACTCGCCCGGCGCCGAGGCCAGGCGCCTCGCAGCCGAGATCTGGGCCCTGTCGGGCTAAGGTTCCCGGCCGATGCGCCGGGGGTTAGTTCTCATGGCCGTCGGGCTGGCCTTTGCTGGAGCAGCCCGCGCTGCTCCACCGAACCCCGATGCCCGTGCGTTCACGGTCGTGAACGCGTCGACCGGCGAGGTGCTCGCGTCGCGCGACGCGCATGCGCAGGTGGCGGTCGCGAGCATCACGAAGCTCATGACCGTGCTCGTCGCGCTGCAGCACCTGAAGCCCGACCAGGTGGTCACCGTGTCGGCCGATGCCGCGCGCGTCGGCGAGGAGCGCATCCCGCTCCGCGCGGGGGAGCAGATCACGGTGCGCGACCTGCTCAAGGGTGCGCTCATCCAGAGCGCCAACGACGCGGCGGACGAGCTCGCCGCCGCCGCGTCGGGCGACGACATCCCGCAATTCGTCCGCTGGATGAACGAACGCGCGCGGCAGCTCGGGCTGCATGACACGCACTTCACCCGCGCGGACGGTCTCGACGCTCCCGGCCACGTGTCGAGCGCGCACGACGTCGCCGTGCTCGCGCAGGTG
>DATGEH010000197.1:0-7988 GCA_035310325.1 Gaiellaceae bacterium
GATGTTGCGGTGAACGTCTTGATCCCCTTGCCCGCCCACACGAGCGAGAACGGCAGCGCGAGCTCCACGTCGCGGCGCGCCGTCCCGTGGCCGTGCACGAAGCCCTGCCAGATCGCAGCGGCTTCCGATTCCTTCATCCCCGCCCGCAGCTCGGCGCGCACGTGCTCCATCGCCGCCGCTGCGATCTCGTTCGCGATGCGGATGCGCACCACTTCTTGCTCGGTCTTGATCATCCGCGCGCGGCTGAGCATCGGCGTCGCGTCCGCAGCGTCTGGGAAGGCGTCGAACCACGCCCTCGTGAACGTCGTCGGCTCGCCGATCATGCGGTCGGCGGCCTGCGTCCCGAGCGAGAGCTCGAGGCCGACGCGCGCGTAACCGGAGGCTGCGGCGACGGCCGCGTCGAGCGTGCGGGCAATCGGCGGGCGCGGGTCGGCGGGGTCGTAGCCGCGGATGAAGCGCACATCGCTCGTCCACGCCGTGCGCCCCGCGTCCTCCGCGGAGGCCTCGAGGCAGATGAGCACGGGCTCGCCCTCGCGCGGGAACACGCAGGCGTCATAGCCCTTCATGCCCCAGAAGTTCGTCAGGTAGAGGACGTTGTCGGGCGCGCGCACGACGACGGCGTCGAGCCCTGCCTCCTCCAGCAGTGCCCGCACGCGCCCGAGCTTTGCGTCGTCCCGCGCCCAGCTCACGCGCCGTGCGCCTCCCGCCACGACACGACGGGGTTGCGCAGGATGCCGATTCGCTCGATCTCCGCTTCGATCACGTCGCCGGGCTTGAGGTAGAGCGACGCCGCGTCCTCGCTGAACCCGGCCACGCCGCTGACCGTCCCGGTGGAGAGCACGTCGCCGGCGGAGTAGCCGAGCGGCGAGTAGTGGCTGATGATCTCCGGAATCGTCGTCGACATGCGGCCCGAGTGCGACGTCTGCCGCGTCTCGCCGTTCACGCGGAGCGTCATCGCGAGGTCGTGCGGGTCGGGGATCTCGTCGGGCGTGACGATCCACGGGCCGAGCGGGCAGAACGTGTCGATCGCCTTGCAGAACGAGAAGACCCCGCTCCGCATCTCCCGGCGCTGGATGTCGCGGGCTGTGATGTCGTTGAAGATGACGTACCCGGCGACGTAGTCCATCGCCTCTTCCGGGCCGAACCACTTCCCGTCCTTGCCGACGATCACGGCGAGCTCGAGCTCGTAGTCGAGCTCGTTGGTGAGGTGCTCGGGATAGACGACGGCTTCGTCCGGTCCGATGATCGCGTCGACGTTCTGGAAGAAGACGATCCACGGCGCGATCTCGTGCGACCACCCAACGTTCTTCGACTCCTCCTCGTGCTCGCGGAAGTTGCCGGCGGTGTGGAAGAACTTCTTCGGGACGATCGGGGCGCGCAGACGGACATCCGCGAGCGCCGCGCGCTCGCCTGTAGCGTCCGCGCCTCCCCGCTCGAAATACTCGCGCATCGTCGGCACGTCGAGACGGGCGATCTCCTCGCCGTCGATGCGGCCGACCTTGCCGTCGTCGTACGTGACGAGCTTCATCGCGCCCGCAACCACGCGAGCACGTCGCCCGCGTTCGCGTCCGGCGGGAACACCGGATAGAAGACCTTGACGATGCGGCCCGCCTCGGCGACGAGCGTGATCCGCTTGTACAGCGTGAGACCGGCGATCTCGAACGTCGGGAGCCCGAGCGCGGCGCCGAGCTTCCGCTCCGGGTCGGCGATGACGGGGAACGGCATCCGGTTGCGCTCGGCGAACTCGAGCTGATCGTCGAGCGGCTGCGCCGACAGGCCGGCGACGCGTACGCCGAGCTCGCCGTACAGATCGCGGAAGGCGCACGACTGCGGCGTGCAGCCGCGCGCCCCGGGAGTCTCGTCCCAGCCCGGGAGCAGCGGGCGGTCGGGCCTTCCACTCCGCGGATAGATGTAGACGACGTCGAAGTCGCGCACGTTCACCGCGCCTACGGACGAGGCGAGCGCCAGGTCGGGCAGCTCGAGCCCGACGAGATGGTCTGCCGCCCCGTCGTCCATCGGAACCGGGAGGTTCGGCGGCAGCGTGTAGACGTCAGGCGACACCGCAGACCTCCATCGCGACGCGCGCGTATACCTCTGCGGTCTTCACGAGCCCGTCGATCTCGAGATTCTCGCCCAGCTCGACGTCCATGAGGCCGGTCGACGTCCCGTAGTTCAGCGTGGGAACGCCGTACGCCGTGAGGGCGGATGCATCGCTGAACCAGCGCGTGACGTCGCGCTCCGGCTTCGCTCCGAAGACCTCGGCGTGCGCCGTGTCGACTGCGGCGACGAGCTCATGGCCCTCGTCGATCTCGGCGCCCGGAGCCGTGACGTAGATCTCGCCCTCCGCATCGTGCGGGAGGCCGCGCACCATCTCCAGCACCTCGGCGCGCGCAGTCGCCATCGACTTCGTCGGCGGGACGCGCACGTCGAGGAAGAGATCCGTGTGGTGCGGCGTGCGCGAGACGCGCCAGCCGAAGCCGCCTTCGATCGCGCCGACGTTGACGATCGCCTTCGCTCCGCGATACGCGTTTGCCGGGTCGTCCTCCCAGGTCGGGATCCACTCCCGCACAGCAGCGAGCACCTCCTGCATGCGCAGGATCGAGTTCTCGCTGCGCCGGCCCTCGCTGAACGCCGTGTGGATGAAGTTCCCGTGCACCCGGATGCGGAGCCAGAGCGAGCCGAAGTGTCCGAGCACGACCTTGCCCTCGGTCGGCTCGCCGAGCAGGCACATGTCGGTGACACCGCCGTGTGTGACGAGGTAGCGCGAACCGGCTGCGTAGCCGCGGTACTGCGCGCCGACGGCATCGCCGTACTGCGTCTTCTCGATCTCCCCGCACACCGCGGCGACGAGCACGTCGCCGCGCAACCGCACGCCCGCGTCCTGCAGCGCGTGTATCGCCTCGACGTAGCACGCCAGCGCGCCCTTCATGTTCGAGATGCCCAGCCCATAGAGGCGACCGTCGCGCTCGAACGGGTGCGGCTGGAAGCCGGGGACGTCGCGCAGCCACGGCTCGTGCCCCGAGTACGACGTGTCCATGTGCCCGTTGAACATCAGCGACTTCCCACCGCCGGTCCCCCGCCACAGGCCGAGCGCGTTCGCGCGCGTGTCCTCGACCTGCTGCCACTGCACCTGCAGGCCGAGCGGCTCGTACAGCGAGACCATCAGCTCGGCCATCCGCTGCTCGTCGCCAGTGAAGCTGTGCACGCCGATCATCCGCGACGCGGTGTCGACGAGGCGATCCCTATTGACCTTCATCGAACGTGCGGCAGGACCTGCTCGCCGAAGAGCCGGATCTGCTCGTGGCGGCGATCGCCCCAGAGCTCGAGCATCACGTGGGTGCAGCCGGCGTCGCGGTACTCCTCGATCGCCGCGATGCAGTCGGCGGGCGTGCCCGCGATCGGGCGGCACTTGTCGAGCAGCGCGTCCGAGACCTCCGCCTTCGCGGCAAGGCGTCCGCCGCGCTCCATCGCCTCCGCGACCGGACGGATCTCGTCTTGCTCGATGCCCGCCAGGTCGAGCAGCGTGTCGGCGGAGCCCTGGATGTTCTGCACCTTGTTTGCGAGATACATGCCGGCGATCTCGCGCGCGCCGTCGCGGCCGGCGTCGCGGTCGGTCTCATGAATGGACGCAACGACGGTGCAGCCGATGTCGATGTCCGCTGCGACGTTCTTGCGCGTGTAACGGACGAACGGCGGCGTCGTGATCGACGGCGTCAGGCAGCCGTCGGCGATCTCGCCCGCAAGCTGTTGCATCTTCGGTGCGGTGGCGGCGACGTAGACGGGCGGCACGTCGCGGGGCGCGTGCGCGCTCTCCTGTAGCGCCGGCACGTTGGCGCTCCACGTCGAGCCCGTGTACTCGAACGCCTGCCCGCCGAGCACGCCGCGGACGATCTCGACCGCGTCGCGCATCGGGCCGAGGGTCTTGTTCGTCTGCATCGCCGCGTTGTTGAGGAAGATCTTCGACGTCCCGAACCCGAGGATGAACCGGTTCGCGCCGGCGGCCTCCTGCACGACGCGCGCATCCATTGCGACCTGCACCGGATGCCGCGTGAACGGCGAGATGATCCCCCACCCCACAGTCAGCCGCTCGGTCGCCTGCGCGATGAGCGCCGAGACGACCGTGGAGGAGCGCGCCTCCATCCCGTGCTTGCGCCACCACGGGTACGCCTCGGCGAGCCAGATCGTGTCCATGCCCGCGTCGTCCATCGCCCGCGCCGACGCGATCATCTCGTCGAGCGGCTCCATCGTCAGTTGCATGACGCCGATCCGGAACGGAACCGCCATCAGCCGGTTGCCTTCAATGCCTCCTGCACCTGCGCGTCGAGCGCCGAGAGCACGTGCTGCACCTGCTGGTTGACGATCGGCTGCAGCACGCGCTGGCCCATCGACCCGACCGGCCCTGCGATCTTCACCTCCGCCGACCATTGCATCGCGGTGCCGCCGGCCGGCGCGTCGCCGAGCGTGAACGACGTCTCCATGTTCAGCATCGCGCCGACGCCGGTGCCCTTGATCGCCATCTTCGCGAACTCCAGCTCGCGCTCCTCGACCTTGTCCATGTCGATCTTCATGCGCAGGCCGCCCAGGCCGAGCGGGATCTTCACGTTCGCAGTCCAGCGCCGCGCGTCGTGGACGTCGAAGCTCTCGACGCCGGGCATCGTCTTCGCCATCGCAGTCGGATCGTTCAGCACCTGCCACACCGTCGCGCGCGGCGCGGCGAACGTCCGCTCACCCGAGACGTTCACGCGCGTTCCTCGGGCGCCGCTGGCAAAGGAGCCAAGCGGGCGGCGCGACGGGCAGTACGCAAAGTACGACCGAGCGCCGCGAGCGCCGGATCCTGCCGCCAGCGGCGCCAGGCGTCGGCGAAGCCGGGCTTCGCCCGGCGAAAGCCGACGCCGGCGAGGGACGTGCGTTTCATTGCAGCAGCTCCCACACGCGCTGATAGGGGTTGTGGCTGTCGGTGACGATCTTGCCCGTTGCGTCCTGGATCGCTGCGCAGACAGCGTGGATGCCGGCGCCGCCGCCCTCACCCATCCCCTTCGTCCCGAGCGGCGTGAACGGCGACGGGCTCTCGAGGTACCCCGTGTGCAGCGGCGGCATGTCGAGCGCGTGCGGGACGTGGTAGTCGTAGAAGTTCGGCGTGAGCAGGTTCCCGTCTTCGTCGTACTCGAAGGTCTCGTGGATCGCGGCGCCGAGCGCCTGCGCGGTGGCGCCCATCACCTGCCCCTCGACGATCTGTGGGTTGATGCGGTTGCCGCAGTCGTCGACGGCGGCGTAGTCGACGAGGTAGTACACGCCCGTCTCGGGATCGATCTCGACCACCGCGGCGTGGATCTGCGCGGCGTACGTGAGCGTGAGGTTGCCGAACTTGCGCTCGACGTCCGGCACCTCGAACGGCGGCCGGTAGACATAGCGACAGTTGAGCGTTACGCCGAGGTCCTCGGGCAGGCCGGCGTTGTTCGCATTGATGATCGCGCCGCACGCCATGAACGGCAGGAACGCATCCGGGCTCTCCTTGATGCGGATGCCGCCGTCGGCGAGCTCGAGCGCTTCGGCGGGCACACCACCGAAGACGGCGCCGGCGAGCTTGAAGATCTCGGCGCGCAGCATCTCCGTCGCGCCCTTCACGGCGCTGAGGCCGGTCACCGCGAACTGGCTCGCATACGTCCCGGAGAAGCCGGCGTGCGAGTTCCAGTAGCTGTCGTGGCCCGCGCGCACGTGCACGTCGTCGACGGAGCACTTGAGGATGTCGGCGACGATCTGCGCCGCGGTCGTCTCGTGCCCCTGGCCCTGCGGCGTCGTCCCGAGCGTTACGACGATCTCGCCGAAGATGTCGAGCTTCACCGTGGCGACCTCGTTGTTGCCGGAGAACTGCAGCTCGGGGTTGATGAGGCGCGACTGGCCGAAGTTGTTCGTGCCCGAGTCGAGCGTCGAGCCGATGCCGGCGCCGAGCAGCTTCCCGCGCGACTTCGCTTCTTCGCGTCGCGCGTCCATGCCGTCCCAGCCGATGAGCTCGAGCGCGATGTCGAGCATTGCCGCGTAGTCGCCGGAGTCGTAGACGCAGCCGTTCGGCGTCTCGTACGGCATCTCGTCGGCGCGGACGTAGTTCTTCTTGCGGATCTCGACGGGATCGAGCCCGAGCTCGTGCGCGACGATGTCGATCACACGCTCGGTGAACCACAGATGCTGGAGCCGCGAATAGCCGCGATTCGGCGACACCGGTGCCTTGTTCGTCGCCACCTGCGTGAAGTCGACGCGCACGTGCCGCCAGCGGTACATGCCCGGGGTGACCTGCGCCCAGATGACGCCGCCGAGTGGCTCGTAGCGGAGCCAAGCACCCGCGTCGTCGAGCGCCTTCGTCCGGAAGCCGAGCAGCGTGCCGTCGGCCTTTACGGCGACCTCGGTCTCGTGGAACCAGCGCTCGTTGCCGTGCGACATCGACATGTGGAAGTCGGTGCGCCACTCGGTCCACTGCACCGGGCGGTTGAGCTTGCGCGCGAGGAGGCAGCACACGACGAGCTGCGGGTGCGACGTGATCTTGTTGCCGAAGCCGCCGCCGATGTCCTGCGTGACGAAGCGCAGCTTGTCGAGGCCGCACTTCATCGCCGGCCCCATCATGATCGCGGCGAATCCGGGGAACTGGTTGTTCGTGTGGATCGTCCACTGCCCCGTGCCGCGGTTGTACTCGACAAGGGCGCCGTCGGTCTCGAGCGGCGTCGAGTTGAAGCGGTGGAAGTGCAGCTCGTCGATCTTCACGACGCGGTCGGCCTCGGCGAACGCGGCGTCGAGGTCGCCCCACTCGTACACGCCCTGCCACATGAGGTTCGCGCCGGCTTCCTCGTGCAGGAGCGGCGCATCCTTCTGCAACGCGGCGCGCGCATCGACGAGCGCCGGAAGCGGCTCGTACTCGACCTCGACGAGCTCCGACGCGTCGCGCGCCAGCTCACGCGTCTCGGCGACGACGGCGACAACCGCCTCGCCGACGTAGCGCACTTTGCCGACTGCGAGCGCGAAGTCCTGGATGTTGCCGCCCGGAGCGCCGGCGATCTGGAAGAACGGATCGGTGACGGCAGCGACCTCTTCGCCGGTCAGCGTGCCGTAGACGCCCTTGATCGTCTCCGCCTTGGAGACGTCGATCGACGTGATGTGCGCGTGCGCGTACGGGGAACGCACGAAGAAGATGTAGCCCATGCCGTGCCGCTTGATGTCGTCGACGAAGACGCCCTCGCCTTGGACGAGGCGCTTGTCCTCCTTGCGGGGCACGCTCTGGCCGGCCCAGCCCTTCTCGACCTGGACCTCGACCCGCTCGGGGGCGATCGTCGTGCCGCTCACTCCGCGGCCGCCTTCACGGCTTCGAAGATGTTCCAGTAGCCCGTGCAGCGGCAGATGTTCCCCTGCAACGCCTTCTTGATCTCGTCGTCGCTCGGATGCGGGTTCGAACGCAGGAGCGCAGTCGCGCTCATGAGCATGCCGGGCGTGCAGTAGCCGCACTGCAGCGCATGGTGGTCGCTGAACGACTGCTGCAGCTTCGTGAGCGCGCCCTCGTCCGCAAGGCCCTCCACGGTCTCGATTTGCGCGCCGTTCGCCTGGACTGCGAGCAGCATGCAGCTCTTCACGAGCACGCCGTCGAGCAGGATCGAGCACGCACCGCAGTTGCCGGTGTCGCAGCCGATGTGGCTGCCGGTCAGATCGAGGTCGTCGCGGATGAAGTGGATGAGGAGCTTGCGCGGCTCGACGTCGCGCTCGTACTCGGTGTCGTTGATCGTGACCGTGACGTCCATCAGCGCTCTTCCGTCGCCTCCCGCGCGGCGCGCTCGGCGAGCACCTCGGCGAGGTGCGCGCGGTACTCGCTCGACGCGTGTACGTCGGCAGGCGGGTTGAGACCGGCGGCACGCACTGCTTCGCGGACCGACTCGACCGACTCGGGATGCACGAGCACCGGCGTCGCGTCGACGCAGCCGAGCGCGATCCGCAGCGACCCGTTCACGCTC
>DATGEH010000198.1:0-11080 GCA_035310325.1 Gaiellaceae bacterium
GTGGGGCCTCGTCCGGCTCGGCGTCGCGCCCGACCATCCGAAGCTGAAGACGGTCTCGCGCGCCTTCGAGCGCATCGCAGAGCAGCCCGGCTTCCGGTTCTTCGGCAACGTCGAGATCGGTCGCGACCTCAAGCACGAGGATCTCCTCCAGCTGTACGACGCGGTCGTGTACGCCGTGGGCGCGCAGACTGACAGGCGACTTGGGATTCCGGGCGAAGATCTTCCCGGCTCGTGGGCGGCGACCGAGTTCGTCGCCTGGTACAACGGCCACCCCGACTACCAGGACCTGCAATTCGACCTGAACGTCGAGCGCGCGATCGTGATCGGGAACGGCAACGTCGCGGTCGACATCGCGCGCATGCTCGCGCTCACACCTGAGGAGCTCGCGCCCACCGACACGACCGACGCCGCGATCGCCGCAATCGGCAGCTCGCCGATCGAGGAGATCGTCATGCTCGGCCGGCGCGGGCCGGCGCAGGCGGCGTTCACGCCTCCCGAGCTCGCCGAGCTCGGCGAGCTCGCAGGCGCCGACGTCATCGTCGACCCTGCCGACCTCGAAGGTGCCGAGGCGACCGACACGCACTCCGAGCGCAATCTCGAGCTCCTGCATGAGTTCGCCGCCCGCACGCCGAGCGGGAAGCCGCGCCGGCTCGTCCTTCGTTTCTTCCGCTCGCCGGTCGCGATTCTCGGCGACGAGCGCGTCGAGGCGATCGAGCTCGTGCGCAACACGCTCGACGCCGATCAGCGCGCAGTGCCGACGGACGAGCACGAGACGCTCGAGTGCGGTCTCGTCTTCCGCAGCGTCGGCTACCGAGGCGTCGCGCTGCCCGGCGTGCCGTTCGACGAGCGCAGCGGGACGATCCCGAACGAGGGCGGCCGCGTCGCGCCCGGCGTCTATGTCGCCGGCTGGATCAAGCGTGGCCCGACCGGCGTCATCGGCACGAACAAGAAGGACGCAACGGAGACGGTGGAGCTACTCCTCGCAGATCTCACTCAGCCGAAGGGCGCGAGCGCGGACGACGTCGACGCCCTGCTGGACGAACGCGGCGTTCGCCGTGTCGTCTACGCAGGCTGGCTCTCGATCGACCAGGTGGAGCAGGCCGCCGGGGCGAAGCTGGGTCGCCACCGTGTGAAGCTCTGCACATGGGACGAGCTGCTGGCGGCGGGAGCGGCACTACACTCGTCGGCATGACCGAGCAACTCTGGGGAAGCGAGACGACGAAGGCCGTGGCGAACTTCCCGGTCTCGGGCGAACCGATCCCGGCTCCGGTCGCGCGCTGGCTCGGGCGCATCAAGGGCGCCGCGGCGCGCGTGAACGCCGACCTCGGCCTGCTCGATCGCGACAAGGCGGAGCGCATCGCCGCCGCTGCGGAGCGCATCGCGAAGGGCGAGCTCGACGACCAGTTCCCGATCGACGTCTTCCAGACCGGCTCGGGCACGTCGTCGAACATGAACGCGAACGAAGTGCTCGCGAAGCTCGCCGGCGACGACGTGCACGCGAACGACGACGTGAACATGGGGCAGTCGTCGAACGACGTCTTTCCCTCCGCCGTCCATCTCGCCGCGCTCGACGAGATCGTGAACGACCTCATGCCCGCGCTCGAGCGGCTTGCGAACTCGCTCGAGGCGAAGGCGGCCGAGTTCGGCGACGTCGTCAAGTCGGGCCGCACGCACTGGATGGACGCGGTGCCGGTGACGCTCGGCCAGGAGTTCGCCGGCTACGCCGCGCAGGTGCGCCAGGGCTACGACCGGGTCGGCTCGACGCTCGACCGGCTCGGGCAGATCCCGCTCGGCGGCACTGCGACAGGCACGGGCCTGAACACGCATCCCGAGTTCGCCGCGCGCGTGCGCGCGATCCTCGGGGAGGAGACGGGGCTCACCATCTCCGCGCCCGCCGACCCGTTCGAAGCGACGGCGGCTCGCGACGGCATCGTCGAGGCGTCGGGCGCGCTGAAGACCGTCGCCGTCTCGCTGACGAAGGTCGCGAACGACCTCCGCTATCTCGGCTCCGGCCCGCGCGCGGGTCTCGCCGAGATCGAGCTGCCGGAGCTGCAGAAGGGCTCGTCGATCATGCCGGGCAAAGTCAACCCGGTCATCCCCGAGGTCGTTACGCAGGTTGCGGCGCAGGTGATCGGCAACGACACGGCGATCACCGTCGGCGGCATGCAGGGCCACTTCGAGCTGAACGTCTTCGTGCCGCTGCTCGCGCGCAACATCCTCGACTCGGTGAAGCTGCTCGCGAGCGCGTCACGGCTGTTCGCGGAGAAGTGCGTCGACGGCATCGTCGCGAACCGCGAGAACGCCGAGCGCTACGCGGAGCTGACGCTGTCGGCGGCAACCGCGCTCAACCCGTACATCGGCTACGACAAGGCGACCGAGATCGTGAAGGAAGCCGCCGCGTCGGGCCGCTCGCTGCGCGAGGTGGCGCGGGAGAAGGGAGTCGAGGATTCGGTTCTCGACGAGGCCCTCGACTACCGCCGCATGGCCAAGCCGCACGGCTGAATACCTCGTCTGGGGGGCGGAATCCGGTCTATTCTGTGCGCGCCGCCCCTTTGGGGGACTGCGGACCGGTAACCGTCACGGTCGAGGCAAGGAGGGAAGGCGTGTCGAGGATCTTTCGGCGAAGCGGTGCCAAACCGGCGGTGCTCAGCGTGGTCGTGCTGCTCGTCGCTCTTGCAGCAACGGTTGCGATGGCCGGACAATCGTCAGGCCCGGATCCAACTGAGATCGTCCCGAGCTCGGCGTCCGGAGCGTCGGCCGCGAACCGGCCGATCCCCGGAAACCCGAGCCCGCACGTGGCGCCGGGGTTCGCGCCCAAACCGGCACCGCTGAGCGTCACGACGCCCGGTTCTGAGCTCGTCACGAGCTTCAGCGGCCTCAACTTCCGCAACCAGCGCCGGAACGCGGACGGCGGCAACCAGCTCAGCCTCGAACCGCCGGACCAGGGTCTCTGTGTCGGAAACGGCGAAGTGATCGAGGCGGTCAACGACATCTTCGCGACCTACAGCGCCGCGACCGGAGCGCAAACGAGCACCAGCTTCGAGTCGCTGAACCAGTTCTTCTTCAACCAGCACCAGATCGACCGCACCGTCAATCCGCCGCTCTTCGGGGAGTTCATCTCGGATCCGCGGTGCGTCTACGACGCCGGCAGTGGCCGCTTCTTCATGAGCGTGCTCGCCTTCGGGCGCGACCCGTCGACGGGCGCGTTCGAGGCGCCCGGCACGTTCCTGGTCGCAACGAGCAAGACGGGAACGCCGACCAACAGCCCGTCCGACTGGAACGTCACCTCGGTCGACGTGACCAACGACGGCCGAAGCGGTGAGCAGACGCATCCCGGCTGTCCGTGCTTCGGCGACCAGCCGCTGCTCGGAACCGATGCGAACGGCGTCTACATCACGACGAACGAGTTCCCCATCGACCTCAACACGCCGGGCTTCAACGGCGCACAGATCTACGCCATCCAGAAGTCGGCTCTCGTCGCGGGGACGACGCCGAACATCCAGCGCATCGAAGGCGCACCGATCGCGTCGACGGGCTACGGCTCGAACGGCATCCCGTACTCGCTTCAGCCGGCGACGGCGCCGAGCGCCGCGGATTACGTCAGCGGCAACAACGGCACCGAGTATCTCGTCGGCGCGCTCGAGTTCGGGAAGCAGCCGTTCGCGCTCGACAACCGGATCGCCGTCTGGGCGTTGACGAACACCGCGTCGCTCAACACGACGCCGGCGATCGCCGTCAACGATTCGGTCGTCACGAGCCAGACGTACGGCTTCCCGCCTCCGATCAACCAGCCGAAGGGGCCGACGCCGCTCGCGAACTCTCTCCACGATCCGGAGAACAGCATCGACGGCGGCGATGACCGCATGCAGGTCGCGACGTACGCACACGGCCACTTGTGGGCGGCCGGCGACACGATCGTCAATACGCCCACTGGGCCCGCGCAGGTCGGTGTGACGTATTACATGCTCTCGCCGTCCGTCAGCTCCGGTGGCGCCGTCAGCGCGACGGTCGTCAAGCAGGGCTACGTCTCGGTGAGCGGCGACAGCGTCACGCGGCCGTCGCTCGGCGTTACGTCGAGTGGCAAGGTCGCGCTCGGTGTCTCGCTGATCGGCCCGGACTACTTCCCGAGCGCCGCGTACGCGACGTTCGACGACTCTGCCACGTCGGCTCCGACGGCACTGCGTGTCGCGGCAGCCGGGCCGGTTCCCGCCGATGGGTTCACGGGCTACGCAGCCGAGAACGGCAACGGCATCGAGCGGTGGGGCGACTACGGCTTCGCGGCGGCGGACGGCAACAGCGTCTGGCTCGCCAACGAGTGGATCCAGGGGAACATCGCGTTCCCGCCGGATTTCGCGAACTGGAACACGTTCGTGAGCAAGATCACCCCGTAAGCGCAGCCTCACCGGTTCGTGCGAGGGGCCGCCTCCGAGCGGCCCCTCGCATTACCGGGCACACTGGGAACATGGCCGCACTCCTGGCCCTCGTCCTCATCCACGGCGTCGTCATGCGCGGGCCGACGCAGCCCGTCTGCCAGGTCGGCAAGCCCTGCTCGGCGCCTGCCGTCGGGGTCACGCTCGTGTTCTCGCGCTCCGGCCACGCGGCAGTGCGCGTGAAGACGGTGAAGGGCGGCCGCTACTCGGTGCGGCTCGCGCCCGGGACGTACACCGTGCGCACGGCCCCGCGGATGACCATCGGTTCGGGCATCCGGCCGTCGACCGTGCGCGTGCGCGCGGCGGCGACCGTCAACTTCTTCATCGACACCGGGATCCGCTAAGTCGTTTCGGAGTCAGCCGACTTCCGGTCTTTCTCATGGGGCTGTGCCGGCCGTGGAGTCGTCTGGCTGTATCGCTGTTCTTCCTCGCGCGTAGACGGCCCTTGCTCGGGGCGCCCGGCATCGCGTGACTGCCGCTCTGTCTGTGACCACCGTCGTGTATCAACGGCGCTCAACGAATGCAGCTTCATGACTCCATCCTAAGTATCCGCACCGAAGACTCCTAACCTTGAACAGTCATGACGGCACCCCAGAGTCATCAGCTGCAACCGTCCAGTTGTCCGTGACAGACGAGTCGAACGCAGGTGAGCGTGCTAGTACGCCACTGCGCCGCGGCCGGTGGTTGCGGCGTGCCGCTGCTCGTCCGCGCGATATGAGCTGCGCACGAGCGGGCCCGAGAACACGGAGCCGAAGCCGAGCGCTTCGCCCTGCTCGCGCAGCCAGCGGAACTCGTCGGGATGCACCCAGCGGTCGATCTGCGCGTGCTTCGAGCTCGGCTGCAGGTACTGGCCGATGGTCACGACGTCGACGCCGTTCGCTCGTAGGTCGCGCAACGTCTCGACGACCTCGTCGTTCGTCTCGCCGAGGCCGACGATGATCCCCGACTTCGTCATGACGTCGTAGTCGGCGATCTCCTTCGCGCGCCGCAGGAGCCAGAGCGCCTTGTCGTAGCTCGCCTTCGCGCCGCGCATGTGCGGGTGCAGGCGCCGCACGGTCTCGATGTTGTGGTTGAAGACCTCGGGGCGCGCGGCGAGCACGGTCGCGAGCGCCTCCTCCTCGACGCCGAGGAAGTCCGGCGTCAGCACCTCGACCGAGCACTCGGGGAGCTTCGCCTTCAGCGCGCGGATCGTCGCCGCGTAGTGGCCGGCGCCGCGGTCGGGAACGTCGTCACGATCGACCGACGTGACGACGACGTGCTTGAGCTCCATGTGCGCTGCGGCCTGCGCGACCCGCAGCGGCTCCAGCGCATCCGGCGGCGAGTCCGGCCGGCCGGAGTGCACGTAGCAGTAGCGGCACGCGCGCGTGCACGTGTCGCCGAGGATCTGGAACGTCGCGGTGCCGCGTCCCCAGCACTCGGAGATGTTCGGGCAGCGCGCCTCTTCGCAGATCGTGTGCAGCGAGAGGCCGTGCATGAGCTTCTGCACGTCGAAGTAGCGCGAGTCCTTCGCCGGCGCGCGCACCTTCATCCACTCCGGCCGGCGCGGACGCTCTGCGACTGGCAGCGACGTCTCCACGTGTGTCAGTGTACGGGCATGACAGAAGCCTGGTACGTCCGAAACGCACGCGATTACCAGTGGTTCGAGCGCGGTCCACGCGGCAAGGCCGCGATCCTCGTCGACAACGACGAAGCTCAGGTCGGGGTCAATCTCTTCGTCCTCGGGCCGGGCGAGCCGATGGCGATGTACCACTGGGAGGCGGACCAGGAGGACTATCTCGTGCTGTCGGGCGAGGCACTGCTCATCTGCGACGACGAGGAACGCCACTTGAAGCAGTGGGATTTCGTCCACACGCCGCCGGACGTACCGCACGTACTGGTCGGCGCAGGCGACGGCCCGTGTGTGATCGTCGCGATCGGCGCGCGCGAGCACCAAGACGGCGAAGGCTGGGGCGGCTACCCGCTGAGCGACGTCGCGGCAAAGCACAACGCCGCGACGGAAGAAGCGACGAACGACGCGAAGATCGCCTACGCGCGCTTCCCCGCGCGCGAGGCCGTGGACTACGGCGGCTGGCTCGACTAGCGCGTAGCCAGCGAAGCGTGCACGGGCTGCGGCCAGAGACCGGTCGCGTCCTCGGCCGGCAGCTCCTCGAGCTCGAGACCAAAGACGTTCTCGATCGCCGCGGCCGCATGCGGCCGCACCTCGTCGACCGTCACCAGCCGGCCCACTTCGCGGGCGATCGTCGTGAACGTCGTGTCTTCGAGCCCGCACGCCGTGATCCAGTCGGTGAACGGGGCCGGATCGAGGTCGACGTTGAGCGCGTAGCCGTGCGTCGTCACCCAGCGCGAGACGTGCACGCCGATCGACGCGAGCTTCCGCGGCGGCCGGGTCAGCCAGACGCCGGTCAGCCCGTCGATCCGCTCACCCGTGAGGCCGAACGGCTCGACCGTCTCGATCAGCGCCTGCTCGAGGTTGCGCACGTACTGCTTGACATCGCGACCGTGTCGCTTCAGATCGAGGATCGGATAGGCCACGAGCTGGCCGGGGCCGTGATACGTCGACTTCCCGCCGCGGTTCGTCTCTACGAGCTCGACCTCGGCGTCTTCCGGAACATGCAGCTCCGCCTCGTCCGTGCGCCGGCCGAGCGTGATCACCGGCGGATGCTCGAGCAGGATGACGACATCCGGGATCGCACCCTGCGACACCGCGCCCGCGAGCGAGCGCTGCAGGTCCCACGCCTCGCGATAGGGAACCTGCCCGAGCTGCAGCAGGTAGGCGTTTCTCGTCACGCCGGTACCAGGTACCAGTCTTTCGGCCCTTGTCTCCGCTGCGCGAACGACGGGTACCTGGTACCGGAGTAACTTCTAACCGCCGTCGCCTTCCCAGTGTTCGAGCCGCTCGCGCAGGTCGCGTAGGAAGCGGCCCGCGTACGCGCCGTCGACGAGGCGGTGGTCGTACGTGAGCGTGATGTTCATCATCGGCCGGATCGCGATCACGTCCTCGCCGAGCTCGTCCTGCACGACCCACGGGCGCTTCACCAGCGCGTACGTCCCGAGAATCGCCGACTGCGGCTGGTTGATCACCGGCGTTCCGTGGAACGTTCCGTAGCCGCCGGGGTTCGTGATCGTGAACGTGCCGCCTTGCACGTCGTCGGGCACGAGCTTCTTGTCGCGCGCACGCTTCGCGATGTCGGCGATGCCCTTGGCGATGCCGAGCAGGTTCAGCGTCTCCGCGTTGCGCAGGACGGGGACGATGAGCCCTTTGCCCTCCTGCAGCTCGACGGCGATGCCGAGATTGATGAAGTTTCGCGTGACGATCGAGTCGCCGCGCATCTCGCCGTTGATGTACGGATACTCCGGCAGCGTCAGCACGGTCGCGCGCGCGACGAACGCGAGGTAGGTCGGATTGACGCCGTAGGTGGCCTCGTATTCCTTCTTCAGCTGTGCGCGCGCTGCGACGACGCGGGAGAGGTCGACTTCGATCGCGCTCGTGACGTGTGCGGAGGTGTCGAGCGAGCGGCGCATGTGGTCGGCGACGCCGCGACGCATCGCGGAGATGGGCTCGATCGTCTCGCCGGCCTGGGGCGCCTGCGCGGGTGCGGGTGCCGGCTGGGCCTGCGGCGCGGCCGGCTGTGCGGGTGCCTGTGTTGGAGCCTGTGGCGCAGCGGCCGGGGCCCCGCCTGCGATGAAGTCGAGGATGTCCTTCTTCGTCACGCGGCCGCCGCGGCCGGTGCCGGGGACCGTGTTCGGGTCGACGCCGTGCTCTGAGGCGATGCGCGCGACGACGGGCGAGACGAACTTGCCGTTGCCGGACGGCTGCGCGACGGCCGGCGCACGCGGCGCAGGCGCCTCCGCCTGCGGCGCGGCCTCTTCTTCCGGCGCGGGCTCGGGCGCTTCCGCCGCCGGCGCGGGCGCGTCTGCCGAGCCGCCGATCTGTGCGAGCTTCGTCCCGACTGCGACGGTCTCGCCTTCCTGCACGAGGATCTGCGTGACGGTGCCCGATGCGGGGCTCGGCACCTCGGTGTCGACCTTGTCGGTCGAGATCTCGAGCAGCGGCTCGTCGGCCTCGATCTGCTCGCCCTCGCGCTTGAGCCACTTCGTGATCGTCCCCTCGGAGACCGAGACGCCCATTTGCGGCATGACGACGTCGACTGCGGTCTCGGTCGCCATCTAGTACTCCGCGAGCTCCCTCAACCCGGCGGCGACGTCCTCCACCTGCGGGATGTAGGCCTTCTCGAGCACGGGCGAGAACGGGACCGGCGTATCGGGCGCGGTGATGCGCTTCACGGGCGCGTCGAGATCCTCGAACGCCTCTTCGGCAATCGTTGCCGCGATCTCGGCGCCGAAGCCGCCGGTGTGCGTGTCCTCGTGCAGCACGAGCACCTTCGACGTCTTGCGCACCGACGCGAGGACCGCCGCCTTGTCCCACGGCATGATCGTGCGCAGGTCGACGATCTCGACCGAGACGCCGTCCGACTCGAGCTGTTGCGCAGCTTCGTCGGCGGTGTGCACCATCGCGCCCCAGGTGATGACGGAGATGTCGCCGCCCTCGCGATGCGTGCGCGCTTTGCCGAGCGGAACCGTGTAGCGCTCCTCCGGCACGTCCGCCTTGATGCGGCGGTAGAGATGCTTGTGCTCGAAGTAGAGGACGGGATTCGGGTCCTCGATCGCGCTGATGAGCAAGCCTTTCGCATCCTCGGGCGTCGCAGGGCACACGCACTTGAGGCCGGGGATGTGCGCGAACGACGACTCGGGGTTCTGCGAGTGGAACGGGCCGCCCGAGAAACCGCCGCCCGACGGCAGACGCACCACTATCGGCACCGGTGTGCCGGCACGCCAGCGCTGCTTTGCCGCGACGGTGACGAGCTGGTCCCAGCCGCACGAGATGAAGTCCGCGAACTGCATCTCGGCGACGGGGCGCATACCCATCATCGAGGCGCCCGTGCAGGCGCCGATGATCGCCGTCTCTGCGAGCGGCGCGTCGATGACGCGCCACGGGCCGAACTCCTCCTGGAACCCGGCCGACACCTTGAATGCCCCGCCGTACACGCCGACGTCCTCGCCGATGAGGAACACGCGCTTGTCGCGCCGCATCTCGCCGCGGAGGCCGTCGGAGATCGCCTGGAGGTAGGTCAGCTCGGCCATTACTTGTGATGCGGTGTGTCGAGGTCCTCAGGGGAGGCGTATACGCCGTGCGTGAGATCCGCGGGATCGGGCTGCGGCGATTCGTCCGCGCGCTCGAGCGCAGTGGTCAGGAGCCGCTTCACGCCGCTCGCGATCTCGTCCTCCTCTTCGTCCGTCATCTCGGCGTTCGTGCGCAGCCAGAGGCGGAAGCGCTCGATCGGGTCCGATGCGGCCCACTGCTCGAGCATGGGCTTCGGGACGTAGAAGGCGTCGTCGTGCACGGCGTGGCCTTCCATGCGCAGCGTCACGCACTCGAGGAGCGTCGGTCCGCCGCCGCTGCGCGCCTTCTCGATCGCGCGCCTCGCCTCGCGGTACACCGCGAGCACGTCGGTGCCGTCGACGACGACACCCTCGAACCCGTAGGCCTGTGCGCGGTCGGCGACGTGCTCGGTCGCGTACTCGAGGTACGACGGCGTCGAGTACGCGAACTGGTTGTTGTCGCAGACGAACACGATCGGCAGCTTGCGCGTGCCGGCGAGTGTCATCGCCTCGTGGCAGTCGCCGCGCGCCGATGCGCCCTCGCCGAACCAGCCGACGGCGACGCGCGCCTCTTCGCGGATGCGGAACGCGAGCGCGCAGCCGACGGCGACCGGGAGCATCGCAGGCAGATGGCTGACCATCGCGATCATCCCGAGCTGCGAGTCGGCCATGTGCACGTTGCCGTCGCGGCCGTGCGTCGGTCCGTCCTGCCGTCCCATGTACTGCGCGAAGATCTTCCACGGCTCGACGCCGCGCGTGATGTGCACGCCCATGTCGCGGTGGAGCGGCGTGCCGACGTCTTCAGGCCCCATCGCCGTCGCGACGCCGACCGCGGCTGCCTCGTTGCCGCGACCGGTGTAGAACGAGCCGGGAATCTTCCCCTGCCGGTAGAGGATGTGACCGCGCTCCTCGACACCGCGGGTGACGAGCATGTTGCTGTAGATGCCGAGCAGGTCGACGCGGTCGAGCCCGGCCTCTCGAACCTCGCTCAGCGAACCGACGGGTTCCGCCTCTCGTGCGATGGCCATGCCGGAAATCTAACCGCTGGGGAAGTCGGGCCAGTCGAACGAGTCGCCGATCTGGCGGAGTCGCTGCTTCGTCCGGACGTCGCACAGCGCTCCAACCACGCCTGCGTCATAGAACGAGCGCGGATCGAGGCCGAACGAGGTCGCGGCCTCGTAGTCGCGAGAGAGGTCGGTATCGAACATCGCCGGGTCGTCGGTCGAGATCGAGCAGCGGACGCCGGCGGCCACGAGCCGCGGCAGCGGGTGCTCGGCGAGCGAAGCGACCGCGCCGGTGCGGAGGTTCGAGAGCGGGCACACGTCGAGGACGGTGCCGCGGCCCGCGAGCTCGGCGACGCGCCCGGGATCCTCCTCGGCGCGGATCCCGTGGCGGAGCCGGTCGGCGCCGAGGGCCTCGAGCGCGCCTCGCACCGACGCCGCGCCGGCGACCTCGCCCGCGTGCGGGACGGAGCCGAGCCCGAGCGAGCG
>DATGEH010000199.1:0-2728 GCA_035310325.1 Gaiellaceae bacterium
AGCAGGACGAGAGCGGCGCGGTCTGCGGGAGCCGATTGATCGTCACCCACGCACGCAGCCGGTCAGGGCGGATCTATCCGTACCTCGTCTGCTCCAGCCGACACAACAAGCGCACCGGCTGCACCTTCAAGGCCATCCTGATCGACGAGGTCGAAGACGAACTCATCGACCACTACGCCAAGCATCAACTCACCCCGGCGGAGCGCGACGCCCTACAAGAAGCGTTCGCACCCGAACTCGCCAAGCTACGCGAAGAAACGGACGCCGAACAAGCGCAACTCAGAAAGCAGCAACGCCGACTGCTCGACGAGCGGGCGAAGCTCCTTCAAGCCCACTACGCCGAAGCAATCCCACTTGACCTCCTACGCAGCGAGCAAGACCGGATCGCCGATGCGCTCGGCCACATCGAACAAAAGCTCAGCGGCACCGACGTCGAGCACGAGCACATCGATGCGGCATTGAAGCGTGCCCTCGCTCTCGCCACCGACATCCAAGCCGCTTACCGAAGCGCCGCCGACGGTGTGCGGCGCAAGATCAACCAACAGGTTTTCAAGCAGGTGTTCGTCGAGGACGATGGCGAACTCAGCAGCATCCTCGCTGAACCTTTTGACGTGTTGCTCGACCCCCGGGTCAGAGAACTCGCAACGGCGCCTATGCCGAGCAGGGCGCTCCTCGCGGCCGCTGGGGCGCAGGAAACGGACTGGTCGGCCATGGAGGCATCCTTCAACGAAAAGGGCGCCCACCACGCCGTGGGCGCCAACACCAACGGACTCCTCCTTCAGAGTCACGTTGGTTTGAATAGAGAGACTTTGGTGGGGGCGGGAGGATTTGAACCTCCGTAGGCTGAGCCGACGGGTTTACAGCCCGTTCCCTTTGGCCGCTCGGGCACACCCCCAGGAGGCGGCATTGTAGCTTTGAGGAATGAGCGGCTACGACGTCGCGATCGTCGGCGGCGGCCCGGCGGGCTCGACGGCCGCGTACCGCCTCGCGCGCGCGGGCGCGCGCGTGTTACTCGTCGACAAGGCGACCTTCCCGCGCGACAAGCCGTGCGGGGGCGGCGTCACGATGCGCGCCGCGCGTCTGCTCCCGTTCTCGCTCGCCCCCGTCGTCGAGGATCGCATCGACCGGCTCGAGTGCCGGCTGCGCTATCGCCACCACTTCGTCCGGCAAGCCCGCGCGCCGCTCGCCCTCATGACGCAGCGCAAGCGGCTCGACCACTTCCTGCTCCAGAAGGCTGCGGAGGCGGGCGCCGAGGTGCGCGAGGGCGTGACGGTCGACGCGCGCGAGCTCGACGCACGCTTCGTCATCGGCGCCGACGGCTGCAACGGGACGAGCGCGAAGCAGCTCGGTCTCGGCGGCGACATCGTGCACGGCGTCGCGCTCGAGGCGAATTATCCGCACGACCCGCGCTACGCCGGGGCGATGGTGCTCGAGATCGCGGTCGTCAACGGCGGCTACGGCTGGATCTTCCCGAAGGGCGATCACGTCAACGTCGGCGTCGGCGGCAACGAGAGCGAAGGCCCGCGCCTGCGCGCCGAGCTGCGCCGCATGTGCGAGGCGTACGGCGTCGACCCCGACGCCGCGACCGAGACGCGCGGCTATCGCCTGCCGCTGCGCAAGCCCTCGAGCGTCCTCGTGCGCGGGAACGCCGCGGTGATCGGCGACGCCGCGGGTCTCGTCGATCCCTTCTCGGGCGACGGCATGTACGAAGCGTTCCTCTCGGCGCAGCTCGTCTCCGAGGCGATCCTCGCCGGCGACCTCCAGGCCTACCCGGCCGCGGTCGGGCGCCGGATCACGCCGCTCACCGCCGCCGGCTGGGGCGCGAAGCGTGCGTTCGAGCGGTTCCCGCGCACGACGTACGCCCTCGCGCGGCTGCCGATCACGTTCCGAGCGCTCGAGAAGCTCCTCCGCGGCGAGCTCAGCCATCCCGCCGCCGCGCACGGGCTCGAGAAAGGCGCGATTCGGCTGATCTACGCCGTCTCGCGCGCTGCGGCCTAAAGCCAAGCGCCCGCGGAGCCGATCCCTCGTTCGTGGATCTGAACGCCCTGCTCCGGCGTGCCGTCAACGACGGCGCGAGCGACGTGCACTTCAAGCTGGGGCAGCCGCCCGTGCTCCGACGCGACGGCGAGCTCGGCCCCCTCGACGGCCATGCGCCGCTCGACGACGCCGCGCTCGCGAGCATCCTCGAGACGATCGGCGCGCGCACGCCCGAGAGGCTCCAGCAGTTCCACGCCGCCGGCGACCTCGACACGGCCTACCAGGCCGAGGGCCTCCCGCGCTTCCGCGTGAACGCGTACCGCCAGCGAGGCGCCATCTCGCTTGCGTTCCGCGTCATTCCCGCGACGATCCCGAGCTTCGGCGATCTCGGTATGCCGCGTGTCGTGCAGAAGCTGGCCGAGGAGCATCGCGGCCTCATCCTCGTCACCGGCGCGACCGGCTCCGGCAAGACGACGACGCTCGCTGCGATGGTCGACCACATGAACCGCACGCGCCGCCAGCACATCGTGACGATCGAGGACCCGATCGAGATCCTCCACGACGACCACGGCTGCATCGTCAACCAACGCGAGGTGGGGCTCGACACCGAATCCTTCGGCCAGGCGCTGCGGCGCGCGCTGCGGCAGGACCCGGACGTCATCCTCATCGGCGAGCTGCGCGACGCCGAGACCGCGCAGACTGCCCTGCAGGCGGCCGAGTCCGGCCATCTCGTGCTCTCGACGCTGCACAC
>DATGEH010000200.1:0-4256 GCA_035310325.1 Gaiellaceae bacterium
GCCGGAAGGCGCCGGCGCGTCGTCATCGACAACCAGGCTGCACGTCCGCGCCAGGACGGGCGGCAGGCGCGCGGCCGGAACGAGGGGCCGCCGCGCGAGCCGCGCACGACCGCGCCGGTCCAGCCAACCGGGCCTGTCACCGTCGAGTCGGGTGTCACCGTCCGCGACTTCTCGCAGGCGCTCGGCGTCCCGATGGGGCAGCTGATCAAGATGCTGATGGACCTCGGCAACCTCAAGACCGCGACGCAGTCGCTGACCGACGAGGAGGTCGAGCTGATCGGCGTCGAGCTCAAGCGCGAGATCCAGATCAAGCACGCCTCCGACGAGGACGAGGAGCCGGAGGCGTTCGAGGACGCGGAAGACTCGCTCGTGACCCGTCCGCCGGTCGTCACGATCATGGGCCACGTCGACCACGGCAAGACGACGCTGCTCGACGCGATCCGCAACGCGAAGGTCGTCGCGACCGAGGCAGGCGGCATCACGCAGCACATCGGCGCGTATCAGGTCAACGTCGACGGCCGGAAGGTCACGTTCCTCGACACGCCGGGCCACGAGGCATTCACCGCTATGCGCGCCCGCGGCGCGAAGGTCACCGACATCGCGGTGCTCGTCGTCGCCGCCGACGACGGAGTCATGCCGCAGACGAAGGAGTCGATCTCGCATGCGCGGGCTGCCGACGTCCCGATCGTCGTCGCCGTCAACAAGATCGACCTGCCGGGCGCGAACGTCGACAAGGTCAAGGCTGAGCTCGCCGCCGAGGGGCTGCAGCCGGAAGAGTGGGGCGGAACGACGCAGTTCGCCGAGGTCTCCGCGAAGGCGCAGACGAACCTCGACGAGCTGCTCGAGAAGATCCTGCTCGTCGCCGACCTCGAGCTCGATCCGAAGGCGAATCCGAATACCGACGCGTCCGGCCCGATCATCGAGTCGCGCCTCGACGTCGGCCGCGGCCCTGTCGCGACGATGCTCGTGCACCGCGGCACGCTCAAGGTCGGCGACGCGATCGTCGCCGGCGACGCGCACGGCCGCGTGAAGGCCCTGTTCGACTATCAGGGCGAGAAGATCGACTCCGCAGGCCCTGGCGATCCGATCGAGATCCTCGGCTTCGACAAGCCGCCGCCCTCGGGCGAAGTGGCTCGCGTCGTCGAGGACGACCGCACCGCGCGCGACCTCGCGCAGCGCCGGTCTGAGCGGCTCCGCCGCGAACAGCTTGCAACCCACCGCCCGAGTGGGGGCGTCTCGCTCGAGCGTCTGTTCGAGGTGATGCAGGCCGGCGAGGTCGCCGACCTCAACCTCATCGTGCGCGGCGACGTGCTCGGCTCCGTCGAGGCGGTCGTCTCCGAGCTTTCGAAGTTCGAGCACTCCGAGGTGCGCCTGAACGTCATCCAGCAGGGCGTCGGCGCGATCACCCAGAACGACATCATGCTCGCGTCGGCATCCGACGCGCTCATCGTCGGCTTCAATGTTCGCCCGAACGCGGAAGCGCGCGAGCTCGCGCAGCGTGAAGGCGTCGAGATCCGCACGTACGACGTCATCTACAAGCTCACCGAGGACATGGAGCAGGCGCTCGTCGGCAAGCTCACCGCCGTCAAGACGGAGGAGACGATCGGCGAAGCGGAGGTGCGTGCGCTCTTCAAGGTGTCGCGCCTCGGCACGATCGCCGGCTGCATGGTCACGAACGGGATCATCCGCAGGAACTCGCAGGTGCGCGTCATCCGTGACGGCACTGTCATCTACACGACGACGATCGCGCAGCTGCGGCGCTTCAAGGACGACGCGCGCGAGGTCGCCGAGGGCTTCGAGTGCGGCATCCTGCTCGACGGCTTCAACGACGTGAAGGAAGGCGACGTGCTCGAGGCGTTCGAGACGCGCGAGATCGAGCGCACGACGCTCGAGGAAACACCTGCCGCACCCGCGGCGACTTGAATTAAGCGAACAGCTCGACGACCGCCCCCTTGGCATGCGCCGCGAGCAGGATCCCGTGCGGTCCCTTTGCGTCGCGCATGTCGGGGTGCGCTGCGAGCACGGCGCGGACGACGTCGGCGTGGCCGAGCATGGCAGCGGCGAAGACGTCCATGCGCGCTCCGTGAGCGAGCAGGAGCTCGGCCAGCTCGCGGTTGCCCATGTGCGAGGCGGCGCCAAGCGCGGTCTCCCAGTCGCCGCCGCCCCAGTCGGTCGTCGCGTTCGCGAGCGTCGCGTCGACCGCCAGCGCTGCATGCACGTTGGCGATCTGCCCGTGCGAGTGCGACACGAAGAGAAGCGCGACGAGCTGCTCGTCGCCGTTTGCACGCGCAACCTCGAGCGGCGTTGCGCCCTCGACCTCTGTGAGTGCCGGGTTGGCGCCGTTTCGCAGCAGGGCACGTGCGACGTCGATCGCGCCGGCGAAGGCACACGTGCCGAGCGGCGTGACGCGCGCGAATGACGCCGTCGCGAAGGCGTTCGGGTCGGCGCCGTCGGCGAGGAGCGCTTCTGCCGCTCCGGCATTGCCGATGTATGCGGCGATGTGCAGCGGCGTGAAACCGTCCGGGCTCCACGCGTCGGGAGCGGGGAGGCCGTCGGCCTCGCCGAGCAGCAGGCGGTCCCACGCGTCGGCGGGAGCATGGCGACCGGCGATCTCGTCGAACACCGGTCCCCGGGCGCGATAGGCGGCATGCATGAGCGGTGTGAGCCCCGCATCGTTCCGGGCGTCGGTTGCCTGCGGGTCGCGGTCGAGCAACGCCTTGACGCCGGGCGTGTCGCCGTGGTCGATCAGCTCGAAGATGGACACGGCGCCTATTATTAGTTAGCCTAACGAACTATGTCAAGCATTCGCCGGCAGGCAGCGGACGAGATCCACTCGGCAGCGATCCATCTCCTTCGCCGCGTCGCGCGCGAGGACGCAGGGGCCGGCGTCTCGCCGCCGCGTATGTCGGCGCTTTCGGTGCTCGTCTTCACGGGGCCGAAGACGATCTCCGAGCTCGCCGCGATGGAGCGCGTCAAGCTGCCGACGATGAGCAGGCTCGTCGCAGCGATGGAGGAGGAGGGCCTGGCGCGCAGAGAGCCGCATGCCAGGGACGGCCGCGTGGTCACCGTGCACGTGACGGCGAAGGGCCGCCGGACGCTCGAGCGTGGGCGGGAACTTCGCCTGCGTGCCCTCGAAGCGCTGCTCGGCGACGCCGACGCGCGCGAGGTGGCGGTGATCCGCGAGGCGGCGAAGATCGTCGACCGGCTGGTTCTGTGACGATGGCGAGCGGCTTCGTCGGTGTCCTCATGATCGACCTGCACTTTCCGGAGGCGCACTCGCTCAAAGAGAAGCGCCGGCACCTGCGCTCGGCGAAGGCGCAGCTTCAGAACAGGGTCGGCGCGTCCGTCGCAGAGGTCGACCATCACGACGTGTGGCAGCGCACGCGACTGACGGTGTCATGCGTCGCGCGCGAGCATCGCGAGCTCGAGCGCCTGCTCGACGAGGCCGAACGGTGGTTGCGCGGCCAGGAGTGGGAGGTCAGCCGGGTGGAGCGGCTCGTAGTCGATCCGGAGGACTATCCGTAGCGACCAGCCGGTCCACCTCCGCGACGAGCGACTCGAGCGAGAAGGGTGCACGCAGCGAGCTCAGGTAGAGCACGCGGAGCCCGTGCTGCGCGAGCTCGAGCTTCCTTCTCAGCCTGGGGTCGGTGCGGTCGAGGAACGAGCCGTCGGCGACGACCACGTCGATGTGGATACGGATCGCGAGCTCCAGCACCTCTTGCGGCTCGGTGGTGACGAGGACGAGGTTGCCGGCTCGGCCCAGAGCCTGCTCGGCGAGGTCGAGGAAAGCCGTCTGTTCGTCGACGACGACGACGACCGTCGCCGGGCTGGCCGCAGCAGGCATGACCCCAATGGTGGTCACGGAAGGCAACATGCCGCTTGCCCCAAATGGGGTGTTCTTACAGCACGCCCTGGAGGATCGCCGCCGGCAGGCGCACGCGCTTGGCTCGCACGTGGCCGACCGAAGCTGCAGCCGCCGCGAGGCCGGAGACGGCGATGTTCGCCCCGCTCGCCGCAGCAGGATTCGACGCCGCGAACAGGAGCACGGGCAACCGGATGTTGCCCAGCACGAGGCCCGCCATCCCGCCTGCGAGCGCGACGACGAAGCACCAGATCGCGACACCCGTCAGCACAAGGGCGGACACTCGCTTGAATATGACCCATGAGCGACCGGATGCGGCGCGTGAACGAGTCGGTCCGGCAGGTGCTCGCGGAGGCGCTACCCGAGCTGAAGGACCCGCGCATCGGGCTGGTGA
>DATGEH010000201.1:0-5563 GCA_035310325.1 Gaiellaceae bacterium
CCTAGCCGGGTAAGCACTCCCCAGTCAACAAAGGGGGAGGCCCATGAAGAACGTCGCCCGCGGCGCGCTCGTAGTTGCCGCGCTTCTGCTCGTGGTCGTATCGGCGGCGGGCGCCAAGGCCAAGCCGAAGCACAAGCCGAGGCCGGCGACACCGGCCGCGCACATCTTCGTCATCATGCTCGAGAACCACTCGAAGTCGAGCGTGCTAGGCGACCAGAATGCGCCGTACCTCAACTCGCTCGCGCAGTCCTACGCCGTCGCCGAGAACTACTACGGCGTGACGCACCCGAGTGAGCCGAACTACGTCGCCGCCATCTCCGGATCGAACTGGTTCGTCAACGACGACAACCCGGCGAACCGGTTCAACCACACGAACATCGTCGATCAGCTCGAGGCCAAGAAGCTGACCTGGGGCGCGTACATGGAGTCGATGCCTTCGGCCGGCTACACGGGTGACTACTACCCAGGCCCGAGCCAGCAGCTCTACGCCTCGAAGCACAATCCGTTCGTCTTGTTCGACGACATCCGTTCCAACACGGCGAGACTCGCGAGGATCAAGCCGTACACGGACTTCGCGACCGACCTGAAGAAGGTGTCGACGACACCGAACTTCGTCTGGATCTCGCCGAACCAGTGTCACGACATGCACGGCGGTCTCTTCACGGCGGTCGCATCCGATGGCTCCGATGGCACGCCGTGCCCGTACGGGTCGGCGAAGGACGATACGAACGACGCAGCCTTGAAGCAGAAGGCGGACGCGTTCGTGAAGACGGCCGTGACGGCGATTCTCGCGAGCCCGGCATGGAAGACGGGCCTGTCGGCGATCTTCATCGTCACCGACGAGAACGACTTCACGAACAACGCGACGACCGACGGCTGGGAGACTGCCGACGGTTGCTGTGACTCGCCGGTGTTGCCGCCCGGTTACCAGTTCCTCAACTCGAGCGGAACGCCTGACGGACACGTCTGGGCGGGCGGGACGTACGGCGGCGGGCTGATCCCGGCCGTCATCGTCTCGAACAAGGGCAAGAAGGGCGGGTTCACGAGCCAGACGCAGTACAACCACTACTCGCTGCTCGCGACGATCGAGGCGGAGTTCGGCCTCGGCTATCTCGGGAACGCGGCCGATCGGCAGCAGGTCACGCCGATGACGGAGTTCTTCACGAAGTAGCACCAGCCGGACAGGTCCTGCAACCTGGTTGCAGGACCTGTCCACGTTGGTGTCGTCGTCAGCGGATCGATGCCTGCACGAGCCGGCGCGTGGAGACGCCGCTGAGCAGGTTGTCGCCCGGCTTGCGCGCGCGGACGAACACGACGAGCGCGCCGGGCCGGCGGATCGGCATGTTCGCCGTCGGGCGAAGCGTGACCGTCGCCCAGCCGAACGAGTCCGTCTGCACCTCGGGCGAGGCGTACGTCCAGCCGTACGGCAGGCCGAGCGCGTAGACGAGCGCGCCGGCGATCGAGAAGCCCCGCGTGTCGGAGACGTGGAACCGCGCCATGATCGGAGCGCGCGACGTCGCCGGGTTGGGCGAGAACGTCACGCGGTCGATCACGAGCAGGTCGGGCAGGTTGACCTGCGCGACCGCGATGGCTGCGCCTTGCGTCGCCTTCGCGGGCGCGATGAGCGCGGTCTCGGCCGTGGTCGCGACGGCGGAGCCGTTCGAGTTGGTCGCGGTGACGTTCACGCGGAGCGTGTGGCCGACGTCGGCCGACGTCAGCTTGTACGTGGTGCCGGTCGCTCCGGAGACGTCGCCGCAGCCGCCGCCCGTGCCGATGCAGCGCTGCCACTGGTACCCGAAGTGCGGAGCGGGCGTGCCGCTCCAGGAGCCGGGGCTGACGGTCAGCGTGCTGTCCTCCTGCGGATTGCCGGAGATCGACGGGGCCGCGGTGTTCTTCGGCGCCGAGCCGGTCGGAACCACGGTGCTCGTTGGCCGCGATGTCGCCTGGCCGGAGCCAGAGCTGTTCGTCGCCGTCACCTGGACGCGAATGCGCGAGCCGACGTCGGCGGTCTGCACCGTGTAGATGCGGCTGGTGGCGCCGCCGATCGCGTTGCAGTTGCCGCCCTGCGTGTCGCAGCGAAGCCACGCGTATGCGTAGCTCGTCGGCGAGCCGGTCCAGCTGCCGTGGCTCGCGGTGAGGTCGGAGCCGTCGCGGGCCGAGCCCGAGATCGACGGCAGTGACGTGTTCGACGGGACCGCCTTCGTGACGCCGAGCGATGCGGATGTCAGCGCAAGCGCCGCGACTGCCGCCCCGACCATGCCTGCGAAGATTCGTGTGAGTCGCATGTCTGTGTCCTCCTTTGGCAGGGGTCTGCCCGGAGAACGGGGATCGCCGGTAAGCGGTGCGTAAAAGCTCGGTAAACCGGCTTGAGCGCACTAGGCGCTCGCGCCGGAGTAGCGGCTGAGCCCGAAGCGCCAGAACCAGCGCGTGAACGCGAGGAGTGCGACGCCGAAGCCGATCGCGATGCCGACCGTGCCCCAGTGCAGCCGCGAGGTCATCGCCTGCGCCGGCACCGTGACGGCGAAGCCGATCGGCACGAGATACGTCATCGAGTACTTGAGCCAGACCGGGTAGACGCCGATCGGCCAGCGGCCGGTCTGGTAGATGCCCTCGAAAAGCTCGGCGAGGAAGAACATGTTGACGATCCAGAACGACCCGGTCGCCATGATCAGCCAGAAGCAGTAGAGAAGGAGCGCGCCGAGCAGCAGGAGGCCGAGGAACGCGAAGACGTGACCGATGCCGACGCTGTGGCCGGTGCGGATCGCGCCGACGATGACGATCACCGCGCCGGAGATGATGTCGACGCCCTGCCAGATCTGCACCTCGCGCAGCGAGACGAGCGCCTGCGCGTCAGCCGGCTTCGTGAGCAGGAAGTCGAGCTTCCCGTCCCGCACCTCGTCGACGAGTCGTTGCATGTTCGGCTGGATGGTCGAGTGGATGACGCCGCCGAGAAGGATCTGGACGCCGATGATCACGAGCAGCTCCGACTCGGTCCAGCCGTTGAGCGTCTGCGTGTGCGAGTAGACGAGCGCGAGCACGATCAGCCCGACGGCGACCGCGAGCACCGACTGGAACGCTGCGACGAAGAAGTTCGCGCGGTACTGGAGCTCGTTCAGCACGCCGACGCGCAGATACATGAATGCCAAGCGCAGGTTGCGGATCAATTGCCCACCGCCGCGTACTGGCGCACCGACAGCCGCCAGGCGAAGAAGACGAACGTGGAGCCGATCGCCGTCCACACGACCTGCATGCCGAGCCCGCCGACGAGCGAGGCGTTCGACATGTGCCCGACGAGCACCTCGATCGGGAAGTAGAACGTCCACTTGAACGGGAGCCAGGCGGCGACCGTCTGCGACCAGTGCGGCATGAGCGTGAGCGGCAGCAGCCGGCCCGAGAGCAGGAGCTCCGAGAGGACGTACGTCTCGAAGATCGCGCTGGCCCGCGTCGTCCAGATGCTGACCATCCCGAGCAGCCACAGGTTCAGCGAGCGGATGACATACGCGCCCCAGATCGCGACGAGGAAGACGAGGATCTGCACTGCGCCGGGATGCAGTGCGGGATGGAAGATGAGCGACAGCCCGATCCCGATCGGCAGATAGAGCAGAACCCAGATGAACTTGTCGCCCGCGAACTGCGCGAGGTCGTAGTGGATGGGATGCAGTGGGCGGAGCAGGTCGCCCGACAGGCGGCCCTCGCGGATCCGGAACTCCCACCCGTACGGGGTGAAGACGATGTTCATCGTCCGCACGAGCGTCCAGACGATGTAGTACGCGGCGAAAGCGTGCGGCGTCAGCCCGTTGACCGATCCGCCGTGGGAGCGCGCGATCGTCGACCAGACGACGAGGTAGATCGTCGGCTCGGCGACCATCCCGAGCGTGTACATCCACGTGGCTGCCCGGTACTGGAATCGCGTCTGCACCTGCGTCCGCATCGTCGTCACGTAGAAGTCGACGAGCGAACGGGCCGCGACGATCATTGTGCGAAGACCTGCTCGATCACGTCCTCGATCGGCGGATCCTCGACCGTGAGGTCGTGCACCTCGTGGTGCGCGAGCAGCTCGGCGGTCGCGCGCGAGATGTCGTCGCGCGGGACCTGCATCGTCATACGCTCGCCGTCGGCGAGGACGGCCTCGATCGTCTTCGTCCCGCTGAAGCGCTGCGTGAGCTCGGACAGCTGGCCGTCGAAGAGGATCCGCCCGTGGTGGATGACGATGACGCGCTTGCACAGCGCCTCGACGTCCGCCATGTAGTGGCTCGTCAGCAGAACCGTTGCGCCATAGCGCTGGTTGTACTCGGCGACGAACGTGCGGATGCGCTTCTGCATCGTCACGTCGAGGCCGATGGTGGGCTCGTCGAGGTAGAGGACCTTCGGCAGGTGCAGGAGCGATCCGGCGACCTCCACCTTCATCCGTTCGCCGAGCGAGAGCTGCCGCACGGGCTTGCGCACGAGGTCGCCGATGTCGAGCAGCTCGACGAGCTCGTCCCGCGTGCGGAGGAACTCGGCGCGGTCGAGCCGGTAGATCGCGCGGTTGAGCTCGAACGAGTCGAGCGCCGGCAAGTCCCACTGCAGCTGGTTCCGGTTGCCCATGACGAGCGTCATCCAGCGGAGGTAGTCGCGCTGCCGCTTCGACGGGACGTGTCCGAGCACCGTCACCTCGCCGCTCGTCGGGTAGAGGAGCCCCGAGAGCATCTTCAGGGTCGTCGTCTTGCCTGCGCCGTTCGGTCCGAGGAAGCCGACGACCTCTCCCGCCTCGATGTCGAACGAGATGGCGTCGACGGCGCGCACCTCCCGCCACTTCCGCGCGACGAGGCTGCGCAGCGACGCACGGAGGCCGGCCTCGCGCTCGGCGACACGAAAGACCTTCGTCAACTCACGGACATGCACGACACCTGCCACGCGGGCCAGCATACGCTGGCGCCGTGCGAATCCTTCTCGTCTCGCAGATGTATCCCGGGCCCGAAGATCCCGACCTCGGGACCTTCGTCGCGCAGGTCGAGCGCGCGCTCGCCGAACGCGGACACGACGTCGACCGCGCCGTGCTCGACGCGCGTGCCGGCGGCAAGCTCCGGTATCTCACGCTCGCGGCACGCACGGCGCGCGCGTCACGCCCCGACGTCGTGTACGCGCACTTCCTCGTGCCGGCCGGGCTGATCGCCGCGCTCGGCTCGCGGGCGCCGCTCGTCGTCACCGCCCACGGGCGCGACGTGCGCAACGTCGGCGCGCTGCCCGGCGTCGCCGCGGCGACGCGCTTCGTCGTCAGGCGCGCGGCAGCGGTCGTGTGCGTGTCGAGCTACCTCCGCCGCGAGCTCGAGACCAAGGTTCCCGAGGCGCGCGGCAAGACCGAGGTCGTCTCGAGCGGCGTCGACCTCGAGCGCTTCACCGTCCAGCCGTCGCCGGGCGGGCCGCCGCGCTTCCTCTGCGTCGGCGCGCTCGAGGAGCGCAAGAACGTCGTCCGCCTCGCGCAGGCGTTCGCGATGCTCGACGATGGGACGCTCACGTTCGCCGGCGACGGCGCACTGCGCGCCCAGCTCGAGGGGCGGGACCGTGTGCGGCTGCTCGGGCG
>DATGEH010000202.1:0-10414 GCA_035310325.1 Gaiellaceae bacterium
AGCGTCGACACTCCGGCGCCGGGGAGATCGAGCGCCAGCGCTAGACCCCGCGCCGTTGCGAGGCCGATGCGGACGCCGGTGAAGCTGCCCGGGCCGATGCCGACGGCGAGGTCATCGAGATCGCGTGGATGCGCACCGCCCTGCCGAAGCAGCGCATCCACGTCCTCGAGCAACGTCACCGCGCGCGAAGACCGCTCGGCCAGGACCTCGCCGTCGTCGACGAGGGCGCTCGTCGCAACGTCGGTCGCAGTGTCGAACGCCAGCGTCAGCACTCGTCGATCGTGACCACCCTCAGGGCATCACCAGCATGCCGCAAATGCACCGCGAAGCGCGGCGGCGGAAGCACGCCCTCGCCCGCTTCCGGCCATTCGACGAAGGCGACGGCGCCGTCGAAATACGGCTCGAGATCTCCCCACTCCGCCGGCGAAACGCCTTCGAAGCGATAGAGATCGAGATGCGAGATCTCGATCCCGTCACCGTGATAGCGGTGCCCGACCGTGTACGTCGGGCTCGTCACGTGCTCGCGCGCGCCCAGCGCCTCGCACGCGCCGCGGACGAACGTCGTCTTGCCGGAGCCAAGCTCGCCCGCAACGGTCACGACGTCGCCGGGCGCAAGACGTTGCGCGAGCGTCGCAGCGAGCGCCGCCGTCTCCTCCGGCGAGGACGTCTGCTGTTCCGGCACGTGCTGAGGTTAGAAGAGGCCGAGCTGCTCGGCGGGCTTCGTCGCCACGAGCGTCAGCTCGGGCTCCGGCGCCGCGGCCGGCTCCGGGGCGCGGCCCATGAGCTCGGGCAGCCGCGCGAAGTCGGACTCGAGCACCTTCAGCATCGCGGGCGTGTACAGCGCGGCGGCCGGGTGGTAGAGCGGGTAGAGCAGCACGCTGCGGCTGCCGATCGTCGTCTCCTGCTCCTGGCCGTGCACGCGCGTGATGCCGAGCGGGCGACCGGAGAGGAGCTTCGTCGCGAAGTTGCCGAGCGTCGCGACGACCGCGGGCTCGATGAGCTCGATTTGACGGAAGAGGTGGCTCTCGCAGGCCTCGATCTCGTCCGGCTGCGGGTCGCGGTTGCCCGGAGGGCGGCACTTGAGGACGTTCGCGATGTACACGTCCTGCCGCGACAACCCGATCCCGGCGAGGAGCTTCTCGAGCAGCTTGCCCGCCTGGCCGACGAACGGGAGGCCCTGCTTGTCCTCGTGGAAGCCGGGCGCCTCGCCGACGAACATGAGGTCGGCGTGCGGATTCCCGGCGCCGAAGACGACCTGCGTGCGTCCCTGCGCCAGCCGGCAGCGGGTGCAGCCCGCGACGTCGGCGGCGTAGGCCTTGAGCTCGTCGAGCGGCTCGACGGGGACCGCGCTCACGGCCCGTGAGTCTACGAGAGCGCCCGGACGATCGCCTTCCACGTTCCCTTGGGCGCCTCGACGACGATCTCGTCGCCGACGGACTTGCCGACGATCGCGCGCCCGACCGGGGAATCGGGCGAGACGCCGCCGACGCTCGAGATCTCGAACGTCATGCGCTCGCCGTCCTCGCGCTCGAGCTCCACATGCGAACCGACACCCGCGATACCGGTCGCGGTCTCGACCGTCTCCGCGTTGTGCAGGCGTGACCGGAGGATCTTGATGCGGCGCTCGAGCAGTCCCTGCTCGTTCTTCGCCGAGTGGTACTCGAAGTTCTCGGAGAGGTCGCCGTGCGCACGCGCGACCGCGATGGCCTCGACGACCGCCTTGCGCTTCGGGCCTTCGAGCTCGGCGAGCTCGGCCTCGAGCTGCTCCCGCTGGGCGCGGGTCAGCTGCTCCCCCTGGGCTTCGGACACGGCGCTAGTGGCCGCAGCCGCACGAGCCGCCGCAGCAGCCACCGCCGCCACCGCCGCCGGTGTAGCTCGGCTGCTTCGAGACCCCGTGCACCGCGAACGTCGAGAACTGCCGCGATACGTTCGTCGCCGTGCAGTCCGGGCAGGCGACCTGCTCTTCGCCGCGGACGAGCTCCTCGAAGTGCGACTCGCATTCCATGCAGACGTACTCGTAGATCGGCATGGGCACACGATACACTTGGGGTGCCCGGCATCCGCTACGGAGCTGGAGCTCAGGTGCTGAACAGAATCCACGTCATCGGCTCGGGCCGCGCCGGCTCCGCCATCGGCGCGCGGCTGCGTGAGCGTGGGCTCGCGGTCGGCGACGACGACCCGGAGCTCGTGCTCCTCTGCGTGCCCGACACCGCGATCGCCGAGGTTGCGGCGGCGATCCCACCCGGCCCTTGGATTGCGCACGTGAGCGGCGCGACGCCGCTCGCCGCGCTCGCTCCGCACACGCGCCGCTTCAGCGTGCACCCGCTGCAGACGTTCACGCTGAGCCGCGGCGCCGAGCAACTCGACGGCGCGTGGGCGGCCGTCACTGCCGAGAGCGAGGACGCCCGCGACGCGGGAATCTGGCTCGCCGAGACGCTCGGCCTCCGGCCGTTCGAGCTCGCCGACAGTTCGCGGACGCTCTACCACGCAGGCGCAGTGTTCGCGTCGAACTACCTCGTCACGTTGCAGCGCGCAGCGGCGCTGTTGTTCGAGGCCGCGGGCGCCCCGCCCGAGGCGCTCGAGCCGCTCATGCTGCGGACGATCGAGAACGACTTCGAGCTCACCGGGCCGATCTCGCGCGGCGACTGGAAGACGGTCGAGGCGCACCGGGCGGCGATCCGCGCTCAGCTGCCGGAGCTCGACGACCTGTACGAAACGCTCGCCGGCGCGACGCTGGCGCTCGCGACATGAAGGTCGTCCGGCACATCCGCGATCTGCAGCTCGAGGGCGAGGTCGGCCTCGTGCCGACGATGGGCGCGCTCCATGCCGGCCACGTCGCGCTCTTCCGCGCTGCGCGCGCGGAGAACGACGTCGTCGTCGCGTCGCTGTTCGTGAACGCGGCCCAGTTCGACGAAGCGGCCGACTTCGACGCGTACGGACGTGACGAGGCGCGCGATACGGAGATCGCTGCGGACGCTGGCGTCGACGTGCTCTTCGTTCCGAGCGCGGAGGAGATGTACCCGCCCGGTTACTCCACCTGGGTCGACGTCGACGGCACGGGTGGCGAAGGGACCGCCCGTCCCGGCCACTTCCGCGGCGTTGCGACCGTCTGCCTCAAGCTCTTCAACATCGTCCACCCGCGGCGCGCGTACTTCGGCCAGAAGGACGCGCAGCAGGCAGCGGTCGTGCGCACGCTCGTCCGCGATCTCAACCTCGGCGTCGACATCCGCGTCCACCCCACCGTGCGCGACCCGGACGGGCTCGCGCTCTCCTCGCGCAACGTTCGCCTCTCGGCGGACGAGCGCGAGCGCGCGCTCGCATTGCCGCGCGCGTTGCACGCTGCGATCGGCAGCACCGATCCCGTGGCAGCCGCGCGCGCGCAACTGAACGGCATGAATCCCGACTATGTCGAGCTGATCGATCTCGATGGCGCGCGTCTGCTCGCCGCCGCCGTACGCGTCGGCTCGACCCGCCTCATCGACAACGTCCTACTCGAAGGAGAGCTCACATGACCCGCAAGCCCTCGCGCTATGCCTCTTGGACGGCAGGCAAGCTCCCGCTGCCCGAGCTGCTCGAGATGAAGCGGCGCGGCGAGAAGATCGTGATGGTCACCGCGTACGACGCGCCCGCCGGACGGCTCGCGGACGAGGCCGGCGTCGACCTGATCCTCGTCGGCGACTCCTCGGGAATGGTCGTGCACGGCCGCGAGTCGACGGTCGCGGTGACGCTCGACGAGATCCTGATGATGACCCAGTGGGTGACGCGCGGCGCGAAGCGGCCGATCGTCGTCGCCGACATGCCGTTCGGCACGTACGAGACGTCTGACGAGCAGGCGATCACGAACGCCGTGCGCCTCGTGAAGGAGGGCGGCGCCGACGCGGTCAAGCTCGAGCGCGGCGGCACGTCCGTCGACCGCGCACGCGCGATCGTCGGCGCGGGCATTCCGGTGATGGGGCACGTCGGGCTGACGCCGCAGACGGCGACGGTGCTCGGCGGCTTCAAGGCCCAGGGACGCACGGCGGAGCGGGCAGCGCAGCTCATCGCCGATGCGCAGGCGCTCGAGGCGGCGGGCTGCTTCGCGATCGTGCTCGAGGCCGTTCCGCCGCCCGTCGGGCGCGCCACGACAGAGGTGCTGGCGGTGCCGACGATCGGCATCGGCGCCGGTGCGGACACCGACGGCCAGGTGCTCGTGTGGCACGACATGCTCGGCTACTACGAAGGCCGTGCGCCGCGCTTCGTGAAGCGCTACGCCGACCTCGGCGAGATCATCACCAACGCGCTCGCCCAGTTCGCGGACGACGTGCGCACCGGCGCGTTCCCCGAGCAGGCGCACACGTACGCGATGCCGGACGAGGAGCTGAAGGCGTTCTCAGGCCGAGACGAGGCCGACGTCCCGGCCAACTGAGACGAACGCCTCGAGCGCGCGCTCGAGGTGCTCGCGCTCGAGCGCGGCGGACATCTGCACGCGGATGCGCGCGGTTCCTTCGGGCACGACCGGGAAGCCGAAGCCGGTCACGAAGACGCCGCGCTCGAGCAGGCGGCCGGAGATCTCGATCGCGCGCGCCGTCTCGCCGACGATGATCGGGATGATCGCCGACTCGCCCTCGAGCGGTGCGAAGCCGGCTTCGCGCAGGGCGCCGCGGAACCAGGCCGTGTTGTCGTGCAGCTTCGTCACGAGCTCGGGGTGCTCGCGCATGACGCGAACGGCGGCGCGCGCGCTGCAGGCGACCGTCGGCGGGAGCGCGTTCGAGAAGAGCTGCGGGCGCGAGCGCTGCTGGAGCAGCTCGCACACCTCCTCCGACGCTGCGACGTAACCGCCCGCGGCGCCGCCGAGCGCCTTGCCGAGCGTTCCCGTGAAGACGTCCACCTGTCCGAGCACGCCGTAGTGCTCGGCCACTCCGCGTCCCGTCTCGCCCATGACGCCTACGCCGTGCGAGTCGTCGACGACGACCACCGCGTCGTGCGCGCGGGCGAGCTCGAGGATGTCGGGAAGCTTCGCGAGATCGCCTTCCATCGAGAAGACGCCGTCAGTGACGACGAGCTTCCGCTGGCCGGGATCGCAGGCGCGCAGCGCGTCGCGCAGCTCGCCCATGTCCGAGTGCTTGTAGCGCACCTTGCGCTCCGGCTTTGCGAGCCGCATTGCGTCGATGATCGACGCGTGGTTCAGCTCGTCGGAGATGAGCGCAGTCGTCTCGTCGGCGAGCGTCGGGATCGACGCCTCGTTCGCGTTCCAGCACGAGACGTAGGTGAGCGCGCTCTCGGTCGCGGACATCTCGGCGAGGTCGCGCTCGAGCTCGAGATGCGGCGTGAACGTCACGCAGATGAAGCGCACCGAGGCGGTGCCGGCGCCGTACTTCCTGAGCCCCTCGATGCCGGCCTCCACGACCTCCGGATGGTCGGCGAGCCCGAGGTAGTTGTTCGACGAGAGCACGATGACTTCCCCGCGCCCTGCCATCTCGACAACCGGCCCCTGCGGCGACTCGAGCGCGTTGAAGCGCTTGAAGGTGCCCGCCTCGCGGAGCGCGTCGAGCTCGGCGCCGATCTGCTCGTCGAGCGTGCTCACCGATGCGCCCACTTCGCGAGATGGTCGAGCTGGCCGTTCGTCTCGGCCGCCTCTGCCGGTGTCGCGACAAGGGGCTCCTGAGGCGCGCCGCTCGGCCGGAGCACGATCTTGCACGCCTCCCCCGACTCGAGCAGCGCGAACGCGCGCTCGAACTCCGAGAGGCCGAGCTCGGCGGTGATGAGCGGCCGGAGGTCGACGACGCCGTGCTCGAGCAGCCAGCGTGTCTTGTACCAGGTGCCAAACACCTCGCGGCCGTTGACGGCCGACACGGTGAGGTTCTTGAAGATGAGCAGGTCTGCGACATCGAGCTCGACGGGAAGCGCGGGGATCCCGAACAGGATCACGCGCCCGCCGTTCCGCACGAGGCGGAAGGCATCGACGATCGCAGCCGGTGCACCCGACATCTCGAAGACGACGTCGGGATGCTCACCCTCGTTGTGCTCCGCGAACCAGGCTGCGACGTCGCTCACGGTCGAGACGTCGAGCACCTCATGTGCCCCCATCGTGCGGGCGAGCTCGAGGCGGAAGGGCGTGCGGTCGGCGGCGAGCACGCGCGCTGCACCCGAGGCGCGCGTGATCCCGATCGTGAACAGGCCGATGGGACCGCAGCCGAGCACGGCGACCGCCTTGCCGGCGACGTCCTCGTGACTGACTGCGAACACCGCGTTGCCGAACGGCTCCTGCAGCGTCGCGATCTCGGGTGGAAGCTTCGCGCGATCGTTCTTCCAGATCACCGACTCCGGTACCGCGACGTACTGCGCGAACGCGCCGTCGCGGTCGACGCCGAGGATCTGGGTGAACTCGCACATGTGCGCACGACCTGTGCGGCAGTGGTAACAGGCGCCGCAGGTGACGTGGCTCTCGGCGGAGACGTATTCGCCCGCGACGACATTGCGCACGCTGCGTCCGACGTCGACGACCGTCCCCGCGAACTCGTGCCCGAGCGTGAGCGGCGGCTTGATCCGGTTCGCGGCCCACGCGTCCCAGTGGAAGATGTGCAGGTCGGTGCCACAGACGCTCGCCGCCTCGACCTCGACGAGCACCTCGTCGTCGCCGAGCGCGGGAACGGGGACCTCGTCGAGCGCCAGACCCGGCGCTGCGCTGACCTTGCGGACGGCCCACATGGTCTCCATGCCGTCGTGCAGCCTAGCTAGAGGGTCGTCGCCGCGACGATGAGGGCCGGGACGATTGCCGCGAGCGTGACAGCGCCCGCAGCCCGAGCCCACGTCCAGCCGTGGACGGCGCGAACCCCGACCACGATCAGCGCCACGCTCCAGGCGAGCAGCGCGAGATAGACGCCGCCGAAGATCGCATCGCCGCGGCCGTAATCGTTCCCACCGGTCCGGAACAGATCCGTTCCGTAGACGGCGATGCGCACCGGCCACAGCGTGAAGAGCGAGAGCGCGAGCGGTGCGGCGGCGAGGCCGAGCACCTGGCGCGAGCGGCGATAGCTGCCGATGCCGCCGAGGCGGCGAGACGCGCCGAAGAGCAGGCCGCCGCCGAGCCAGTACACGGCGAGCGCGTACACCGCGCCGCCGAGAAAGACCCAGACGGGGATGAGCGAGACCGACATCGACGGATCGTTGAGCAGATGGCGCGCGACCGGAGTGCCGAGGACGCCGGCGAATCCGGCGAGCCCGACGATCGCCGAGATCGGCTCCTGGCGCGACTCCACCTCCTCGTCCGACTCGTCGCGCAGCGACACGAAGACCGCGCGAGGGGCAACGAGCACCGCAGCACCGCGCAGCCACCAGCTCACGGCGCGCAGGGTAGCCTCCGGCCCGATGGACGCGAACCCAGAGCTGACTTCACAGGTCGCATCGGCGGCGCCGTACACGAGTTTCCTCGGGATGGAGATCGTCTCGGCATCCGAGGACGAGGTACGCAGCCGCCTCGCGTGGAGCGCCGACAAGTGCACGGCAGGCGGCATGCTGCACGGCGGCGCACTCATGAGCCTCGCCGACTCGGCCGGCGGCTTCCTCGCGTTCCTCAACCTCCCTGCCGACGCGAAGGGGACCGCGACGATCGAGTCGAAGACGAACTTCTTCGGCCCGGTGCGCGGCGGACACGTGCACGGCGTGTCGCGCGCACTGCACAAAGGCAGACGGACAATCGTCGTCGACACCGAGCTCTTCGACGACGACGGCAAGCTCGTCGCCCGCGTCACCCAGACGCAGGCGGTGCTTTGAACGTCGGCGACGTCGCAATCCTTCGCTACTTCCGGCGCCGCGTTCCGGTCGCTGCGCTGCCGATGCGCGTGGCGTCGACTGACGCGCCCGCGCTGTGGCTGGCGCCTGGGACGGAAATCAGATGGCCTGTGATCGGCGATGGCTTCGCGGAGGAACTCTCGCTCGACGAGCGCTACTCGTCGCCGTGGCGAGCCGGTCACCGCATGTGGGAAGGCGAAGGAGTCCTCATCGTCGGCCGTCCTGGACGCGCGCACTCCCTCTGGGTAATCCGGCGTGACGGCGCACTCGCGACCTGGTACGTGAACCTCGAGTCGCCATGGCAACAGACGTCGATGGGCTGGGATACGCAAGACCACGATCTGGACCTCGTCTGCAAGCCGGACGGTTCGTGGCGGTGGAAGGACGAGGACGATCTCGAAGCCGCCGTCCGGCACGGCCACTTCTCTGCCCGGGAAGCCGCGAAGTTTCGAGCCGAGGGCGAGCGCGTGCTCGCGGAGTGGCCCTTCCCAACGAGCTGGGACGACTGGGAGCCGGATCCGAACTGGACAATCGCGGCAGTTCCGCGCGGTTGGCGAGACGTTTAGGCCGCGGCGACTGCCGCTTCCGGCAAGACGTGCCGGAGGAACTCGCCGGTCGAGCTGTCCTCGACGTCGGCGATCTGCTCGGGCGTGCCGACCGCGACGATGTAGCCGCCCTCTTCGCCGCCTTCGGGGCCGAGGTCGACGATCCAGTCGGCCTGCTTGATGACGTCGAGGTTGTGCTCGATGACGATCATCGTGTTGCCCGCGTCGACGAGGCGCTGCAGGGTCTCGAGCAGCTTCTCGATGTCGGCGAAGTGCAGGCCGGTCGTCGGCTCGTCGAGGATGTACAGCGTCTTCCCCGTCGCGACCTTCGACAACTCGGAGGCGAGCTTCACGCGCTGCGCCTCGCCGCCGGAGAGCGTCGTCGCCGGCTGGCCGAGCTTGATGTAGTCGAGCCCGACGTCGTGCAGCGTCTGCAGGCGGCGGCGGATCTTCGGGATCTTCGCGAAGAACTGGAGCGCCTCCTCGACCGACATGTCGAGCACGTCTGCGATCGAGCGGCCCTTGAAGCGCACCTCGAGCGTCTCGCGGTTGTAGCGCGCGCCCTTGCACGTCTCGCACGGGACGTAGACGTCGGGCAGGAAGTGCATCTCGATCTTGATCTGCCCGTCGCCCTTGCACGTCTCGCAGCGGCCGCCGCGCACGTTGAACGAGAAGCGCCCGGGCTTGTAGCCGCGCACCTTCGCCTCCGGCGTCAGCGAGTAGAGCTCACGGATGTGCGTGAAGAGATCCGTGTACGTCGCCGGGTTCGAGCGGGGCGTCCGGCCGATCGGCTTCTGATCGATCTCGATCACCTTGTCGAACGCCTCGATGCCCTCGACACCGGCATGAGCTCCGGGCTTGACGCGCGCCTTGTTGAGCCGGTTCGCGAGCGCCTTGTAGACGATCTCGTTCACGAGCGTCGACTTGCCCGAGCCCGACACGCCTGTGATGCAGACGAACTTGCCGATCGGGAACTCGACGTCGATGTCCTTGAGGTTGTGCTGCGCCGCGCCGCGGACGAGGAACGAGCCGCGATCGTCCTCGCGGCGCCCGGGAATCGCGATCGTCCGCGCGCGCGACAGGAACTGGCCGGTGACCGACTTGCGGTTGCGCTCGACCTTCGCCGCCGGCCCCTCTCCGACCACCTCGCCGCCGTGCAGGCCCGCGCCGGGCCCCATGTCGACGAGCCAGTCGGCGCGCCGCATCATCTCCTCGTCGTGCTCGACCACGATGACGGTGTTGCCGAGGTCGCGCAGCCGCTCGAGCGTCGAGATGAGCCGCGAGTTGTCGCGCTGGTGCAGCCCGATCGACGGCTCGTCGAGGATGTAGAGCACGCCGACGAGCTGCGAGCCGATCTGGGTCGCGAGCCGCAGGCGCTGCGCCTCGCCTCCCGAGAGCGTCGCCGCAGCACGGTCGAGCGTCAGATACCCGACGCCGACGTCGTCGAGGAAGGTCAGGCGCTCGCGGATCTCCTTCACGATGCGATGGCCGATCAACTGCTCGGTCTTCGTCAAGCCGAGCTCGTCGAGGAAGCGCAGCGCGGCGGCGACCGACAGCGTCGTGAACTCGTTGATCGACTTCTTGCCGACCGTGACGGCCAGCACCTCGGGCTTGAGCCGCGCGCCCTTGCACACGGGGCACGGGCGGAAGGACATGTACTCCTCGATGCGCTCGCGCTGCTGCGAGGAGTCCGTCTCCTTGTAGCGGCGCTGAAGGCTCTCGACGATGCCGTCGAAGGCGAGCATGTACTGGCGCCGGCGACCCATGCGGTTGCGGTACTGGACGTAGATCTTCTCGCCGTCGGTGCCGTAGAGGAAGCAGTCCTGGTCCTGGACGCTCATCTCGGACCACGGCACGGAGGTGTCGATCTCGTACCGGTCGGCGATCGCCTGGATCACTGCCTCGTAGAAGCTCGACGAGCCTCCGACCGACCAGGGGACGAGCGCGCCGTCGTCGATCGAGAGCGACGGATCGGGAACGACGAGATCCGGGTCGATCTCCTGCTGCGAGCCGAGGCCCGTGCAGCGCGGGCATGCGCCGTGCGGCGAGTTGAACGAGAAGATGCGCGGCTGCAGCTCCGGCAGCGAGACGCCGTGCTC
>DATGEH010000203.1:0-7061 GCA_035310325.1 Gaiellaceae bacterium
CCGGGAACGATCCCGAGGTCGATCTCGGGCTGGCCGAGCCGGGCGTTGCTCGACGCGTAGCGAATGTCGCACCCGAGCGCGAGCTCGCACCCGCCGCCAAGCGCGAATCCGTTGATCGCCGCGATCGTCGGCTTCGGCATCGTCTCGAGCAGGTTCGCCGCCTCGTGGCCGAGCGCGCCCCACGCTTTCGCCTGTTCGGGCTCGAGCGCGCTCATGTACTTGATGTCGGCGCCGGCGACGAACGCCTTCTCCCCTGCTCCCGTCAGCACGACGACGCGCGCGCTCGCATCCTCGGCGAGCTCGCGCAGCCGGTCGCGCAGCTCAGTGAGCGTCGCCACGTCGAGCGCATTGAGGGCGTCCTGCCGGTCGATCGCGACGACGGCGACCGCGTCGTCGCGGGTTACCGCGATCAAGCCGGAACGGCGCCCGTAAGGAAGTCGACGATCTCGCCGGTCGGCGCGCCGGGGCCGAACACGGCCGCGACACCGAGCTTGCGGAGGTCGTCGGCGTCGTCGTCGGGAATCGTTCCGCCGACGACGACGAGCACGTCGTCGACGCCGTTTTCGCGCAGCAGGTCGAGGATGCGCGGCACGAGGGTCATGTGCGCGCCCGAAAGGATCGAGATGCCGACCGCATCCGCATCCTCCTGGATCGCCGTCTCCACGATCTGCTCCGGCGTCTGGTGGAGGCCGGTGTAGATGACCTCCATGCCGGCGTCGCGCAGCGCGCGCGCGATGATCTTCGCCCCGCGGTCGTGACCGTCGAGGCCGGGCTTGGCAATGACCACGCGGATCTTCTTCGCCATCAGAAGACCGGCGTCTCCCGCCAGATGCCCCAAACCTCACGCAGCGCATCGCACATCTCGCCCATCGTTACACGTGCGCGCGCGGCGTCGAGGATCGGCGGCATGAGGTTCGTGTCGCCGGCGGCGGCGCGCTTGAGCTCGGCGAGCGCGGCCTCGGCGGCTGCGGCATCGCGCTTGGCCCGGGTCGCCCGCACGCGCTCGATCTGCTTCGTCTCGAGCTCGGGGTCGATCCGGAGGATCTCGAGCGGCTGCTCGTCCTCTTGCACGTACTTGTTCACGCCGACGATGACGCGCTGCTTGCGCTCGACCTCCGACTGGTAGCGGAACGAGGCCTCGGCGATCTCGCGCTGGAAGAAGTTCTCCTCGATCGCCGGGATGACGCCGCCGAGCTTCTCGATCCGGTCGAAGTAGTGGTACGCCTGTCGCTCGAGCTCGTTCGTCAGGTACTCGAGGTAGTACGAGCCGCCGAGCGGATCGGCTGTGTTCACGACGCCTGTCTCGTGCGCGATCACCTGCTGCGTTCGCAGAGCGAGGCGCGCCGCGTTCTCGGTCGGCAGCGCCAGCGCTTCGTCGAACGAGTTCGTGTGCAGCGACTGCGTCCCGCCGAGGACGGCCGCGAGCGCCTCGATCGCGGTCCGGATGAGGTTCACCTCCGGCTGCTGCGCGGTGAGCGAGACGCCTGCGGTCTGCGTGTGGAAGCGCATGAGCCACGAGCGGGGATTCTTCGCGCCGTACTTGTCGCGGAGCTGAGTTGCCCAGATGCGGCGCGCGGCGCGGTACTTCGCGATCTCCTCGAAGAAGTCGAGATGCGCGTTGAAGAAGAACGAGAGACGCGGCGCGAAGTCGTCGACGTCGAGGCCTCGCGCGACGCAGGCATCGACGTACTCGCGCGCGACGTCATAGGCCGCCTGCGCGATGCCGAGCGCCTGCGCTGCGATGCCGATACGCCCGCCGTCGAGCGTCGTCATCGCGATGTGAAAGCCCTTGCCCTCCTCGTGCAGCAGCCTGTCACGGTCGACGTGCGCGCCCTCGATGACGATGTCGTTCGTGATCGAGGAGTTGAGCCCGAGCTTCTCCTCGTCGCGCGTGACGCGGACGTGGTCGGCGTCGAGGACGAACGCGCTGACGCCTCTCGCTCCCGGCGTGTTCTGATCCGTCCGGGCGAAGAGCAGGAACGTGCCTGAGTAGCGCGCGTTCGTGATCCACTGCTTCGCGCCGGTGATACGCCAGCCGTCGCCGTCGGGCTCGGCGCGCGTGCGTAGCGCTCCCGCGTCGGAGCCGGCCTCGGCCTCGGTGAGCGCGAACGCGCCGAGATGCTCTCCGCGGGCGAGCGGAGGTACGAAGCGCGAGCGCTGCTCGTCGGTGCCGAAGGCGAGCAGCGGGAGCGTGACCGCACTCGTGTGCACCGCGACCGTGACACCGACACCGGCGTCGGCGCGCGAGAGCTCCTCGAGGACGAGGATGTACGAGGGGAAGTCGGCGCCGGCGCCGCCGTACTCCTCCGGAACGCATGTCCCCATCAGCCCGAGCTCGGCGAGCTTGCTGAAGAGATCGCGCGGGAAGTGATGCTCGCGGTCCCACTCGGCGGCGTGCGGGTCGATCTCCTGCTGCGCGAAGTCGCGAGCGAGCGCCTGTATCTCTTTCTGCTCCGGCGCGAGCTCGAAGTCCATGCCCAGGACTATATGCAGCGCGCACGGGCCTTTCCTCGGACGAGGGATGATCGGCGACAGCCTGTTTGCCGAAAGACAGAGTGTTCGTTTCCCCAGCGAACTGCAGCACGAAAGGGGACGAGGGCAATGAAACGCATCCTCATCGCAGTCGTAGCCGGGCTCGTCGTCTTCGGTGGAACGTTCGCGTTCGCCGACGGCCTCGGCGGCGTCGCGACCGGGGCGGTCGGAGACAGCGCAACCGTCGTCGCGTCCTGTGACACCGACGGCGTAACCGCCAACTTCGGAGCGCCCAACTGGGACGCCACCAACAAACGGTACGGCGTCAGCACGTTGAACGTCGCGAGCATCAACGCGGCGTGCAGCGGCGACATCATCAAGGTCACGCTCAAGGACAGTTCGGGAAGCTCGCTCGGAGAGGCGACGGGAACCGTCGCCGCGGGCGCGGCCTCCCTGACGTTCAGCGCATCCGCCTCGGCGTCGGCCGTCGCGGGCATCGACGTTGTGATCGCGGGCTAGAAAGGGGCCTCGGCGAAAAGGACATAGGCCGATGAAGACCATCCTGCTCGCCTGGAGGTGGGCGACCGCGAAGCACGCGGTCGCCCCGCTCGCAGCAGTGGTGGCGCTCGGCTGGTCGGCCGTCGCCTTCGCCGCCGGCTTCCCGCTCGCCGTCTCGACCATCGGCGCGGGCTCCGCCGCCGTCGCGCAATGCGACCCGGACGGCTTCACGATCTCGTACACGACATCCGCCGGCAACGTCACCCAGGCGACCGTCGGCGGCATCAAGGAACCAACCTGCGCGGGTGGCTCACTCCAGCTCGCTCTGACGGATTCGACCGGCGCGAGCATCGGCGGCGGCGGCCCGGCAACGGTGCCGGCGATGGCCGACCCGGGCACGCTGACGGTAGCGCTGAGCCCGCGGCCCTACGCCGGCGCGGTCGCCGGCTACCGAGTGGTGATCACGGGGCCATGAGGCGGCGCGCGATAACCCCCTCGCCTTCCTCGCGGCGCTCGCGGCCGGCTCGACCCGCGCCTTCGCCGCGTCGCTCGGCAGCCTCAGCACCGCCGCGCTGACGTCCTTCGCGGCCGCGAGCACCGTACCCACCTCCTCGTGCAGCTCGAACCCGACGCAGGACACCTGGATCGACGCAGCGCATACCGCTACCTCACACGCTACGAGCACGACACTTCAAGTCGCGAGTGGAAACAAGCCGACCTATGCGCTCGTCCAGCACACGCCCTGCGCCGTCGCGAACGCCAGAATCGTGTCCGCGACGCTGCAGCTCCACCTGGGAACGGCGCCGTCGTCCCCGCGCACGTATGTGGTCCTTCCGATCACGACCTCGTGGGGCGAGACCGTCACCTGGAAGACCGCGCCGACGATCTCGGCCGTGCAGAGCGCGTCGGCCGTGACAGGCGCGAACGGAAGCTGGCTGAGCTGGAGCTTGACCGGCGACGTCCAGAGCATCGTCAACGGCGCCGCGAACAACGGCTGGGCAATCGAGGACAACGGGAGCGGCATCTTCACCGGAACCCTCGACTCACGCGAAGGCTCGAACCCTCCCGTCCTCGCGATCACCTACTACCCATGAAGCTGCGGAGCCGCCTTGCGAACGTTCTCCTCGTACTCGAGGGCGCAGCCCTCGCGCTCGCTGTCGGCACCCTGGTCTTTGCTCGCGCCGGCTTCCTCGGCAGCCCGGTCTCCTACGTCGTCGTGTCAGGCCACAGTATGGAGCCAACGCTGCACGCGGGCGACGTCGTGGTACTCCAACGAACGAGCAGCTACGGCACGGGCGACGTGATCGCCTACCACGTACCGGAGGGCGAGCCCGGCGCCGGGCTGATCGTCATCCACCGGATCGTCGGCGGGAACCCGGGCAAGGGCTACGTAATGAAGGGCGACAACAAGAACGCGCCCGACCCCTGGCGCCCACGCCGGTCCGAGATCGTCGGCCGTGAACGGCTGCTGGTGCCGAAGATCGGGCTCGCCGTCGGCTACATCCGCACGCCGCTCGGCTTGGCGGGCCTGGCCGGGCTGCTGACGCTCGCGATCGCGCTGTGCGGGCAGGAAGCAAGCGCTGCAAGCTTCCGCTCCGGTCGCCGAGGTCGTATCGTCCCCACGTGGAGACAGCACCTAGGCGCAGGGGGAACGCGCTAGTGCATGTGCAGGTTGATCCCGAGGTAGAGCAGCGGCCAGAGCACGATCGCGAGCACGGCCGAGCCGAGCTGGCGGGCGGTGTCCAAGTGCGCGTAGTAATGGTGCGTCGCGGCGACGATGCCGCCGGCGACGAGGTACACGACTCCGAGCAGGCCCGGGCGGCCCCGCGACATCACGGCTGGAGCTGGATAGGTACGCATGTGAAGTGAACGCTCGAGTCCGGAACCTGGTTGCGGGCCGTGCCTATTCAGGCAACGGCGAGCTCGCGGCGCACGGCGCGGAGCGCCTGCTCGCACTCGCGGAGCGCATCGACGACCTCGGGGTCGAACTGCTTGCCGGACTGGGCGACGATCTCGCTGCGGGCGTCCGCCCACGGCAGCGCGCGCCGATAAGGCCGGTCGCTCGTCATCGCGTCGAGGGCGTCCGCGACCGCGAACACGCGCGCGCCGAGCGCGATCTCGAAGCCGCCGCAGCCGTCGGGGTAGCCGTGCCCGTCCCAGCGCTCGTGATGCGACCGCACGACCCGCAGCCCCTCGCCCTGCAGCGCGAGGACGCCGCGCAGCATGTGCTCGCCGAGCACGGTGTGCGTCTGCATCCGACCGCGCTCCTGCGGCGTCAGCGGCCCCGGCTTCTGGAGGATGCGATCGGGGATCCCGATCTTGCCGACGTCGTGGAGGAGGAAGCCGTACTCGATGCCCGGCTCCTCGTGGAGGCGGCCGGGCTCGATCGCACCGAGGATCTCCATCGCATAGCGCTGGACACGATGGGAGTGCGCCCGCGTTCCGGTGTCGCGCGTCTCGAGCGCACTGGCGAGCGCGGTGACGGTCTCGAGGTACGAGGCCTCGAGCAGCTCGCGCTGGTGGCGCTCGACGTCGAGGAGATGGCGTAGATCCTGGGCGTACAGCAGCAGCTCCTCCGCAGGCTCCGCATCCGCGCTCCGCGGGCCGCGGACGGGCGACGACCGGTCGCCGCCGACGAGCCGCTCGACGAGCGCGAGCAGCTCGAGCGGACTGAACGGCTTGTGGACGAGCGCCTCCGCGCCTGCGTGCTGCGCGCGCCGCGCTTCCTCGGGCTCGGCGCCGGTGAGCAGGACGATCGGAATCCGGCGAGTGGCCTCGTCCGCCTTCAGCCGCGCGCAGAGCTCGACGCCGCTCTCCCCCGGCAGGCGCAGATCGAGGACGATGACGTCCGGCGCGCCCGCGCGTATGGAGGCCTCCGCCTCGCGCACGGACCCGGCCTCTTCTACGGAGACGCGGGCACCCTCGAACGTCGCACGCAGCAGCTCTCTGAGCGAGGGTTCGTCGTCGACGAGCAGGATCTTCACGCAGCGCTCCCTTCCACTCCCGTCTGCCAATTCGGCAATCGGCCCGCGCCTGTATCCCCCGTTCGCCCGGAATTAGTCGTACTTGTAGAAACCTTCTCCAGACTTCCGGCCCAGCCGGCCCGCCTCGACGTGCTCGCGCAGAAGCGGGCAGGGCGCGTACTTGGGGTCCCCAAAGCCCTCGTGGAGGACCTCCATGATCGCCACGCAGGTGTCGAGGCCGATGAGGTCGGCGAGCGCGAGCGGCCCCAACGGGTGCGCGAAGCCGAGCTTCGCGACCGTGTCGATCGCCTCGGCGTCGGCCACGCCGTCCTGAAGCGCATAGACCGCCTCGTTGATGAAGGGCATGAGGATACGGTTCGAGATGAAGCCCGGAAAGTCACGCACCTCGGCCGGCGTCTTGCCGAGGTCGACCGCGAGCTCGACGATCGCGCGCGCCGTCTCGTCCGACGTCTCGCGCCCGCGGATCACCTCGACGAGCTTCAGCACCGGCACCGGGTTGAAGAAGTGCATGCCGATGACGCGGTCCGGCCGTGACGTCACCGCAGCCAGCGAGGTGATCGGGATCGAGGACGTGTTCGACGCGAGGACCGCGTCGGCCGGGAGCACCGCGTCGGCGCGGCGGAAGATGTCCTGCTTGACGCTCGCGTCCTCGACGACCGCCTCGATGAGCAGGTCGGCCGGCACGAGGTCGTCGACGGGCTCGATGCGCCCGATGACCTCGCCGACGTTCGCGCCGAGCTTCCCGAGACTCCGCTCCATCGCCGCGATGCCGCGCTCGATCGCGCCCGGATACGGATCGTGCAGCAGGACGCGGCGGCCGGATGCGGCGACGACCTGGGCGATGCCGCCGCCCATCTGCCCCGCACCGACGACGAGCACCGTTGCGTAGCGCATCGCGCGGAGGCTACCGTCGCGGCGTGGAGCTGGGCCGAGGAGGAGGGCGCCGGCCCCGGCGGTCGTCTTCATCCACGGCGGGCTCGGCGACTCGCGCCTCCGGGAACCGGTGCCGCGCATCGTCCCGACGCTCGTCGTCGTCGGACCCACGACCCGCCGTCGTTCGTCGAGGTCGGGCGGACGGCTGCGCGCCGGATTCCCGGCGCGCAGCCC
>DATGEH010000204.1:0-60994 GCA_035310325.1 Gaiellaceae bacterium
GATGGCCGGCGGCGGCACCGCGGCGAACCGTGCGCGGAGCGAATGGCTGTGCGCACGTGTCTACTCCGAGCTCGGCAGAGCGGAACCGGCGCTCCACCACGCACGGCGCTGCCTCGAGCTCGTCGCGCAGAACCCGGACGCGATGGAGGATTGGGATCTTCCCGGGGCCTACGAGGCCCTCGCCCGCGCGCATGCGGTGGCGGGCGACGGAGCGGAGGCGGAGCGCTACCGCGACCTCGGGCTCGAGGCCGTTTCACGGGTCGCCGATGCCCACGACGCGGAGCACATCGAGAAGGATTTGAGAGGTATCCGGGTTCCGTCCGCGAACGTTGGTAGAACAGACCGGCCAGGTTGAAAGCACTCTGACGGGCGATTCCGGGCCAAGGTGCTAACCGGACCGCCGACCGGGCCACGTTTTCCGCGACCAGGTCTCCGACCTGGTCGCAGCCTTTCTAGGTCAGCGCAAGCGCGTCTTCGCTGACGCGCACGTGCCTCAGCGGCGAGCGGAGCAGCGGGATGAACGACAGCGCGGTGCCGATCGCGCCGATGAGCAGCGCGTGCCGCAGACCGATGCTCGCACCGAGCGCTCCGCCGATCAGGCCGCCGAAGGGGATGACGCCCCAGACGACGAAGCGCCGCGACGCGTTCGCACGCCCGAGCATCCGGTCCGGCGTGATCGTCTGGTAGAGGCTGATCCCGTTGATGTTCCCGCCGATCGCGGTGTACCCGTACACGAGGCGTGCGATGAGAATGAACGGGATCGCGTAGCCGCCCCGTGCGAACGGGATGAGCAGGCTCGAGAAGCCGTTGACGGCACCGAGCGCGATGATCGTCGGGCCGACGCCGATGCGGCGTGCGACCCGCGTCGCCGTCAACGCGCCGATCAGCGTCCCGATGTTCGCGAGCGAGAAGACCAGCCCGATCGTTGCCGCGTGGAGATGGAGGTCGCGAACGGCGAACACGAGGAAGATCGAGAAGATCAGGATCGAGAAGAAGTTGTTCAGGGCGACCCAGAGCATCATCGACCGCAGGATCGGATTCCCGACGACATAGCGCAGTCCCTCCGCGATCTCGACACGCATGCGTCGCCGCGCCTCGACGACCTTCTCCTCGACTCGGCGGATGCCTCCGAGCAGCAGCGCCGATCCGACGAAGCTCACCGCGTCGACGGCGATCGCATACGGCGCGGTGATCGCGCCGACGAGGACCCCGGCGAGGCCCGGCCCGGCGAGTGCGGCGCCGGAGTTCGTCGTCTCGAGCTTCGAGTTCGCGTCGCCGAGCTCGTGCCGCTCGACGATGCTCGGCAGGATCGTCTGGTACGAGACGTCGAAGAAGACTGTGAGCGTTCCGGCCGTAAAGCCGACGACGAAGAGCTGCGCGAGCGTCAGCCCGCCGAATGCATAGACGATCGGGATCGATCCGAGAGCGATTGCTCGGCCCCAGTCGGCGCCGATCATCAGCGGCCGGCGGCGGAGCCGGTCGACCCAAACTCCGGCCGGAAGTGCGAAGAGCACGAACGGGAGGACGTCCACGACGTTGAGCGCCGCAACTTGGAAGGTGCTGGCATGGACGACGAAGATCGCAGCGAGCGGCAGTGCGAGCCCGGTTACCTGGCTGCCGAGCTGGCTGACGCTCTGCGCGCTCCATAGGTGCAGGAAGTCGCGGTTTCGCCAGAGCGGGCCGCGCGGCCTCAAAGGAGCGCTTCGAACCGGGCGTTGTCGTCGAACGGGCCGATGAGCGCGAGGCGCAGCCGCTCGCCGGCGATGACGTCTTGTGCGACGCGCGCAACATCTTCCGCCGTCACGGCGGAGACGCCTGCGAGGACTTCTTCCGGATCGGGTGCGCGCTGTTCGAGAACCTCCTTGCGGAGCCCGAACATGATCAGGCCTTGCGGGCTCTCGAGCTGGAGGACGAAGCGGCCCTTCGCAAAGCTCCGCGCCTTCTCCAGCTCGTCCGCCGGAACGGATTCGGCCGCGATCTTCTTCAGCTCGGCGGCGATCGTGCTCACCGCTTCGTCGATTCGGTTGATGTCGACCCCCGCCTGCGCATACAACGACCCCGCATCGGTGTAGCTGTGGTTCGTGCCGAACACGTAATACGCGAGGCCGCGCCGCTCGCGTACTTCGGTGAAGAGTCGCGACGACATCCCGCCGCCGAGCACGGTCGCGAGCAACTGCAGCGCGTACCGGTCGGGATGCTCGAGCGGATAACTCGGCACGCCGAGGATGACGTGTGCCTGATCGGATTGCTTCGTGAAGACCTTCACGCGGCCGTTCGCGTACGGCAGGACCGGAGCGGGATCGCCGGTATCCCCCGGCGCGAGGCCGCCCAGCAGCTCCTGTGCGCGCTCCACCGCGTCGTCGCCGATCCGGCCGGCGATGCCGACGACCATGCGCGACGGGTGATACCAGCGGTCGAGGTACGACATGAACGTCTCGCGTGTCGCCGCGCGCACCGTCTCCTTGCGGCCGATGATGTCCCAGCCGAGCGGCTGGTCGCCGTAGAGGAGATCCTCGTACACGCCGCCGATGTAGTCGCGCGGCGTGTCGAAGTACATGTTCATCTCCTCGACGATCACGCCTTTCTCGCGGTCGATCTCGTCGGCGTCGAAGCGCGAGTTGCGCAGCATGTCGACGAGCACGTCGAGCGCGACGTCGCGATGCTCGGCTGCACACTTGACGTAGTACGCCGTCGACTCCTTGCCGGTGAAGGCATTGAACTCGCCGCCGATCGCGTCGATCTCGCCGGCGATGTCGCGCGCGGTGGGGCGCCGTTCCGTTCCCTTGAAGAACATGTGCTCGGAGAAGTGCGCGATCCCGTTCGTCTCCGGCGTCTCGTACCGCGAGCCGGCGGCGAGCATGACCATGCACGTGACCGACTGCGCATGGTCGAGGTTCGCCGTGAGGACGCGGAGGCCGTTGTCGAGGACGGTGCGCTCGAACGTGCTCATGCGCTCAGCCGTTTTCGCCAGCGGTCGGGGATCTCCGCGCTCTTCGCATTCGCGTAGTCGTAGCCGACGAGCACGCTCTTCGCCTCGGCGACGAGCCGCCCGTCGGCGCGGAGCTCGTACTCGAGCTCGAAGCTCTTCGTCCCGAGCCGGGACGGTCGGACGCCGATCTCGACGACCTCGCCGACCGAGAGCGGCGAGCGGAAGTCGATCTCCGTGCGCGCGAGGATCACGTCTTCCAGCGGCATCTGCTCGTCACGGCCGAACCACGCGAGCCGGGCCTGTTCGAGGTACGTCGAGTACACGGCGTTGTTGACGTGGCCCATGCCGTCGAGGTCGTTGAAGCGGACGGTCTCGCGATGCACGAACGGAAACCCTTCCATCAGACGCCGGCGAGGATCTCGGTTTCCTTCTCGCGCGTGAGCGTCGGGCGCTGCTCGCCCGCCTCGAGGCTCCACGCGAGCGTGTCGCGCGCGGTCTCCTCGAGCGGGCGGAACGTGATGCCCGCCGCGAGCGCGCGGGAGATGTCGGCCTGCAGGATTCCGGCGTGCTCGTCGCCCGGAAGCCAGAGCGGCAGCTCCATCCACGGGCCGACGCCGGCGTCGAGCAGCGTCTGGTCGCCGACCCACACGAGGTTGCCGCCGCCGCTGCGCTCGAGCGTCTCGCCGAGCGTCAGCGGCTCGGCGGGGCCGGTGGCATTGAAGATCCCGCCGGTCCGCGTCTCGGCGAGCCGGACGAGGAAGGCGCCGAGGTCGCGCGCGTCGATGAGCTGCACGCGCTGCGACGGCGAGCCGGGCGCGAGCACGTCGCCGCCTTCGGCGAGGCGGCGCGGCCAGTACGTGAAGCGGTCGGTGGGATCGTGCGGCCCGACGATGAGGCCCGCGCGCGCGATCGACGCACGGTCGCCGAAGACGTCGAGCACGGCGCGCTCGGAGCCGGCCTTCAGCCCGCCGTACTGCTCTGCATCGAACTCGTCCGGCTCCGGGTCCGGCGGATCGAAGAGCGGCGAGCCCTCGTGGATCGGCTGCGACGTGTCCGAGTACACGGAGATCGTCGACACGAAGACGTAGTGCACGACGGAGTCGACGAGGGCCTCAGCACGCCGGCGCGTGTGTCGCGGCAGCTGCGTCGGGTCGAGGTCGACCGCGGCGTCCCACTCGCGTCCGCGCAACGCATCGAGGTCGCCGGTGAGGTCGCCGCGCAGCTTCTCGACGTTCGGGTAGAGGTCGGGGTTCGTCTGGCCGCGGTTGAAGAGCGTGACGTCGTGGCCTGCGGCGAGCGCGGCATCCACGACGCCGCGGCCGAGGAACTTCGTCCCCCCAAGGACGAGGAGTCTCACGCGGCGTAGCGCTCGACGACGCGGGCGACGGCCTCGGCGCCGAAGCGAATCGCGTCCGCAGGCACGCGCTCGTCCGCGGCGTGCACGAGCTTGAGGAAGTCGACGTCGTCGGGCAGGTTGAGCGGAAGGAACCCGTAGGTCTGGATGCCGAGCTTCGCGAAGAAGCGCCCGTCGGTGACCCCGACCTGGAGCAGCGGCACCGGAATCGCATCCGGGTCGAGCTCGCGCAGGACGTCGTAGAGCAGCGGCAACTGCGACAGGTCGGAGTGCGCGGGGTACGGGTCGTGGCGCACGACCTCGAGCTCGAGCGCCGGGCCGACGAGATCGCCGATCTCGCCGATCACGTCGTCCGGCCCGTAGCCCGGCAGCGAGCGCGCGTCGAGCTCGAGCTCGATCTCCGACGGGATGACGTTGATCTTGCTGCCCCCGTGCACGATCGTCGCGGTCACCGTGTTCCGCAGCGCGCGGTCGAGCATGCGCAGCTTCGGGCTCGGCGCGCGGAGCGCGATCTCGGCGAGGCGCGGCTCCAGCAGCGAGCGCAGGAACAGCGCCTGCGCACCGCTCGATGCTTCGGCCATCCCCTCGATCCACGCGCGCGCGACCGGCGTGACGTGGACGGGAAGCCGTCCGGAGTCGAGTTTCGCGAGGATGCGGCCGGCCTTGGACATGGCGCTCCCGCTCACGCCGAGCGCCGCGTGGCCACCTGGGCCGCGCACGCGGCCGCGCAGCCAGCAGATCTGCTTCTCGGCGACCTGGATCGGATAGAAGCTCTTGCCTCCGAGCTGCATGCGCGCGCCGCCGAACTCCCCGAGCGAGTGGCGCACGCCCTCGAAGAGGTCTGCGTGCTCGTCGGCGAGGAAGCGCGCGCCGAAGTCGCCGCCGTTCTCCTCGTCGCTCAAGACGGCGAGGATGAGGTCGCCGCGCGGCTTCAGCTCTCCGCGCGCGGCGCGCAGGAACGCATCGACGAGCATCGCGACGCCGCCCTTCATGTCGAGTGCGCCGCGGCCCCAGACCCAGCCGTCGACGAGCTCGCCGCCGAACGGATCGCGTGACCACTCCTGCCCGACGGTCGTGACGACGTCGACGTGGCCGTAGAGCAGCAGCGGCGGAGCCTCGCCCGCGCCCTGCACGCGCGCGATGAGGTTCGGCCTCGCGTCGTCCTTCGCGACGATGCGCGTCTGGACGCCGGCCTCCTCGACGAGCCGCTGCACGTGCGCGATGCATGCGGTCTCGTTGCCCGGCGGGTTCGTCGTGTCGAACCGAATGAGGTCCTGCAGGAGCTCGACGACGTCGGTCACAGTTCCTCCAAGGCGGTGAGCAGCCGGTCGATCTCGTCGGCGGTGTTGTAGTGGACGAAGCCCGCGCGCACGACGCCCTCGGGGGCGAGCCCGAGCGCCTGCATCACCTCGACGGCGTAATAGTCGCCTTCCCACACGGCGATGTCGCGCGCGCCCAGCTTCTCGGCGACGCTGCGGGGCGTCAGTCCGTCGACCCGGAACGCGAACGTCGGCACGCGGCCCTCCATGGTCGGCAGGCCGTACAGCGTGCAGCGGTCGGGCAGCCCCTCGAGGAAGCGCTTGCCGAGCGCGTGCTCCTGTGCCTGGATGGCCGGCCACCCGACGGAGTCGATGTATTCGGTCGCGGCGACGAAGCCGGCGAGCAGCTCATGCTGCAGCGTGCCGTTCTCGTACGGATGGTCGGATGGGCGCACCTTGTACGTGCGCCACGAGTCGGTCAGCTCGGCCCGCACGAACGCGAGGCCCATGTGCGGCCCGAAGAACTTGTACGGCGAGCAGAGCAGGACGTCGGCGCCGAGCTCTGCGACGTCGAGCGGCCGGTGCGGCGCCGAGTGCACGGCGTCGCACCACGCGAGCGCGCCTGCTTCGTGTGCGAGGTCGACGAGCTGCTTTGCGTCGGTCAGCGTGCCCAGCGCATTCGATGCGAGCGGGAACGCGACGACGCGCGTCCGCTCGGTCAGCTTCGCCTGCAGGTCGTCGAGGTCGAGCGTCGTGTCGTCGTTCAGCTCGACGAAGCGCACGTGTAGATCGAGATCGTGCGCGAGCTCGAGCCAGGGCGCGACGTTGCCGTCGTGGTCGAGCCGGGTGACGAGGACCTCGTCTCCGGCAGAGAGCGTGCGCCCGACTGTACGCGTAAGCGCGAAGTTGAGCGTCGTCATGCTCGGCCCGAAGGTCGTCTCCGCCGGAGAGCAGCCGAGAAACGCTGCGGCCGCGATGCGAGCATCCGCGATCAATGCATCGGTCGCGCGGCTGTTGCCGAATGCGCCTCCGACGTTCGAGTTCGATTTCCGCAGATAGCCGGCGACCGCGGTGATGACGGAATCGGGGCACTGCGTCCCGGCGGGCGCGTCGAGGAATGCGGTCGGCACCTGCAGGGCGCTGAATTGCGCGCGGACGTCAAGGGCGAGCGTGCTCACGGTTCGGACCCTACCCTGTGGCCGTGAGCACTCTGACGCCTCCCAGGGAGCGGCTCGATCGTGGGCACGGAACCGGCATCGGCCGCCCGTGGAACGTCATCGTTCTGAACGACGACCACAACACGTTCGACGGTGTTGCGTCGGCGCTCTCCTCCGTGCTCCCAGGCGTGTCATACGACAAGGGCATGGCGCTCGCGAACCAGATCCACAACACGGGGCTTGCGATCGTGTGGACCGGCGAGCAGGAGCAGGCCGAGCTCTACTGGGAGCAGCTGCGCGGACACGGGCTCACGCTCGCGCCGCTCGAGGCCGGCTAGGTCACCGTCCAGCAGTAGCTCGGCTTGGCGGTGAGCGAGGCGCCGACGAAGCAGTCTCGCTCCGCCTTCGCGAGCAGCTCCGCCGGGTCGCCGGGTACCGGCACGAGCTGGACGTCGAGCGCGACCGCCGCCTCGACGATCGCATAGCGCCCGTCGCTTTCCCGCTTCGCCACGTGCGCGTTTGCAGAACCCGTGGCCGACGCGACCTCGATGCCTGCGCGCTTCGCGTGGAAGCGGAGGCTCTCGAGCGAGCAGCGCACGAGACCTGCGAGCAGAAGGTGCTCGGGCGTCCACGCCGGCGCCGGCCCGAGGGCGGTCCCGTCCTCGGTGCGCAGCGAGCCGTCCGGCGCGAGATCGACGGTGAAATCCTGCTGCACGGCCCCATGATGCCGTCCGGACCGGCCCCTAGGCTCCGGGTGTGCGTCGCCTCAGGACGCTGTCCGAAGACGAGTGCTACGCCCGTTGCTATCGGGGGTGGGAGCCGACGGTGACGGTCGTGAAGCTCGAGCCGCGACGGCCCCGCTACCCGACGACCGTGACCGGCGAGGAGCTGCGCCACCTCCTCGAAGAACGGATCGACGCCCGCCTGCCCGAGGACGACCTCGGCGCCGAAGCCGCGTAGCAGCGCCGTCCCGGACGTTCTCGCGCCGCCCGGGCTGCGCGTCGTGTTCTGCGGGATCAATCCCGGCCGCGTGTCGGCGGAGGCGCACGCTCACTTCGCGAATCCGCGCAACGATTTCTGGCGGCTCTTGCATGCAGCGCGCTTCACGTCGCGCCTGTACGAACCGAGCGAGCAGTTCGAGCTGCTGAAGGAAGGCATCGGCGTCACGAACGCGGCCGCGCGCACGACGCCGGGCTCAGGCGATCTCCGCAAGGGCGACTTCGACCGCGCGCATCTCGAGCGGATCGCGCGCGAGCTGAAGCCCGGCTGGATCGCGTTCGTCGGCAAGGAGGCGTACCGCGGCACGTTCGGCGAGCGGCCGGAGCTCGGGGTGCAGGAGCGCAGGCTCGCCGACACGCGGCTCTTCGTGCTCCCGTCGACGTCGCCGGCGAACGCTGCCGTGCCGTGGAGCGAACGGCTGCGCTGGTTCCGGGAGTTGGCAGCCCGAGGAGCCGCGTAACCTCTCGCGCATGAGCGATGCACTCGAAGGATCCTGTCTCTGCGGCGCGGTGCGCATCGAGCTCTCGGGAGAGCCGTACCGCGTCGGCATCTGCCATTGCCTCGACTGCCGCAAGAAGTCGGGCGGGATCTTCACGAGCTGGGCGATCTATCCGCTGAATCAGGTCAAGGTCACGGGCGAGACGGCCACCTACGGGCTGCGGGGCGACTATGCGCGGCACTTCTGCGCGGCGTGCGGCTCGCCGATCTACGAGACGCAGGCTGGATCGGACGAGGCGGAGGTGTTCCTGGGGGTGCTCGACGAGCCGAACCGGCTGACACCGACATACGAGCTCAGGACGGTGCGGCGGGAAGCATGGCTTCCTCCGCTTCCGCTCGCGCGGCACTACACGGCCAACAGAGAAGGCAGCGGCCGCACCGAGTCCTGAGTTGCTCGACGTGTCTAGCTGCGCCAGCGGTTCGTGATCGGCGTGCGCCGGTCGCGGCCGAACGCCTTCGGACGCAGCCGCACGCCGGGCGGCGCCTGCCGCCGCTTGTACTCCGCACGGTCGATGAGCGCGACCGCGCGCTCGACGACGTCGGGGTCGAATCCGTCCGCGGACAGCTCTTCGAGCGTGCGGTCCTCCTCGACGTACGCCTCGAGCACCTGGTCGAGCGCGGGGTAGGGCGGCAGCGAATCTGCGTCGAGCTGGTCGGCGCGCAGCTCCGCGCTCGGTGCGCGGTCGATGATCGACTGCGGAATCGTCCCGAGGTGCTTGGCGAGACGGAAGACGTCGGTCTTGTAGACGTCCTTCAGCAGCGCGAAGCCGCCGGCCATGTCGCCGTAGAGCGTCGCGTAACCGACGGAAAGCTCCGACTTGTTCCCGGTCGCGACGAGGAGCCAGCCGAACTTGTTCGACAGCGCCATGAGCAGCGTGCCGCGGATGCGGGCCTGCAGGTTCTCCTCGGTCAGGTCGGGCTCTCGGCCCGCGAACGATTGCGCGAGTGCCTCGAGGAACGTCTCCACCATCGGCTCGATCGCGATCTCGCGGAAGTCGCAGCCGAGATCCTCGGCGAGCCGGCGCGCGTCTGCCCGCGTGCCTTCGGACGAGAACCGCGACGGCATCGACACGCAGTGCACGCGGTCGGCTCCGAGCGCCTCGACGGCGAGCGCGGCGACGAGCGCGGAGTCGATGCCTCCGCTCACGCCGACGAGCACGTGCGCGAAGCCGTTCTTGCGCACGTAGTCGCGCAGGCCGAGGACGAGCGCGCGTCGCATCTGCTCTAGCTCGTCCGCGAACGGTTCGACTGCGCCGGGCGAGCCGATGTCGACGACGAGCAACGCCTCCTCGAAGCCGGGAGCGCGCGCGATCACGTCGCCGCCGGCGTCGATCACGGCCGAGTGCCCGTCGAAGAGCAGCTCGTCCTGGCCGCCGACGGTGTTGCAGAACGCGACGAAGACGTTGTTCTCGCGCGCGCGGCCGCGGAACATCTCCTCCCGCGTGTGCTCCTTGCCGACGTCGAACGGCGAGGCGGAGATGTTGACGAGCAGCCGCGCGCCCGCTCGTGCCAGCTCCTCCGTCGGGGGTCCCGGCTGCCACATGTCCTCGCACACGGTGACGCCGACCGGCGTGCCGCCGAGCTCGAGCACGAGGACGTCGTCGCCCGGTGCGAAGTAGCGCACCTCGTCGAAGACGCCGTAGTTCGGCAGCAGCTGCTTGCGCACGCGCGCCTGCACCTCGCCGTCGGCGCACACGGCGGCGACGTTGTAGAGACGGCCGCCGTCGGCGTGCGGGGCGCCGACGATCGCGGCGATCCCGCGTGCCTCCCGCGCAATCTGCTCGAGCGACTCCTCGGCGACGCGGACGAAGCCGGGGCGGAGCAGGAGGTCCTCGGGCGGGTACCCGGTGACGGCGAGCTCGGGGAAGACGGCGAGGTCGGCGCCCGCCGCCTTCGCCTCCGCCAGGCGGTCGAGGATGAGCGACCGGTTGCCGGCCAGGTCGCCGACGGTCGGATCGATCTGGGCGAGCGCGATCCTCATCGGTTTAAGACTAGCAGTCGAAAACTGCCGAAGCGATCTCGGCGAGCGACTCGGGGTTCTCGACCGACGACAGGTCGCCGGGATCCTCGCCGACCGCGGTGGCGCGCACGGCGCGGCGGACGATCTTCGCCGAGCGCGTCTTCGGGAGCGCCGGCACCCACACGATTCGCTCGGGCTTGAACGCCTTGCCGAGCGCGTCCGTCACCGCGGCCGCGACGCGCGCGTCGTCCTCCTCCGCGCCCGGCGACACGACGCAGAAGATCCACGCCGTCTCGCCCTTCACCGCATGCGGCACGCCGACCGCGGCCGCCTCCGCGACGATGCCGCTCGCGATCGCCGCCGACTCGAGCTCGGCCGGCCCGATGCGCTTGCCGGCGATGTTCAACGTGTCGTCGCTGCGCCCGTGCAGGAACCAGTAGCCGTCGGCGTCGACCGATGCCCAGTCGCCGTGCGTCCATACGCCGGGGAAGCGCGACCAGTACGTCTCGAGGTACCGCGCGTCGTCGCCCCAGACGCCGCGCGTCATCCCCGGCCACGGCCGCCGGCACACGAGCTCGCCGACCTCCCCGCGCACGGGGTTGCCGGACGCGTCGACCACGTCCATGTCCTGCCCGAGCGCGGGGAAGCCGAGCGCGACCGGTTTGACCGGCTCGGTTATGCACGTCGACAAGAAGCACGCGCCCACCTCGGTGCCGCCGGAGATGTTCACGATCGGGACGCGCGAGCCGCCGGCCTGCTCGAACAGCCAGCGGTACGGGTCGGGATTCCACGGCTCGCCGGTCGTGCAGAACGCACGCAACGACGACATGTCCGCCGTCGGGACGCCCTTGGGAATGAGTGCACGCACGAGCGTCGGCGAGAGGCCGAGCATGTTCACGCGCTCCGTCTCGACGAGCTTCCACAGCCGGTCGTCCGGCCAGTCGGGCGCTCCCTCGGCGAAGACGATCGTCGCGCCGACCGCACCGCCGCCGACGACGGTCCACGGGCCCATGATCCAGCCCATGTCGGTGGCGAAGTGGATGCGGTCTCCCGCGTTCACGTTCGTCTGGTACGCGGTCTCGCGCGCGATCGAGACGAGGAAGCCGCCCTGCACGTGCAGCGCGCCCTTTGGTCTCCCGGTCGTCCCCGACGTGTACGCGAGCAGGTACGGCGCCTCCGAGTCGACCTCGAGCGGCGCGAGCGTGCCCGGCTGCTTCGTCACGCTGTCGGGCCACGCGCGCGTCGCGCGGTTCCACTCGATCACGTGCTCGACGGGCCCCGCTTCGTCGAGCGTCGCGCGCATGTCGATGCGCTTCCCGCGGCGCAGCGACCAGTCGGCGCAGATCGCGACCTTGGCCTGCGAGTCCTCGAGCCGGGACGCGATCGCCGGCGCAGCGAAGCCCGAGAAGATCGGGACCTGTACCGCGCCCATGTGCGCGCACGCGTGCGATGCGATCGCGACCGCCGGGCACATCGGCATGAAGATCGCCACGCGGTCGCCTGCGCGCACGCCGAGCTCGACGAGCGCTTCCGCGAGCTGCGTCGCCTGCCGCGAGGCCTCGTTCCACGTCAGCGACTCGCGCGCGCCATCTTCGTACAGCCCGACGAGCGCCTCGTCGTCGCTCGCCCAACGATGCAGGCACACGCGCGCGAGGTTGAGCTTTCCGCCGACGAACCACGTCGTCCACTCCGGCCCGCGCGAGTCGTCGAAGACGGTATCCCAGGGATGCGAGAACTCGATTCCGAGGTCCTCGACGACCGCCGGCCAGAAGCGTTCCGGCTCCTCGACCGAGATCCGGTGCAGGGCGTGGAAGCCGTCGGCGCCGAGCCGTCGCGCGAGCCGCGTGACGTTCGCCTGCTCGACGAAGCCGGGGGGTGGCGCCCAGATGAAGTCGCTCATGCTAGTCTCTACTAACTTAGTGACTGCTAACAGAGGGGAGTTGGTGTGAAAGCACGCATTTTCGCGGAGGAGAACAAGAAGTGGTGGACGTTGGCGGCCGTCTCGTTCGGCCTGTTCATGATCATGCTCGACAACACGATCGTGAACGTGGCCCTGCCGACGATCGAGCGCTCGCTGCACCTGAAGATTTCCGAGCTCGAATGGGTCGTGACGGGCTACGCCCTGACCTTCGGCGCGCTCATGCTCACGGGCGGAAAGCTCGCCGACCTGCTCGGCCGGCGCACCGTTTTCGTCGGCGGCCTCGTCATCTTCACGCTCTCGTCGCTGGCCTGCGGTCTCGCGGGTAGCGCGAGCGTGCTGATCGGAGCGCGCGTCGTCCAGGGCATCGGCGCGGCGCTCATGAACCCGTCGACGCTGTCGATCATCACCGTCACGTTCCCGCCGAAGCAGCGCGGGACGGCGATCGGGATCTGGGCCGGCATCTCGGCGCTCGCACTTGCCATCGGCCCGCTCACGGGCGGCTTGATCGTCGAGCGCATCAACTGGAACTGGATCTTCTTCATCAACGTCCCGATCGGCGTGCTCGCGATTCTCGCCGCGTTCGCGTTCATTCCAGAGTCGCGCGACATGTCGGCCGAGCAGAAGCCTGACGTCGCGGGACAGATCGTCTCCGCACTCGGTCTCTTCGCGCTCAGCTACGGCCTCATCGAGGCGAACAACTACGGCTGGACGTCGGGCCGCATCCTCGGTTCGTTCGCGCTCGCGGTCGTGTCGCTCGCGACGTTCGTGGTGCTCGAGCTGCGCCAGCGGCTGCCGATGCTCGATCTGAGCTTGTTCCGTAACCGGGGCTTCGCCGGCGCGAACGCCGTCATGGGCCTCGTCGGGCTCGCGATGTTCGGCATCTTCTTCTACGTCTCGCTCTACCTCCAGCAGGTGCTCGGCTTCTCGCCGATCGAGGCGGGCGCCGCCTTCCTGCCCTGGACGGTGCTGATCATCCTGCTCGCGCCCGTCGCCGGGAAGCTCTCCGACCGGCTCGGGCCGCGCCGCTTCGTGACGACCGGCATGGCGATCGTCGCCACGTCGATGTTCGTCTTCTCGCGGTTCGGCGTCGGGGCGAGCTACTGGGACCTGCTGCCGGGGATGATCCTCGGCGGCCTCGGCATGTCGATCGCGATGGCACCGACCACCGCGGCCGCGATGAGCTCGGTACGGCCCGACAAGGCCGGCGTCGGCTCGGCGGTGCTGAACAGCATGCGCCAGGTCGGCGGCTCGCTCGGGATCGCGATCATGGGCGCGATCGTCGCGTCGGCGCTCTCCAGCGGCCTCGCCGCCGGGCATTCGCGGCCGGTTGCGTTCGTCAACGGGTACCACCATGCCCTCGAGGTGTCGGCTTTCATCGCGCTCGCGGGCGCGGTGATCGCGTTCACGACGCTCGGTGGCGTTCGTGTGCGTCACGAGGCGCCCGTTGTCGCGTCGGAGCCGGCGTGAGCGTCGCACCCACACGACTTCCTGCAGCGGAGCGCCGTCTCGCACTCGTCGAGACGGCGCTCCGCGTGTTCTCCGAGGGCAGCTATCGCGGGACGACCACCGCGGAGATCGCGCGCGCCGCAGGCGTGAGCGAGCCGATCCTGTACCGCCACTTCGCGTCCAAGCGCGATCTGTACATCGCCGCGCTCGATCATGTGTGGGAGAAGGCGAAGGGCCTGTGGGAGGCGAAGCTGCTCGGCGCGACGACCGTCAGCCAGGGTCTGGACGACGTCGGCCGCGGTCACTTCTCCGTGCGCGACTGCAAGTTCCAGCTCGCCGAGCTGTGGGTGCAGGCGTTGAGCGAGGCGGGAGACGACCTCGAGCTGCGGAAGCATCTCCGCCGGCACATGCGCGAAGTGCACGACTTTCTCGCCGACGTCATTCGGCGCGGGCAGGCCGAGGGGTCGCTCGCGCAGGGCCGCGACGCCGACGCGGAGGCGTGGATCTTCCTCTCGGGCGGGATCTTCGGGATGGTCGGCCGCCGCATCGGTCTGCTCGACGACACCGACGTCGCCGCCATCCGCGCCGCCCGGCTCGAGTGGATGAAGGCGTAACGGCGGGGTCAGACCCCGCTGCGCGGTAAAGGCGGGGTCAGACCCCTGCGCAGCGGAAAGGCGGGGTCAGACCCCGCGCAGCGAACGGCGGGGTCTGACCCCGCGCAGCGGCACGGCGGAAAGAGAAAGGCCCCGGCTGCGGCTCCGGGGCCTTTCTGAGAGGCGCGCCCATCGTGTGCGGCTCCGGAGATTCGGCTCTGCGGCTCAGCCGCATCTCCGTTCTACCGCCGGATGTGCCGGCGCGCCCCCTGCGAACCTGAGCCTGGCGTCGGCCGCGGTTGCAAGGTGGCCCCACTATACGAGCCTTGTCCGATCGAGTCAAGTGGCTCGGTCAAGTAGTCCTCGCTGCGCACGGTTGACCGCCAATCGCGGCTATTCATAACCCTTTTGGGTGATGGCCGGAGTGGCCGGCTTGATCTTTGGTGAAGCGTAGGGTTGACTTCCCTTGAGCCTATGAATCACGACGCCGCCCTTCGCCGCCAGGCTGTCCCGACCTCGCTCGGGCTCGGCGAGCGCCTGCGCCAGCTCCGCATCGCTGCCGGGCTGACCCAGACCGAGCTCGCGGGCGACCGCTGCTCGAAGGAATACGTGTCGCAGATCGAGCGCGGGAAGACGCGTCCGACGCGAGAGACGATCGAGTGGCTCGCGGTCCGGCTCGGCGTCGACGCAGGCTTCCTCGCGAACGGCGTCGCCACCGACGAGCGCGCGCGGCTCGACGCCGGCCTCACCCGCGCCGAGGCGCTGCTCGAAGTTCCCCGCAACGAAGATGCAGCGGAAGCGTTCGCGACGCTCATAGCGTCGGCGCGAGCGACGGGCCTGCAAGACCTGCTGGTGCGCGCATTGCGTGGCGCGGGTCGCGCGCAGATGCGCATCGGCGGGCTCCGCCAGGCGCTCGACCTCCTGAACGAGGCGCGCGGAATCGCCGAAGCCGAGACCTTCTCCGATGTCGAACGCGCCGAGGTGCTCCTCACGCTCGGCGTCTGCCGGTATCAGCTGAACAGCACGCAGACCGCGATCGGGCTGCTGAACGAGGCGCTCGCGCTCGCCGACCGGGCAGAGCTTCCGTCCGACTCGCTGCGTTCCCAGATTCTGTCGTGGCGGTCCCGCTGCTGGCGCCGCCAGCGCGACTACGAGGCCGCGCGGGAGGACATCGAGCGCGCATTGCAGCTCGCCGAGGACGCCGCCGATCCCGCGACGATCGGAGCCGCGTACTTCCAGGCGTCGCTCGTCGCCGACCGCGAAGGGCACTGGGTGCTCGCGCGCACATACGCCGAGCGCGCCCGCTCGGCGTACGAAGAGCTCTCCGACCGCGTCTTCGTCGGCCAGCTGACGAACAACCTCGGCGCGATGAACTTCCTGCTCGGCAAGACCGACGAGGCGATCGCGCTGCTCAAGGAGGCGTTCGCCATCGCGCTCGAGACCGGTCGCGACACCGATGCCGGCCGCGCGGTCTCGTCCCTCGCGCAGGTGCATCTGCGCACCGGGAATGTCGAGCAGGCGGAGGAGCAGGCGCGCCATGCGCTGCGGCTCCTCGACGGCCGCGAGGACTATCTCGACGAGATCGGCAGCGTGCAGCTGGTGCTCGGCCGCGCGCTGCTCGAGCAGGGCCGGCTCGACGAGGCGGAGGAAGCCCTGGCGGCGGGCGAGGCGAGCTACGAACAGCTCGGCTCGGCGAGCCATCGCGCGGTGGCATGGATCGCGCGCGGCGATCTCGCGGCTCGGCGCGGCGATGACAGGCTTTCGGCGCAGCTCTACCGGAACGCTGCAGAGGCGTTGCAGGACGTCAGGTTCTAGGCGAGAGGAGGTGAACGACGTGAAGAAGAAGTTGATGATGATTTTGCTGGCGGCAGTCGTGATCGCGATCGCGGTCGCGAGGGCGCACGGCATCGAGCCGGCAGGCTTGAGCGACGGCGGGTACTTCTAGTCGGTCGTTTGCGGACTGAGCGCGCTGCGGTCCTGTGACGCTCAGTCCGGCGGGTAGGGGAAAAGATCTGCGGTGTTGTCTACGCGCCGCTTAGCGGCACGTCGCCGTTCTTCGAGCCTGCGCGCTCGATGACGACCTGCGGGACCCGCGCGTGCGGGCTGAGCCGCAGGAGCATGCGCACGATTTCGGCGCAGTCCTCGGGCTGGATCATCTCGTCGCCGGGAATGCCCGACCACTCGGCCATCGGCGTGTCGACGAATCCGGGGCAGATCGCGACGGCGCGGACTCCGTCCGCGTCGAGCTCCTCGTTGAGCGACCGCGTGAGCGAGATCACCGCCGCCTTCGTCGCGCCGTAGGCGGCGAGCCCCGGCGTCGGCAGTGTGCCGGCGATCGATGCGAGATTCACGATCCAGCCGTGCGACTCGCGCAGCGCGGGGATTGCGGCCTGCGTCATGAGAAAGAGGCCGCGCAGGTTGACGCCGAGCTGCAGGTCGAGGTGCTTGGCGGGAATGTCCTCGACGCGACCGCCGATGCCGATCCCGGCGGAGTTGACGAGCATGTCGAGCCGGCCGAAGCGCTCGCGGTGCGCTGCGACGAGGGCCACGCACGAGTCGGCGTCGGAGACGTCGGCCGCGACGGCGAACGCCCCGAGCTCCTTTGCCGCAGCCTCGACCTTCTCCGCGCGGCGCGAGGCGAGCGTCAGCGCGAAGCCTTCGTCTCGCAGCATGCGCGCCAGCGCGAGCCCGATGCCCGACGACCCGCCTGTGACCAGCGCCGCGCGTTCCATCCCGCGTACAGTAAATCGCAGTGGAGGCAACGCTCACCGGATTGACCGCCGGCGGCGGCTGCGCCGCGAAGTACTCGGCCGCCCGGCTGGAGGAGCTGCTGAAGGGATTCGTCCCCGTCGAGGCCGAGAACCTGCTGGTCGGCCTCTCGCCGGCCGACGACGCCGCCGTGTACAAGCTCGACGACGAGCGCGCGCTCGTCTTCACGGTCGACTTCTTCCCGCCCCTCGTCGACGACCCGGCGGTCTTCGGCCGCATTGCCGCGACGAACGCGCTGAACGACGTGTTCGCGATGGGCGGCGTGCCGCTCCTCGCACTCTCGATCGCGGCGTTTCCGGAGGAGTTGCCGACAAGCGTGCTCGCGGCGGTCTTCTCCGCGGCCGACGAGCAGGTGCGCGCCGCAGGCGCGCTCCTTGCGGGCGGGCACACGATTCGCGACGCGGAGCCGAAGTACGGGCTCGCCGTGGTAGGCACGGTGCATCCGAACGGCATCTGGCCGAAGGCGGGCGCACGCGCAGGCGACGCGCTCCTCCTGACGAAACCGCTCGGCACCGGGCTCGTGCTCGCCGGCAAGGCCGACGACGACGAGGCCGTGCGGTGGATGACGACGCTCAATGCCGCCGCCGCCGACGCACTGCGTCCGTTCAGTCCCAACGCGGTCACCGACGTCACCGGCTTCGGGCTCTTCGGGCATGCGCACGAGATCGCAGAACGCAGCGGCGTGCGCGTTCTCATCGACAGCGCTGCGCTGCCCGCGCTCGAGGGTGCCGTCGAGCTCGCGCGGGCAGGCGTGCGGACCGGGGGCGATCCTCGCAACCGCGAGTTCGCTCCCGTCGAAGCCGACGGCGTCGCAGAGGAGCTGCTCGCGCTCGGCTACGACGCGCAGACCGCAGGCGGCATGCTCATCTCGCTGCCGGCGGAGAAGGCGCTGTCGCTCGAGGCGGAGTTCCGCGCGCGCGACCTCTTCATTCGCCGCATCGGCTCGGTCGAAGAAGGGACCGGCATTGTCGTCCGTTAGCCTCCCGAGGCGGTTCGCGTTCGAGCTGACGCCCGAGCAATTCGTGTGGGTCGCGCGCGCAGCCGTCGCCTGCCTCATCGGCATCGTCGCCACCGGCGCGACGGTGCGGCTCACCGGCTCGGGGCTCGGTTGCCCGCACTGGCCCACGTGCACGACCGCGCATGCACTGCCGCACGGCTACCACTCCGACATCGAGTTTGCGAACCGCGTCGTGTCGGCGGTGACGATCTTCGCCACTCTCGCGCTCGCCGTCGTGGCGTTTCGCACGCCGCGGGCTCCTCGCCGTCTCGCCCTGGCCGTCTTCCTGGGGACGCTCGCGCAGGCGCCGCTCGGCGCGGTCACCGTGTACTACGACCTCAACCCGTACCTCGTCATCTCGCACCTCCTCCTGTCGCTGACCGTGCTCGGGCTCGGCGTGTTGACGCTGCTGTTCGCGCACGACGGCGGAGCGTCGTTGCCGGCGATCGCGCGCGCCGGAGGCGCGGCTCTGCTGGTCGCGATCGCCGTCCTCGTCGTCACCGGCACGCTGTCGACGGCCGCCGGTCGCTTCCCCGGAAGCAACGGGGTGACGGTCGTGCGCCGGCTCGGCAACTTCCACGACGCCGTCTGGCTGCACGTGCGCGCGGTCGCCGCGTTCGGGATCCTCTTCCTGCTCCTCGCTGCCTGGGCGTGGACGCGGCGGCACGCGTGGCCGTGGCTCGTGCGCGGCTGCGCAGGGTTGCTCGCGATCCTGCTCGTCCAGATGGGGCTCGGCGAGCTCCAGTACCGGACGTACGGCACGGTGCCGTGGTGGGTCGTCGTCCTCCACGTGGCGCTCGCCGCGGCGCTGTTCGGCTGGACGGTCGGCCTCGTCGCGCGTCTATGGCGACCCGTGGAGCACTAGACTCGGTCGATGGCTGAGCTGAGCGTCTCGTTCAGGCCGGAGCTCAGGAACCCGGTGCTGATCTGCGCGTTCCGGGGCTGGAACGACGGCGGACAGGGCGCATCGCTGAGCGGCGGCTACCTCGCGAAGCTCTGGAGCGCGGAGCGCTTCGCCGAGATCGACTGCGAAGGCTTCTACGACTTCCAGGCGACGCGGCCGCACGTGTCGCTCGTCGAAGGAATGACGCGCCGGATCGACTGGCCCGAGAACGCGTTCTTCCATGCGGAGATCCCCGGTGCCGATCGCGACGCGGTGCTGCTCCTCGGCGTCGAGCCGAGCCTGCGCTGGAAGACGTTCACCGGCCTCGTGCTCGGACTTGCGAAGGAGCTCGGCGTCGAGATGGTGATCACCTTCGGTTCGCTGCTCGCCGACGTACCGCACACGCGGCCGGCCCCGGTGACCGGAGCGGCGACCGATCCGGAGCTCGTGGAGAAGCTCGGTCTCGAGCCGTCGCGCTACGAGGGGCCGACGGGCATCGTCGGCGTCGTGCACGACGCGTGCCGCGAGGCATCCATCCCGTCCGTCAGCCTCTGGTCGGCGGTGCCGCACTACGTGTCGCTCGCACCGAGCCCGCGCGCCGCGCTCGCGCTCGTCCGCCGGTTCGGAGAGCTGTTGAACGTCGAGATCGACCTCACCGAGCTCGAGCAGGCATCCGAGGAATACAGCGAGCAGGTGACCGAGGCCGTGTCGACGGACGCGGAGACCTCGAGCTACGTCGAGGAGCTCGAGCGCCGCGTCGACATGCTCGCGGAGGAAGACGACCTGCCGTCCGGCGAGACGCTTGCCGCGGAGCTCACGCGCTTCCTGCGCGAGCGGGACGAAGAGGACGAGGACGACGGCCCGGAGGGGCCGGCCGTCTAGCTTTCCGCTGCGGGCGGCGGCGCGTCGCCCGCAGGCTTGCGCCGTCGCCGGCGCCGCTTCGGTCTCGGCGTGTCACCGTCGGCTCTCTCGGCTGTAGCCGGGGCGCCCTCGACGGGTGCAGTGCCCGGCTTCCTCTTCCGGCGGCGCCGCCGTCTGTTCCTGCTCGACTGCTGCTTCGGCGCGGGGAGGTTCTCGGAGAGCGCGAGCGCGACCTCCTGGATCGTGCCGAGCTGCTCGCGTGCCTCCTCGAGCAGCTTGGTCGCACGCGGCGTGTAGCCCTCGGCGGACGCGAGCAGCGCGGCGCCGACCTGCGGCGGCAGCTCCAGCGCCGTGCGCACCAGCTTCGCGGCGTTCTCCTCGTGTCGGTGACCGCGCGAGTTCGCGAGCGCGCCGAGCAGCCGCTTCGCCTCCGGATAGTCCGTCGACGCGCGCCGGTCCTGCGCCTTGCGCGACGCGCGCGCGAGCTTCCACGTCCAGCGTGCGAGGATCTGCTCGGGCGCGTCCGGCTTCCCGTCCGCGATCGCGCGCAGAAGGATGCGGATGCCCGCGAGGCGCTCCTTTTCCCACGGCGGCGCCTGGGTCACCAGCGTGACGAGATCGTCGAAGTCGGCGCGCTCGACGGGCATCGAGACGCGATCCTGCAGCGCCATCATGCGCAGGCGCCGGTTGGGGTTCTCGGCGGCGCAGCTCGTCAGGAACTGTTCGAGCGCGCCCTTCGTCGCACGTCCTTCGGTGAGCTTCTGCACGAACGACGCTCGTTCGTCGAAACGGATCTGTCGGCCCGCGATCGTCGCCCAGTAGCGCTGCTCGTCGTCGTCGAGGAACCGCGGGTCGACGCGCTGCCACTCGCGCTGGATGACGGCGATGCGGCGACGAACGTCGGGCGTGACGGGAACGAGCCACGGCGCCGGCGTGAGGCGCCGGCGCGCCCGGCGTTGCGACCGGCGGCGCGGCGCGGGAGTGACGCGTGCGCCCTCACGATAAAAGTCTGCGTCGAGCAACGAATGGAGTGACACGACGCGCTCGTTGTGCGTCGCTCCCTTGGGGACGAAGTCGACGACTATGCCTGCTTCCTTGCGCGGGTGCATGCGCATGATGCGCCCGATGCGCTGCTGATACACGCGCTTCGACGCCGTCGGCGCAAGGTGCATGCACACCGTCGCCCGCGGCGAGTTCCAGCCTTCCGCGAGCAGCTGTGCGTTGATCAACACGTTGATCTCGCCGCGCTCGTATGCCGCCAGCGTCTCCGCGAGGCGCACCGGCGGCGTGCGGCCGGAGACCGCCTCCGCTTTCAGGCCGGTGGCGCGGAACTCCTGCGCGAGGTTGTAGGCGTGGTCGACGCCTGCCGCGTAGACGATGCCCGGCGTGTTGTCGAAGCGATCGCGGTAGAGGCTCGCGGCCGCCTGGTTCAGCGCCTGATGGTCGAGCGTCTTGGCAAGGATTTCCTGATCGAAGTCTCCGCCGACGATCGGCACCGAGTTGATGGCGGCGACGGGCGGAACGCGCAGGCAGCGAAGCGGCGCGATCAGGCCACGGCGCGCCGCGTCCTGCAGCGGTAGATCGTCGACCGAGGCGGGAAAGACGTCGGAGACCTGCTTCGCGATCAGCTGCTCGGTCGCCGTCATGCCGATGTAGAGGGGCTCTGGGAACGAGCGGATCGCGGCCGACGTCTTCTCGCCGAGCGCGGTGTGCGCCTCGTCGCAGATGACGAGCTGGTATGCGTTGCGGCTGATCGTGTCGACGTGTCGCGCGAACCACGCGTACGTCTGGATCGTCAGCGGGTTGTCCTTCGGCGGTTCCTTGCCCGTTTCGATCGCCTCGGTGAAGCGGTCGCCGTACCCCTCGGTAGTCAGGTCGCGCGTGAACTGCGAGACGAGCAGGCGGCGATGCGTGAGGATCAGGACGCCGAGCGTACGGGCAGCATCGACGAACCCGGCTGCCGCGATCGTCTTGCCGGATGCGGTGGGGTGGCGGAAGCGGTAGCGGCGCACTGCGCCGGGGTCCTGCTCCGGCGAGAGCTCCTCCGGCTCGGACTCCTCGTCCTCGCCGTCGACGGTGACGACGAGCGTTGCGTCCTCGTCCTCCTCCTCTTGCTCGACCTCTTCGAGCTCGACCGCGCTCAAGGTGGCGTGCCCGTTGCCGTTCTGCTCATCGGTGCGCTGCGTCGCGGCGATCAGCTCGGTGAGCATCCCCGCGAGCGCGTCGACCTGGTGGCGCCGCAGCGAGGTGCCGGCAGCCGTCGTCGCGTCGGGATCGGCGAGGACGCGCTCGAGCCCCAGCATGAGGCCGTAGCGGACCTTCCATTGCGGGCTCGGCTTCTTCTCGCCTGCGTCGATCTCCGCGAGCGCGTCGTCGAGTGCGCGCCGTCTCGCGGTGCCGGGCGCGAGCGATTCCTCGGGATTCTCCTCCGCACGCAGGAAGGGCTCGCCCGCCCACGCTTCGGCGCGGGTTGCTGCGGCGGCCAGAGGGTGCACCGCCTCGGAAAGGATCGTCGGCTGGTGGATGGCTTCCTGCATGTGCGCAGCACATTCGTGTGCTGCAACCTTCGAGAGGTGCGGATTCGCCTGAGTCCCCTGGGGCGGATCGCGCGCCTAGAAGTGTAGCCGCCCGGCCGGAAGCGTCAACCGCCCAGGCCGCCGAAAACGGCGAAGGGATTGCCCGGGGCGACCTCGTACACGAGCTCTCCGCCGGGCTCGACCTCGCCGTGGAGTCGCTCGGCGAGCGCCGCTGCGTCCTCCCGCGTCCCGCAGCCGGCGATGACGTAGTCGAACGTGCGGGCGGGCTTGTAGCCCTCCGCCTCGAGCTTTGCGGCGAGCGCGTTCGCCTCCGCGCGCGAAGTGCATTGCACGCGCACCTCCCACGGCGCGTAGCCGCGGTCGAGCTCCTCCTCTTCCCACGACTCGCCCTTCGGCTCGTCGTCCCAGCGTTCCTCGTTCTCGAGCCAGTGCTCGACGCGGCTCTCGTGCCCTTCGATCCCGAGCTCGCGCAGCTCGGCCGCGATCACCGCGTGCGCCTTGTCGGCCGCAGGCCACGACGAGGCGTAGACGAACAGCTCGTTGCCGTCGCGGGACACGGCAAGGCGCTCGTGCTCGAGCTCTTGCGCGAGCTCGCGCGCTTCCGCGCCGAGCTCGAGCCCCAGCCGCTCGAACAGCCCACTCGCATGCTCCTCCTCCGCGAGCTCGATATGGATGCGCCAGTCGTCGGCCATGGCTCTAGCTTAGAGTCCAAGCGGATGGAGCCGGACTACGCTCGCATCGAAGAGGACGCGGTGCGGATCCTCGACCTCCTCTGCCGGCAGCCGAGCGTGTCGGCGGAGGGCCGCGCACTGGACGAGACGGCCGAGCTCGTCGAGGAGCTGCTCGCCGGCGCCGGATTCGAGACGAAGCAGCTCCGCGCCGACGACGGTGCAGCCGCCGTGTACGGCGACCAGCCCGGCGCGAGCGAGTACACGCTGCTCCTCTACAACCATTACGACGTTCAGCCGGTCGACCCGATCGAGCTGTGGGACTCGCCGCCGTTCGAGCCGACGCAGCGGGACGGCAAGCTCTATGCGCGCGGCACGTGCGACAACAAGGGCGAGCTCGCGGTCCGCCTTGCGGTGATCCGCGCGCTGCGCGAGAACGGCGGCCTGCCGATTCGCGTGCGCTGGATCGTCGAAGGCGAAGAGGAGATCGGCAGCACGAACTTCGACGAGATCGTGCGCAGGAACACGGAGATCTTGCGCGCGGACGGCTCGCTGTGGGAAGGCGGCTCCGCGCGGCTCTCGGACGGGCGGCCCGAGCTCGGCCTCGGCTTCAAGGGCGCACTCGGCATTCGGCTCGACGTGAAGCTGCTCGCGACCGACGCGCACTCGTCGCTCGCCGTCGTCGCGCCGAGCGCCGCGTGGCGCCTCGTCGAGGCGCTGTCGAGCATCCGCGGTCCCGACGGGAGATGCCGGATCCCCGGTTTCTACGAGGCTGCGCGTGCGCCGACCGACGCCGAAAAGCGCGCGCTCGCCGAGGCGAGCTCCGCCGAGGAGGGCGAGCTGCGCGAGCTGCTCGGGCTCGACGAGTTCGTCGACGGGCTCACCGGGCCGGCGCTGTGGGAGCGCGCGGCGTACACGCCGACGTCGAACATCGCCGGCATCGCCACCGGGTACAGCGGCCCCGGCATCAAGACGGTGCTGCCGAAGGAAGCGAGCGCGTGGATGGACTTCCGGCTCGTCCCCGGCCAGCATCCCGACGAGATCCTCACGGCGCTACGCGCACACCTCGGGCGCGAAGGCTTCGGCGACGTCGAGGTGACGCCGCTCGTCAGCGCGCTTCCCGCGACAACGCCGATCGAGCATCCGTTCGTGCAGCGGGTCGTGCGTGTTGCCGAGGCGGTCACGGGTGCACGCGCATCGATCTTCCCGCTCGGCCCCGCGACGCTGCCGATCATCGCCTCGCTCCAGCGGCATCTCGGCGTGCCCGGGCTCTCGGCCCCGGACAATCCGACCTATTCGGGGTCCGGCGCGCATGCGCCGAACGAGCACATCCGCCTCGAGGACGTCGGGCCCGCCGTGCGCTTCACGTACGCGCTGCTGCAGGATCTCGCGGCCGCGTAACGACTCCGCTCTGGAAGAGCGGCCAGCCGGCCCCGAGGATCAGGCACGCGTCGACGTCGGCGGGATCGTCGACGACGCCCTCGGCGAGCAGGTGGCGCACCTCGTCGGCAAGCGCGTCGAGCGCGTCGTCGCGGATCTGCTCGAGCGAGCGTCTTGCTGCGCCGGCCGGTTCGAGTGGGAACCGGTCCGGCCACGCGGCGTGCATCGTCTCGAGCACGTGCTGGGCGACCTGTTCGCCCACGAGCTGCAGCAGGATCGACGGTGCCATCGGCATCCCGAGCGAGAGGATCGCCTCGTCGGTCTCCTCTACGGTGCTGCCGCCGGCGAGCGCGTCGCGGAGGACGCACGTCATGCGCGTCATCAGGCGATTGACGACGAAGCCCGGCGCGTCGCGCACGACCACGCCGCGCTTTCCGAGCTTCGCCACCACATCCCACGCGGTGGCGAGCTGCTCGTCGGTGGTGTCTGGTGTGCGCACGATCTCGACGAGCGGCATGACGGCAACGGGGTTGAAGAAGTGGAGGCCGACGTTCGCGCCCATCGCCTCGACCGAGAGCGACGACGTGTTCGTCGCAAGGATCGCTTCCGGGGCGATCTCGCGCACGGCGGCGAAGACCTCGCGCTTCACGTCGAGCTCCTCGAAGACGGCCTCGAGCACGAGGTCGCACCCGGCGAACTGATCCCAGCCGGTGCCTCCGTCGACGACGGCGGCCGGCAGCTCGCCGCGGATTGCGGCGACGGCGGCGTCGACCCGTGCCGCGTCGATGTCGCGCAGCACGATCGGGACCTTCAGCCGGCGCGCGAACAGGGTCGCGAGCTGCGTGGCCATCAGGCCGGCGCCGACGATGCCGACCTTCGCCACCGCGCGCGGCTGCACGCCGGGAAGGTTCGGCGGCCGCTTGGTGCGCCGCTCGACAACGGTGAACCCGTACACCGAGTTCTGCGCCTGCGGGCTGACGAGCAGCTCGCGCATCGCGGCCTCTTCGGCTGCGTAGCCTTCGTCGAGCGTCCAGTCGCGCGCGCCTGCGATGAGATCGAGGGCGACGTACGGCGCGCGGGTGGCGCCGTGCACGGCGTCGTCGATGCGCGCGCGGGTCTTGCGCACAACCGTCTCCAGCTCGGACCAGTCGGGCGCCGGACGCGAGACTTCGCCTGTGTGCTCGATCGAGGCCTCGACGAAGCCGTCGGGCTCGAGCAGCGCGTCCGCGATGCCGAGCTCGACCGCTTCCGCCGCCTTCAGAAGCCTGTTCTGGCGCAACGGGTTGAGCACGATTACCTTTATGGCAGCCTCCGGACCGATCAGCCTCGGAAGCAGCTGCGTGCCGCCCCAGCCCGGGATGATCGAGAGCGCGACCTCGGGGAAGCCGACATGGCGCACGCCTGCCGCGATCGTGCGAACGGAGCAATGCAGCGCGAGCTCGAGCCCGCCGCCGAGACACGCGCCGTTGATCGCCGCCACGGTCGGGAACGGCAGCGCGCGGATCCTGCCGAACAGATCGTGCCCCGCGCGGATGCCCGTGCCGGCGTCCGCGGAGGTGAACTCGTCGATGTCGGCGCCGACGCAGAAGACGCCCGGCTTGCCGGTGAAGACGGCTGCGCTCCAGTCGCCGCTCTCGAGCTCGGCGAGCACCTCGGTCGCCGACTCGAACGCGGAACGCCCGAACGTCGTCGGTGCGTCCACGCCGTTGTCGAGCGTTACGAGCGCGACCGAGCCACGGCGCTCGAGAGTGAAGGTCGTCGCGGCGCCCATTCGGGTGCAACCATACTTCCCGTCATGACGTGGGCCGAACGCGCCCAGGCGGCGGTCGAGCGCTATCGCGCCGGCGAGTCGCGCGACCTCGACCAGCGCCAGTTGACACAGCTCGGCAACGCGGCGTGGGCAGCCGGCCTCTGCTGCTTGATGGACGGGCGCCGCGGTGACGCCGCCGAGTGGCTGCGCCGCGCCGCCGACCGCTACCGCGAGAGCTGGGATGCCGGTGCGCCGGCCGACTCGTGGGGCCGGCCGATCGCTGCGATGAAGGCGCTCCTGCTCGCCGGCGACGACGCGGGCGCGGCTGCGCAGTGGGCCCTCGACGCCGGCGCGGAGAAGTCGGAGTCGCCGATCGGCCGCTACGCGGCGACGCTCGCGCTGCTCGTGCTGGGTCGCGAGCACGACGCGCTCCACGTCGCGGGCACGCTGCGTGAGCGCGACGACTTCCCGCGCGATGTCGCCGACGCCCTCGCCGAGCTTGCCGCCGGAGAGAATCGGGTCGAGTACGCCGTGGCGGTCGAGAGCATCCTCGACTCGTTCGAGCAGCGAACGGACTTCCTCGAGGACGTCCCGGTCGCCGACACCGTGCTCGTCTTGCAGGCGCTCGCCGCGCCGCGCGGATTGGCGATCGATCTCCCCGCGTCGCCGCTACTGCCGTGAGCGGCGGGGTCAGACACCGAGACATGTCCGGGTGTCTGACCCCGTCGTTCGCCTAGAGCCTTGCGGCGGCCGCCGCGTCGAGCACGACGATCGTCTCCTCGCCGCGCACGAGGCTGCCCGGGGTGGCGCGCGACGGTTCGTCCGCGAATGCTCGCCGCACCGCGTTCGCCTTGATCGCACCGGTCACGAGGAAGACAACGGTGCGAGCCCCGCAGAGCACGGGCAGCGTCAGCGTGATCCGGTCGACGAACGGGTCGAGCTTTGCCTCGGTGCCGATCGCGCGCCGTTCGGTCTCGTCGAGCGACGGCTCGTCCGGGAAGAGCGACGCGACGTGGCCGTCGGGGCCGAGGCCGAGCAGCACGAAGTCGAAGCGATCGACGCCGGCGAGCTCCTCCTCGTACGCAGCCGCACCGGCATCGCGGCCGAGCTCGCCGCGCATCCGGTGGACGGCGCGGACCGCGACGCGATCGAGCAGCGTCTCCTGCACGAGCTTGTAGTTCGAGAGGTCGTCGACGGGGAAGACGCAGCGTTCGTCGCTCCACCAGATCTCGGCGTCGCTCCAGTCCGGCGTCGCCAGCTCGTAGGCGCGACGCGGGCTCGACCCGCCCGTCAGCACCACATGACCCGACGCGCCGGCAAGCCGTTCGGCGACGTCGCCGGCCGGATCGCCGGAGACGACGATCTCGGGCCTGCTCACTCCCTTCCGCCCGCGAGCTCGCGCGCTCGCGTCATCGCCGCCTGGATCGCGTTCAGGAACGCGCCCCGCACTCCGGCGATCTCGAGCTCGCGAATGGCCGCGATGGTCGTTCCCCCGGGCGAGGTCACCGATTCGCGCAGCTCCACGGGATGCATGCCCTGGTCGCGCAGCTGCGTGGCCGTCCCGAGCATGGTCTGCACCACGAGCGTCGTCGACGTCTCCCGCGGGAGCGAGAGCAGGATGCCCGCCTCGATCATCGTCTCCGCCAGCAGCGCGAAGTACGCGGGGCCGGAGCCGGAGAGCGCGGTGACAGCGTCCATCGCTTCCTCGGGCACGCGTACCACGCGTCCGAGATGCGCGAGCACAGCCTCGGCTGCCGCAAGCTGCTGCTCGTTCGCGTGCGCGCCGGGACAGACGGCGGCGATGCCCTCGTGCACGACCGCCGGCGCGTTCGGCATTGCCCGCACAACAGGCACTCCCTCGCCGATGCGCGCTTCGATGAACGAGGTCGGGATGGCGGCGGCGACGGACAGTACGGTTTGCGCGGGCGTGAGGAGGCCGCCGACTTCCTCGAGCAAGGCCGAGATGTCCTGCGGCTTCACGGCGACGACGACGACCGCGGCGCCGCGGATGGCGTCCGCGTTGGCCGTCGTCGCGTCGACTCCATACCGCTTCTGCAGCTCGTCCACTCGCTCGGGCCGCCGGGAAGTGACCACGACATTCGTGCGGCCCGCGGTGATGAGGCCGGCGAGAAGGGCCTCGCCGAGCCTTCCGCCGCCGAGGATCGCGAGCCGCTGCTCCGCCATCTGCGGAGTCTGCCTACGCTGCGAGTGTTGCGCCGGCGGGGATGAGGCCCCGGCCGTAGCCCACGAGGAGGTACGCGCTCGCGAGCCCGGCCCATTCGCCGTACCGCGCGAGCAGCTCTTCCGTCTCCGCGCCTTCGACCTCGCGGCCGAGCTGTGCCCGCAGGAGCTTGATCAGCCCGAGGTCGCCGACGAGCCCGCGGTCGTAGCGGCCGAGCCCTTCGAGGCAGACGACGCCGACCGACCACGGCCCCAGCCCGCGCTCGCGCCCGAGGCGCGACATGACGACGGCGCTCGGCTGGTCGTGCAGACGCTCGAGCTCGAGCGAGCGGCAGATGGAGACGAGCGCTGCCGCGCGGCGCGCATGCAGGCCGAGCGCGCGCAGGCGAGCCGGCGCGAGCACGCCGAGGTCGGCGGTCGTCGGCGACACGTGCAGTCGACTCGGGCCGGCGGCGCACAGCGTCCGCACGATCGTCTGCTCCAGGCGGCGTGCACGCTTCGACTCGATCAGCTGCCCGCAGAACGCGCGCAGGAGCGCATGCGCGACGGTCGGCACGCGCAACGGGCGCAGGCCGCGCAGCTCCCGCGATGCGCGGCCGAGCAGCGCGTCGTCACGGACGTGGACGAGAAAGTCGGAGTGATCGTCGTCGAGCGCGAGGATCCAGCGCAGTCGCTCGGCGCCTACCGCGGAATCGGCCCGAATCGTCACCGTTCCATTCGGCGACTGCCGCGCGGCCGCCATTTCGACGCCCCCGTCGACTGCGAGCGCCTGCGTCAGCACGCCGTCGCGAAACGTCCTGGTCGCATCGCTCGCGATCCGTGCCGACAGGGCGAGCGAGTACGGCCCGCGTGGCGTGACCGCGAGCTCGACGCTCAACGCTCGGCGTGCGCTTCTACCCGCGTCGCGCGCAGCATGAGCTCCGTCGCGCGATCGAGGATCTCGGCCGCCTCGTGGTCGCGGCCGATCTTCTGGAGGAGGTGACCCCACGAGCGGCACGTCTGCGCCGCCTCGCGCAGGAGCCCCTGATGCTCGTGCAGCTGCGCCGATCGGCGGTACGACTCCTCCGCGCCCTCGTCGCCGGAAAGGGCAAGGGCGTTGGCGCGTGCGGCGAGCGCATAGCCCTCGTCGGCCGGGCTCAGCCCTTCGATGGCGAGGGCGCGCTCTGCGAACAGCCGCGCGTTCTCGCCATCGCCGCGGGCGGCCGCAATCCGTGAACGTAGGATCTTCATCTCGGCGCGATCCTCGACGGACGGCGCGGCGCCGAACAGTTTCGTCGCGTTGTTCAGATGCAACTCCGTCGCATCGGCGTCCTCGCGCGTGATGGTGATCCGCGCTGCGAGGAGATGCGCGCGGGCGAGGTGGAAGGAGTCGTCGGTTGCCTCGAGCAGCGCGATCGCCCGGCGCACGTTCGCAAGGGCGACGCTCTCGCGACCCTCCTTGTGCGCGAGCCTTGCCATCGACCAGTACAGGCGAACGCGCATGTAGGGGTCGTTCGTGTCCTTCACGAGCTCGAGCGCGTGCTCGACCACCGCTTCGGCCCCCGCGAGATCACCGCTGTCGGTGAGCGCATAGCTCAGCAGCGTCGCGTACCGGGCTGCCAGCGTGGGCTCGCCTGCGTCCTCGGAGCCCTGCACGCAGCGCTCGAGCAGAATCGCGGCTTCGCGCACGCGGCCGTCGCCGGCGTATGCGCGGCCCAGGGCCGTGTAGATCTCGAAATGCTCGACGGGACGGAAGGGCTCGTCCGCGACTGCTGCCTCGAGCAGCGAGGTGGCGCGGTCGAACTGGCCGCGCTCCTGCGCGAGCGCGGCGAGAGCGGCCCGCGCGCGTGCGGCGGCTGCGAGGTCGGCGGCAGCGAGGGCGTCGGCGAGGACGGCTTCGAGCCCCGTGTCGATGCCCTCGGTTTCGCCGAGACGTACGGCAAGCTCGAGCTCGGAGAGACGCAGCTCGCGCGCCTCCGCGGAGTCGAGGCTCGAGCCGGTTTCGAGGTAGTCGGCGGTGACGCCGAGCTTCACCGCAAGCTTGCGCAGCGCCTTGACGGAGGGCTGGCGCGTCCCGGCTTCGATGCGGGAGATATACGCGTACGAAACACCCGGAGCAGCAAGCTCACGCTGTGACAGACCCCGCTCTAGCCGCAGTCGCTTGAGTCGCTGCCCGATCGTCTCGCCCGCGGCAGGCGATTGGTCGGAAGCCATTCGCCAGCGATTCTGAACCCTTTGGGGAGATTCGTCAATGGAACCTCCGCCGTCTTGTCAACTCCTCATGCTTCCTAGTTGACCTGCGTCAGCTGGAAAGGAGGGAAAAGTGCGCCGCTACGTCCTGTACGCGAAGCTCGTGACGATCGTGCTCGTTCTGAGCGCGATCGCGATCTTCATCGCCGAGGCCCCTTGGGGCCCGGACTGAGCCTCCTGACCAGCGGGCGGGCGCCGGTGACGGCATCCGCCCGCTGTACCCTCCCGCGCCAATGACGGTCGTCGAGCTGGCTGTCTACGCGCTGCTCCTGGCCGTTGCTGCCGCCGCAGTCTGGCGTCGGCCGCTCGTCGCCCTCTACCTCTTCGTCGTCGGCCTCGCGCTGCACAACGCCGCGATGGCCGCGCTCTACGCCGCCGGCGTGCGCGGGAGCACCCTCACCGCGATCACGGCGTGGAAGGAGATCCTTCTCGCTGTCGCCCTCGCGCGCGTGATACGAGATGCGGTCCGCGAGCGGCGTCTTCCGTTCCGCCCTGGGATCGTCGATGCGCTCGCGCTCGCCTTCGCATTCCTCGCGTGCGTATACGCGCTCATCCCGCAGTCGGCGCTCGGCGGGCTCGCCGATCGGCATGCCGTCGCGCTCGGGCTTCGCCACGACGTCTTACCGGTCGGCGCGTTCTTCCTCGGCCGTGCGCTCGTCGTCGGCCGCGACGACGTGCGCCGGATCGCGTGGACGCTGCTCGGCACCGCCGCCTTCGTCGCGACGCTCGGGATCGTCGACGTCTACGCGGTGCCGATCGGCTGGTGGCGGACGAACGGCGTCGTCGACTACTTCCACAAGCACCTCGGCTACCACTACAACGGCACCGGCGGGCTGCCGGAGAACTTCATCTACAACGTCGGCGGCGACAAGCCGTTCCTCCGCCGCCTCGTGTCGACCTTCCTCAGCCCGCTCGCGTCGGGCTACCTCATGGTCGTCGCGCTGCTGCTCGCGCCGCGTCGGCGCATCGCGATTCCGCTCGCGGTCGTCGCGTTCGCGGGCCTGCTGTTCACGTTCTCGCGCTCGTCGCTCGTCGCGCTCGCCGGCGGGCTCGTCGTGCTCGGCGTTCTGCGCCGCCGCACACCCGAGCTCGCGGCAGCGGTCGTCGTCATCGCGATCGCCGTCGGCTGGGCGCACGTGTTCCCGAAGATCGCGCCGACGGGCCGCTTCACGAAGGCCGACCTCACGTTCCAGCATCAACACGCGGGCAACTCGACCGCGAGCTTCTCCGCGACGAGCTCGAGCGAGCCGTCGCTGCACGAGCACTGGCTGGCGCTCAAGGACGGCATCCGCACGATGATTCATCACCCGCAGGGCTATGGGCTCGGCAATGTCGGACAGACCGCGTCGCGCACGGGCACGCCGCTGAAGGCGGGTGAGTCGAACTACACCGAGCTCGGCGTCGAGCTCGGCGTGCTCGGCGCGCTGCTGTGGGCCGCGTGGGGGCTCGCGGTGCTCTGGGGGCTCGTGCGGGCGCGGGCGGCGACGATGACGGCGGCGTTCGCCGCGATCCTCGCCCTCGCGGTGCAGACGGATGTCATCGGCGACCCGTGGGTCGCGTACGTCGTCTGGGGCCTCGCCGGCGCACTCCTCTTGAAGACGCGTCCGCAGGAGCGTCTTGCGGGTGCGGCAGCGCCCACCGTACCGTTGTCCTGAGTGACAACAGCACGATTGCTCTTCCTCGCCGCGCTCGCGGCTGGGCTGCTCGCGGTCTTTCTCGCCGTGCGCCCGCACCGGGCGCCCGTCCTGCCGCGCACCGCAGGCGTCGCGAGCGCGGCGGTGACCCAGGCGAACATTCGCGCAACGATCTGCCGCGCCGGCTGGACGAAGACGATTCGTCCTCCCGTCGCGTACACGAATGCGCTCAAGCTGAAGCAAATGCGCCAGTACGGCGAGCGCGGGGCGCCGTCGGCGTATCAGGAGGACCACCTGATCAGCCTCGAGCTCGGCGGCGATCCGACCGACCCGCGCAACCTTTGGCCGGAGCCGTATCCGCGTGCGGCTTCGATGGATCAGATCGAGAACGAGCTGAACCACGCGGTCTGCGCAGGGAAGCTCTCGCTGCAGGCGGCGCAGGCCGAGGAGTCGAAGATCAAGCACACGCGGGGGTAACCTTCGCCGCATGGCGATCGACCCGCGCGTGGACATCGGGCACGTCCACCTCAAGGTGTCGGACCTCGACCGCGCGCTCGACTTCTACGTCGGCGTGCTCGGCTTCGACGTCTTCCTCCGTCACGGCGACGAGGCGGCCTTCATCTCCGCCGGCGGCTATCACCATCACATCGGCCTGAACACGTGGGAGTCGAAAGGCGCGCCCCCGGCGCCGCGCAACACGACCGGCCTGTACCACACCGCGATCCGTTATCCCGACCGCAAGGCACTCGCCGACGCGCTCCGGCGCGTGACCGAGGCAGGCATCCCGCTCGACGGCGCCAGCGACCACGGCGTCTCGGTCGCGCTCTATCTCCGCGACCCCGACCAGAACGGCGTCGAGCTCTACTACGACAAGCCTGAGAAGGACTGGCCCCGCGACGCGGACGGCAAGCCGACGATGTGGACCAAGCCCGCCGACGTCCAGGCGCTTCTGGCCGAGGCCTAGCTAAGGGTTTTCCCAGATCACGAAGCAGGCTCGGATTCGCTACAACTGACGGAAGCCCATGGCCAAGCCGGTTGAGCAGCTCTCTCAGGTGATCGTCCGCTTTGCGGGCGACTCCGGCGACGGGATGCAGCTCACGGGCTCGCAATTCACGTCCGAGACGGCGCTGCTCGGCAACGACATCTCGACGCTTCCGGACTTTCCGGCGGAGATTCGCGCGCCGGCCGGCTCGCTGCCCGGCGTCTCCGGCTTCCAGCTCCATTTCGCCGACTTCGACATCCTCACGCCCGGCGACGAGCCGAACGTGCTCGTGGCGATGAACCCGGCGGCGTTGAAGACGAACATCAAGGATCTGCCGAAAGGCGGCACGCTCATCGTCGACAGCGATGCGTTCAAGGACCGGAACCTCCAGAAGGCCGGCTACGCGGCGAACCCGCTCGAGGACGGCTCGCTCTCCGAGTACCAGGTGCACGAAGTGCCGCTCACCTCGCTCACCGTCGGCGCGCTGAAGGGAATCGAGGGCGTCACACCCCGCGAGGCGGAACGCTCGAAGAACATGTTCGCGCTCGGGCTGATGTCGTGGCTGTACGGCCGCCCGATCGAGCCGACGATCGAGTTCCTGCAGGCGAAGTTCGGCGCAAAGCGGCCGGAGATCGCAGATGCGAACGTGAAGGCGCTGCAGGCGGGCTACGCGTTCGGCGAGACGACGGAGACGTTCGCGGTCACGTACGAAGTCAAGCCGGCGAAGCTCAAGCCCGGCCTCTACCGCAACATCACGGGCAACCAGGCGTTGTCACTCGGGCTCGTCGCGGCGGCGCGGCAGTCGGGGCTGCCGCTCTTCCTCGGCGCGTATCCGATCACGCCGGCGAGCGCGATCCTCGAGGAGCTCGCGGGCTACAAGAACTTCGGCGTGCGCACGTTCCAGGCGGAAGACGAGATCGCCGCCGCCGGTGCCGCCGTCGGCGCTGCGTTCGGCGGCTCGCTCGGCGTGACGACGTCGGCCGGCCCCGGCATCGTGCTGAAGGCGGAGACGGTCGGCCTCGCGGTGATGCTCGAGCTCCCGCTCGTCATCTGCGACGTCCAGCGTGCGGGCCCGTCCACCGGCATGCCGACGAAGCCGGAGCAGGGCGACCTCCTGATGGTGCTGTTCGGGCGCAACTCGGAGTCGCCGGTCCCTGTGGTCGCGGCGCGCTCGCCGTCGGACTGCTTCGACGCGGCGATCGAGGCGTGTCGCATCGCGCTGAAGTACCGCACGCCCGTCTACCTGCTCTCCGATGCATATCTCGCGAATGGATCCGAGCCGTGGCTGCTGCCAGAGGTCGAGTCGCTGCCCGACATCTCGACGACGTTCGCGACCGAGGCGAACGCCGACGGCGAGTTCCACCCGTACCTGCGCGACGAGCAGACGCTCGCGCGGCCGTGGGCGATTCCCGGAACCCCTGGCCTCGAGCACCGCATCGGCGGGCTCGAGAAGGCCGACGGCACGGGGAACATCTCGTACGACCCCGACAACCACGACCTGATGACGCGCCTGCGCGCGCAGAAGGTGGCGGGCATCGCGGGCGACATACCCGAGCTGGAGGTCGACGACCCCGACGGCGACGCCAAGGTGCTCGTCCTCGGCTGGGGCGGGACGTACGGCCCGATCGCTGCGGCGTGCCGGCGTGTCCGCCGGGACGGCGGCAAGGTGGCGCAGGCGCACCTCAGGCACCTCAATCCGTTTCCGCGCAACACCGCTGAGGTGCTGAAGCGCTACGAGCGCGTCCTCATTCCGGAGATGAACCTCGGCCAGCTGCTCAAGCTCGTGCGCGCCGAGTTCCTCGTCGACGCCGTCGGCTACAACCGCGTGAGCGGGCTGCCGTTGCGCGCGACCGAGGTTGCAGGCGCGATCAATGCGCTGGTGGAGCGATGAGCAACGGAAACGGGCACAAGCTGACGTTGACGGCGAAGGACTACCGCACCGACCAAGAGGTGCGCTGGTGCCCGGGCTGCGGCGACTACGCGATCCTCGCGGCGATGCAGGCGTTCATGCCGGAGCTCGGCATCGAGCGCGAGAACACCGTCTTCGTGTCGGGCATCGGCTGCGCTGCGCGCTTCCCGTACTACATGAATACGTACGGGATGCACTCGATTCACGGCCGCGCGCCCGCGATCGCGACCGGGCTCGCCGTGACGCGACCGGATCTCTCCGTGTGGGTCGCGACCGGCGACGGCGACGCGCTCTCGATCGGCGGCAACCACCTCATTCATGCGCTGCGCCGCAACGTCAACTTCAAGATCCTCCTCTTCAACAACCGCATCTACGGATTGACCAAGGGGCAGTACTCGCCGACGAGCGAGCTCGGCAAGGTGACGAAGTCGACGCCGATGGGCTCGCTCGACTGGCCCTTCAATCCGCTGTCGCTCGCGATCGGCGCGGAGGCGACGTTCGTCGCGCGCGCGGTCGACACCGACAAGGCGGGAATGACCGACGTGCTGCGCGCGGCGGCCGAGCATCGCGGCAGCGCGTTCGTCGAGATCTTCCAGAACTGCCCGATCTTCAACGACGAGGCGTTCGACTTCGTGCGCGACGACAAGGAAGGCATCAACCGCATCGCGCTGCGCGACGGCGAGCCGATTCGCTGGGGCAAGGACCTGCAGAAGGCGCTGCGCCAGCGGTCGGACGGGTCGATCGAGGATTGCGCCGCCGACGACGCCGGCGTGCTCGTCCACGACGCGAAGCACGAGAGTGCGGCGCTCGCGTTCGCGCTCTCACGCGTGACGCAGGAGACGCACGGCGGCACGCCGATCGGCGTCTTCCGCGACGTCGAGCGCCCGGTCTACGACGACCTCATGGCCGAGCAGCTTGCCGCGGCGACGGAGAAGCGGGGCGAGGGCGACCTCGCCGCGCTGCTGCACAGCGGCGAGACCTGGACGATCGCCTAGGCGCTCTGAAGCTCGACTGCCGGCTCGGCCGGCGCGAGCGCCTGTTCGATCTCGCGCTCGAGCTCGCTCCGGCGGAACGGCTTCATGATGTAGCCGCCCGTGCCGAGCTCGCGGGTCTCCGCGTTCGGGGGAACGATGCTCACGCAGAGGATGGGGAGCTGCGGGAGCCGCCCGCGCAGGCCTTGGGCTTGCCGCAAGCCCAGGCGCGAAGACGGCTCCAGCAGCATCAGATCGGGCAACTCGCCTCCAGCCAGCTCACGCTGGCCGATCGGTCGATGACCGAGCCGCAGGACGAGGAGCTCGAGCAACGACCACGTACCTGGATCCGGTTCAGCGATCAGGATGGTGGCCATCGCGTAAAGAGTCGTCCTCGAACGAGGGATCGCCGGATGGTCGTGGTATGAAGTAGGTATGAGCGATCCGCGCATCCTCGTCGCCGACGACGAAGAGGACATCCGCAACCTCGTCCGCACCCTGCTCGAGAAGACCGGCGCCGCCGTCCACGACGCCGCGGACGGGCGGGAGGCGCTGCGGGAGTTCCACGACTGGCGGCCCGACCTCGTCCTGCTGGACATCGCGATGCCGGAGCTCGACGGCTGGCAGGTGCTGGAGCGCATTCGCGACCTCTCGGACGTGCCGGTCCTCATGCTCACTGCCCGCGGCGACGAGCTCGAACGGGTGCGCGGGCTCCAGAGCGGCGCCGACGACTATGTCGTCAAGCCGTTCGGCCGGCAGGAGCTCGTCGCGCGTGTGGAGGCGCTGCTGCGACGCGCGGGCCGAGTTGCGGACGATGAGGCACTCGAGACGTACGCCGACGGCTACCTCACGATCGACTATCCGCAGCGTCGCGTCATTGTCGGCGACCGTGACGTGCGCCTGACGCCGCTCGAGTTCCGGCTGCTCTCGACCTTCGTGCGCAACCCGCGTCAGGTGCTGAGCCGCGATCAGCTGCTGGACCTCGTCTGGGGCGACACGTACGGCGTCGGTGGCGACCAGGTGAAGCTCTACATCGGATATCTGCGCCGCAAGCTCGATCCCGCCGCGGCCGACTCGACGCCGATCGAGACGGTGCGCGGCTTCGGCTACCGCTACGCCCCGCCCGACGCCTGACGCTTCACGAGCTCGCTGACGCTTTCCGACAGCTTCGTCGGCGAGAACGGCTTGCGCACGTACGCATCGGCGCCGCCCTCGAAGCCGCGCCGCACGTCGGCCTCCTGCGCGCGCGCCGTCAGCAGCACGACGATCATCCCGCGTAGCTCGGCGTCGGCGCGGATGCCTCGCAGCACCTCGAGCCCGTCGATTCCGGGCAGGCCGAGATCGAGGATGGCGATGCTCGGCTTTTGCTCGCGCGCGAGCTCGAGCCCCTCCTCGCCGTCTCTCGCCTCGATGACGTCGTAGCCGTCGAGCCGCAGCCGCTTGGTCACGAGCGAGAGGATGTCTTCGTCGTCCTCGACGACGAGCACGGTCCGGCTCGTCATGCCACGAGCTCCGCGGGGTCGGGACCGACGTTCGCGTCCGCGCGCAGCGGCAGCGTGATGCGGAACGTCGTCCCGCCGCCGTCGGGCGAGAACGCGGAGATGGGCCCGCCGTGCGCTTCGGCAATCGCGCGTGCGATGAAGAGCCCGAGGCCGGTACCGGGGATCTGCTCATTCACCGCCGTCGAGGTACGGAAGAAGCGGTCGAAGACCCGCTCCGCGTCTCCTTTGGGAAGGCCGATGCCCGTATCGCTCACGTCGACCACGGCGCCCTCCGACGAGCCCAGCACCCGCACGTCGACGCGGCCCCCCGCGTGCGTGAACTTGAGTGCGTTCGAGATGAGGTTGTCCAAGAGCTGGAAGAGCCTCCGCGCGCATGCGCGACGACGAGCGCGGCCGGGACCGTGAGCAGCGCACCCGCGAGCACGGCGACCCGCGATCTGCCCACGAGCACCGCCGGCGCGCGCCGCGGCACAGTCAGTTGCTTCATCGAGGGATGCAGCGCTGCAGCACCCCAGAAGACGTACGACATCATCCAGGTGAGGTCGATCCAGCTGCCCTCCTGGTAGCTGGTGCTCGAGAGGCCGACGACTTCATCGCCGACGAGCTGGGCCACGAAGCCGGCGACCAGCAGCATGAACGCGGGCGTGCGCCATGCGGGCGAGACGAAGAAGCTCGCATACCCACCGAGCAGCACGATGTCCATCGCCGGATAGAGGCCGTACACGATCTTCTGCTCGGTGGTGCCGCCGCCATGGATCGCGGGCTGCATGACGAAGATCCATTGGAAGACGGCGAACGCGAGCGTGACGATCCCCGCGTCCACGAGGGCGCCACTTCTGTAGTGGCCCTCGGAGGCGACGAGCAGGAGCACCACCGACAGGGCGAACAGCGGGTACGCGCTGAGGTAGAGGCCGTCCGCCACCGAGGGCGACGTCGCATTCGGGTGGAAGTCGAAGACAGCGTCGCCGGCGACGAACAGCGCGTTGCCGGCCGCGAATACCAGCCACGGCAGCACCGGCCGCGGCCGGTGCGTACGGATTCCCCAGACGATTCCGAAGAACGCGAGGCCGCCGAGCGTGTCGTAGATCGCCGCCTGCGCGGTCCCCCCGGGCGCGAACAGGTAATAGAGCGCCCCGGCCGCGGTCCCGCCGACGAGGAAGAGCGCAGCTGGCCTGGATTCACGGGACAGGGCCACGGCTGTTCGTTCACTGTAGCCCCGGATCTCCCAAGAAATCGAGGATCGCGGCCGCGAGCTCGGCCGGTCGGTCCTCTTGCAGGAAGTGGCCGGCGCCTGCGAGCAGGACGGGGCCCTGCGCGGCGCGCAGCAGCTCGACGAACCGCTCGGCGACCGGCGGCAGCAGCACGCCGTCCTCCGCGCCCCAGACGACGAGCGCGGGCTTGTCGAAGTCGCGCAGAGCGTCGCGGACGCGCAGCATCGCCGCCGCGTTCGGATGGTCCGGCTCCGTCGGGACGAGCTCGGGGAACGCGAGTGCACCGGCCTTCGACTCGGGTGTGGGGAACGGCGCGTCGTACGCCGCGCGCACCTCGTCGGACAAGCCCTGGGCGGTACCCGCAGCCACCAGCCGCCCGATGTCGAGTGCTCCGCCCGCCTTGCGCACCGCCTCGCGGAAGCGCAGCCACGTCTCGCCGGGCGCGCCGACGCCGATGCCGGTGTCGAGGACGACGAGCCGCGCGATCCGCGCCTCGTGCTCGACGGCGACCCGCAGGCCGATCGGCCCGCCCCAGTCGTGGACGACGAGCGTGAGCCCGTGCAGGTCGAGCTCCTCGACGAGCTGCGCGATCGAAGCGACGTGGCGGTCGTACGAGTACCAGCCGATGTCTTCGGGCTTATCCGAGCGGCCGAAGCCGATCAGGTCGGGCGCGATCGCGCGGTAGCCCGCGGCGACGAGCGGCGGGATGACGTTGCGCCAGAGATACGACGACGTCGGCTCGCCGTGCAGCAACAGCACCGGGTCGCCCGCGCCTTCGTCGACGACGTGCATGTGCAGTCCGTCGAACTCCACGGGCGCATCATCGCGCATGGAGTGGGGCCGGACGGGCTGCGGCCGTCCGCCCGGCCCCACAGTGAAGACGCCGGCCTAGGGTGAAACTTGCGGCTTCAGCGCCGCTTCCGCGATCGCCTGCCGGCTGCGTCTCAGGAGCGCGCTCGCTGCCGCCGCCGTCCCGGCCAGGCCGACGACTCCGGCGACGGTGAACGCGAGCTCGGTGCCCCCGCGCGCGCACAGCCAGCCGGCCATCAGCCCTGCAAGCGCGGCGGTGCCGTTGAACGCGTAGAAGTAGATCCCGATGATCCGTCCGCGCAGATGGTCGGGTGCGGCCAGCTGCATGCTCGCGTTCGAGTTCGCCGACCACACCGTGAAGCCGGCGCCGACGGCGAACAGCAGCACCGCAGACAGCCAGGGGGTCTGCACCGGCGCGAGCACGAGCTCTGCGCTCGTGAACGCTGCGGCACCGAAGACCATGACCTTGAGCGATGCGCGCCCGAGCGACGCCGCGATCAGCGACCCAGCCAGCGCGCCTGCCCCGAACGTGGCGGAGAGGAGCGCGTACACCCACTCGTGCGTGTGCAGTGTCTTGTACGCGAGCACGGGCAGCGTGACGTTGAAGTTGAAGCAGAACGTGCTCAGCACGACGGTGAGCCCGAGGACGCCGAGCATCCGCCGCCGCGATAGGGCGTAGGCGAGTCCTTCGCGCGTGCCCTTCAGGATCGACGGCCGTTCGAAGCGCTCGAGCGGGAAGAAGTCACGCGTGCGCATCGCGTAGAGGCCGAGCAGCACGGCGAGGAAGCTGATCGCGTTGATGAGGAAGCACACGCCTGCCCCGGCGAAACCGAGGACGATGCCTGCGGCCGACGGCCCGAAGATGCGCGACGCATTGAACAGGCTCGAGTTGAGGGCGATTGCGTTAGGCAGCGACTCGCGGCCGACCATCCGGTACGTGAGCTGCTGGCGCGAAGGGACATCGAGAACGAGCACGAGCCCGTTCATGAACGCGATCGAGTAGAGCATCCACGGCTGAGCGAAGCCGGCAAGGACGATCCACGCGAGCACGCTCGCGTTCACGAGCTGCGCCCACTGCGTTCCGAGCACCAGACGGCGTGCGTCGAGGCGGTCGGTGATGACGCCGGCGAAGAGGCCGAAGACCATGAACGGCGTGAACTGCGCAAGCGCCATCAGGCCGACGTCGAACGACGAGTTCGTCAGCTGGAGGACGTACCAGCCGAGGGCGATGCGCTGCATCCAGGAGCCGGTCTGCGAGACCGTCTGCCCGGCGAAGAACAACCTGTAGTTCCGATAGCGGAAGCTCGAGAACGTGCGCTTCATCGCGCGTTCTCGTCCGGCAGCACGCGCATGAGCGGCTCGACGGCCGCCTCGATTGCGGCGCGCTCGTCCTCGTCGAGCTCGCGCAGCCGCGAGGCGAGCCAGGCGGTGCGCCGCGAGCGGACACGCCGGAGCACGCGCCGGCCCTCGTCGGTGAGATCGAGGCCGACGCGCCGGCGATCGTCCTCGCTCTGCGTGCGCGTGACGAGCCCGTCGCGCTCGAGCCGGTCGACGTGCTTCGTCAGTGCCGGCGGCGAGACCCGCTCCTGCGCCGCCAGCTCGCCGACGCCTATGCCCGGCGCGTACTTGATCGATACGAGGAGGGAGACCTGCGCCGGCGAGACGCCCTCGGCGCGGCCTCGCGGCGAAGCTCCCGGGAGATGCGCAGCAGGGCGGGGCGAAGGGCGTCCGCAAGCGCCACTGCGTCAGTCTCGAGTGCCGGCATATCGTTAACCTGGTTAACGATAGCAGGCCGGTTACCGTCTGGAGACGACCTCCGAGTTCACGACGGCGCCGGAGGGGAGCGGGTTCGCAGCCAGCTGGTTCTGCCAGAGATATGCCTCCGACTGGAAGCTCGCGAGCACGCCGATCCCGCGGCGCGACTGGTTGTCGCGGTCGCGTGAAGGGACGTGGTTCACGATGCGGTCGCCGATCTTCAGCACGCCGCGTGAGATGTCCTCGAGGCCGGCGACCATGCGGAGCGCGGTCGTCTTCCCACAGCCCGAGGGGCCGACGAGGACCATGAACTCGCCGTCCTTGATGTCGAGATCGAGGCCGTTCACAGCCGTCGTTCCGTCGGGATACGTCTTCGTCACCCCGTCGAACGTCACTCCGACGATCCGCTCCCCCCCGAGTCGATGTCCCGGCGAGGATCCTACTAACCGCTGATCTGCGGCGCACCGCCGGTGTCGAAGTCACCCGGAGGCGGCTCGATCCTGATCGCGTCGCGACCCGTTCGCCGGCGGATCTCGAGCAGCACGCCGACGACGATCGTCCCGATCGCGAGCCCGAGCGTCCAGTGCGTGATGCTCGTCACCGTCGCCTGCGCGATGTGCTCCCACTCGCCCCGCGAGCTGAGATTCGAAGGGTCGGAGTCCTTTAGAAAGTCCATTCCGAGTGGGAAGCGGCGCTCGTGCCGTGCAAGCCAGCCGTTCGAGATGCCCGGCAAGACGAGGCAGCAGACGATGCCCGCCACTGCGGGAACGTAGATGCCGCGGCGCTTGAGCGCGAGGCCGGCGATGCCCCCAATGAGGACGATCCCCGGCACGATCAGCGCCGCGAGATAGACCTTCACCTCGGTCGGCGTCGTGCTCGGCCCTTCGTGCTTTCCGACGACGTGCGGCCGGTCGAGCGCGAGCGACGAAGCCATCAGGGCGGCGAAGTAGAGCGGCACCGCGATGAGACCACCGACTGCGAGCGGCGCCCGCGTCTCGAGAGTGCGCCAGAGCTTCACATGCGCCCCGCTTCGATGATCCGCGCGAGGAACTCTCGTGTGCGCGGCTCTGTCGGCTGCGTGAAGATCTGCTCGGGTGTCCCCTGCTCGCAGATGACGCCTGCATCGAGGAAGCACACCTTGTTCGCAACCTCGCGCGCGAAGCTCATCTCGTGCGTCGCGATGATCATCGTCATCCCGACCTCGGTGAGCGAGCGCACGAGATTCAGCACCTCCGAGACGAGCTGGGGATCGAGCGCAGACGTGATCTCGTCGAGCAGGAGCAGTTTCGGATTCATCGCGAGCGCTCTCGCGATCGCCACGCGTTGCTGCTGCCCGCCCGAGAGGCGGTCCGGATATTCGTGCGCCTTGTCCTCGAGCCCGATCCTTTGCAACAGCTCCATCGCTGTCGCACGTGCACGCTTCGGATCGAGGTCGCGAACCTTGCGCGGTGCGAGCGCGACATTCTGCAGCACCGTCATGTGCGGGAAGAGGTTGTACGCCTGGAAGACGATTCCGATCTTGCGACGCAGTGCATTCACGTCGACGGCACCGTTCGTGATCGTCTGACCGTCGACGACGATCTCGCCTTCGTCGACCTTCTCGAGCAGGTTGACGCAGCGGAGGAGCGTCGACTTGCCGGAGCCCGAGGCGCCGATCAGGCACACGACGTTGTGCTCGTCGACGTCGAGATCGACCTTGCGCAGCACTTCGAGGTCCCCGAAGCGCTTCGTCACCCCGCTGAGCGAGACAAAATGGCCTGTGGTCATACCATCGCCGCGCGCTCGCGCAGCTCGCGCGCCTTGATCAGGTGATCGGTGTAGCGGGCAAGCGGAATCGTGAGGAAGATGAAGAACACGGCGCCTACGAGGAACCCGGTGAAATTGAAGTAGCTGCTCGCGAAGTTCTGGCCCTGTGCAGCAGCCTCCGTCACGCCGATGGCGCCGATGATTGCGGTGTCCTTCTGGAGGCCGATGAAATCGTTGAGGAGCGGCGGCACGACGCGGCGGATCGCCTGTGGGAGCACGACGTAGCGCAGTGCCTGTCCGTAGCTGAGGCCGAGCGAGCGCGCGGCCATGCGCTGGCTCCCGTGCACCGACTCGATTCCCGCGCGGTACACCTCGGTGACGTATGCCGTGTAGACGACGGTGAGTGCGACGATCCCGTAGACCTCGTTCGAATAGTTCGAGATCCCCGCGTAGCGCAGTCCCGGGATCCCGAGGATGAACGCGTACGCGACGATCGTCAGCGGAGTGCCGCGAAAAAAGTCCGTGTAGAGGATCGCCAGGCCGCGGAACGGCTTTGCGCCGCGGCCCGGCAATCCCCGCACGATCGCCATGAGCAAGGCGAGTACGAGCACCAGGGCTTCCGCGATCACCATCATGTGGACGTTGATCAGGAAGCCCGACCACACGTCCGGCAGGACCTGCCGAAAGTAGAACGGGTCGGCAAAGTCCTGCAGGACGCGGTGCACGGCGTCTTTCCTACTACTTGAGCACTGGGATCTTCGACACGTCGATCGCGAACCACTTCTTCTGCAGCTTCCCGATCGTTCCGTTTGCGTTGAGCGCATTGATCGCGGCCGAGACCGAAGCGGTCAGCTTCGAACCCTTCGAGAGCACGCCGCCGTACTGCTCGTGCGTCTCGATCTGGCCGGCGATCGGCCCATAGGCCGACGGCTTCGTCTTCTTCTGCGACGCGATGATCGGCACGTCCATCACAAACGCGTCGCAGCGGCCGGCCTGGACGGCGGCGAACGCGGCGGCGGTCGTGTTGTAGATCTGGATGTGTGCTGCGTGCAGCTTGTGCTGCAGGTAGTCGAGGCCCGTCGTCGTCGACTGGGCGCACAGCTTCAGTGCCTTCAGCTGCGCGAGGCTGGTCGGCGACTTGCCGCCAACCTTCATCAACACGCCCTGGTTTGCGTTGAAGTACGACGAGGTGAAGTCGACCGCCTTCGCGCGCGCGGGCGTGATCGTCGACTCCTCGAAGGCGAAGTCGAACGGCTTGGTGCCCGGGCGGAAGAGGGTGTCGAACGGGATGTTGATCCAGCTGATGTTGGCCGCCGAGATGCCGAGCTTCGCCGCGATGTCCTTGGCGAGGTCGATCTCGAAGCCGTGCGGGTTGATCACGCTGTTGCCCCGAAGAGTGCCGACCTGGAAGCCGACAGCCGGTGGGTTGAGACCCACGGTCAGATGACCGGGCTTGAGCGTCGGTGCTGCCGCCTGCCTGGCCGACGCAGCCGGAATCGCGACGAGTGCCGCGACGGCGACGGCGAGGAGAAGACGCTTCACGGGTAACCCTCCTGTCAGTTTGGAACCGGAAGAGCCGAATCTATCGCTCTAGAGCGCTCCGTGTGAGCTGTTGGAAGTGGCCGATGAGCTGCTCGCTCCGGCTCATGAGGTTTCCGTGCGCGAGCCCGCCGGAGGCCATCCCCGGTGGACGCCCTCGACGAGTGCCTTGTCCTCGCTGCCGACCTGGGCGTCGAACGCCATCAGCTCGTCGATCCACGCCTGGCTGACGCCCGGCGCGAAGAAGTAGTCGAGGAACCGGTACGTCCGCTCGGCAGTGACCGGGACGACCGGCCCGATGGAGACATTCGGGTGGCCGGGGAAGATGTTCACGGTCAGGTTGGGCCACAGGAAGTGGAACTGGCTGCGGGGCAGCTCGCCTTCGATCGTGACGCTGTCGCGGACGAGGCCGCGCTGGCTCGAGAGCGGGCCTTCGGTCGAGAGCGCATACGACTCCGGCGAGACGTCGATGATCGCGGAGAAGCCCGGGTGTGCGACCTGGCAGTGGTAGCACTCGAGGAAGTTCTCGCACACGATCTTCCAGTTCGCGTCGATCTCCGCCTCCCAGCGCGTGTAATGGGTGAGGTCGCCGACGTCGGGACCGAGCTCGGCGACCTGCGCGGGCATCGATCCGAGCGCATCTGCGAGCGGCTCGGCGTCTCTGTCAGCGTTGACGAACACGAACGGGCCCCACGTGCCGACCGAGACGGGGACGAGACCGAGCTCGTCTTGGTGGAAGTCCTCTTCCTCGTTCGCGCGCGGCGCGGCGCGCAGCGAGCCGTCGAGCCCGTATGTCCACGCGTGGTACGGGCACTGGATCGTCTCGCGCTTGCCGGCGCCTGCGGCGACCGGGAAGCCACGATGGCGGCAGACGTTGAGGAATGCGCGTACTTCGTCGTCGCGCGCGCGTGTGACGATGACCGGGGTGCGCCCTGCGCGCGTCGTGAAGAAGGTGCCGGGCTCCGGCAGCTCGCCAAGGTGCCCGGCGTACTGCCACGCGGAGCGGAAGATCTTCTCCTGCTCGCGTCGTAATACCTCGGGATCGGAGTACCAGCTGTACGGGAGGGTGGATTCCACGGTAGGAATCTACTCGTGCGCGCGATGGTGCTCGACCGGCCGGGGGAACCGCTGCAGCTGCGGGAGTTGCCCGCGCCTACGCCGTCCGAAGGACAGGTGCTGCTGCGCGTGCGCGCCTGTGCGATCTGCCGCACCGACCTGCACGTCGTCGACGGCGAGCTGCCGCATCCGAAGCTGCCGCTCGTTCCCGGCCACCAGATCGTGGGGGAGAGCCACGACGGCCGCCGGCTCGGTGTGCCGTGGCTCGGCTCGACCGACGGCACGTGCCGCTACTGCACGACCGGACGCGAGAACCTCTGCGACAACGCGCGCTTCACGGGCTACGACCTCGACGGCGGCTACGCCGAGTACGTCGTCGCCGACGAGCGCTTCTGCTTCGAGCTTCCCGACGGGTACGACGACGTACAGGCGGCACCGCTGCTCTGCGCCGGCCTGATCGGCTATCGCTCGCTCCGCTTCACGGGGGACGCGGAGCGTCTCGGGCTGTACGGCTTCGGCGCGTCCGCACACATCGTCGCGCAGGTGGCGCGCCATCAGGGCCGACGCCTGTTCGGCTTCGCGCGCCCGGGAGACGACGCGGCGCGCGCGTTTGCGCTCGAGCTCGGCTGCGAATGGGCGGGTTGGTCCGACGAGCTGCCGCCGGAGCAGATCGACGCGGCGATCGTGTTCGCGCCCGTCGGTGCCCTCGTCCCCGCGGCGTTGCGCGCGCTCGCGAAGGGCGGCGTCGTGGTGTGCGCAGGAATCCACATGACCGACATCCCGGGCTTCCCGTACGAGCTTCTGTGGGAGGAGCGGGTCGTGCGCTCGGTGGCGAACCTCACACGTCGCGACGGCGACGAGTTCCTCGCGCTCGCGCCGCAGGTGCCGGTCCGGACCGAAGTGGAGGTCTTCGACCTCGAGCAGGCGAACGACGCGCTCGACCGCCTCCGCGCGGGTGACGTTCGCGGCTCGGCCGTACTGCGCTTGTAGGCTCTCGCCATCGCCACTCCTCCCTTCGAGAGCTTCTTCGCCTACCGCCGCTTCTTCTCGGTCGCGCAGCTCATGCCCGACGGCGAGAGCGTCCTCTTCTCGACCAACCGATCCGGCCAGTTCAACCTCTGGCGCGTCGGCGTCGAGGGCGGCGAACCCGAGCAGCTGACGCACTTCACCGACAACTCGGTGCGCGGGGTCGCCGTGCGGACCGACGGCGCCATCCTCGTCCAGGCCGACCGCGACGGCGACGAGTTCCACCAGCTCTATCTGCTCCCCGCCGGCGGCGGCGAGCTCGAGCAGCTCACCGACCGCGAACAGGTCCAGCACGAGATCTCCGGCGGCGCGTGGGCCAAGGACGGAAAGAACTTCGTCTTCTCGGCCAACCTGCGGAAGCCCACCGACGGCGAGGTCTTCCTCTGGGACGGAAGCGCGGCCGAGCCGCGCTATCTCTTCGGCGAGGGGAAGTACGCGTTCGCCATGGGCTTCTCGCCCGACGGCTCGACCGTGCTGGCGATCGACGCGCGCTCGAACACCGACTTCTCGCTCCACACGATCGACGTCGAGTCCGGCGACGCGACCGAGCTGACGCCGCACGACGGAGAGGCGAAGTACTTCCCCGGCCCGTGGGCGGCGGACGGCTCCGGTGTCTACGTTCTCACCGACGAGGGGCGCGAGTTCACCGGCCTTGCGTTCAAGCCGCTCGACGGCCCGCTCGAGTGGATCGAAACGCCGGGGCGCGAGATCGAGGAGATCGCCGGCTCGAAGGACGGTCGCGTCGTCGCCTGGGTCGAGAACGACGACGGCTGGGCCGTTCTCCGCATTCGGGACGTCGAATGCAACGTCGACCTGCCGGCGCCGAAGTTGCCGAAGGGCACGACGTCGTACCTCGGCTCCGGCATCTCCGTCTCGGCCGACGGCTCACGCGTCGCGCTCGTCTGGGATCAGCCGACACGCCCCGCCGAAGTCTTCGTCGTCGAGACGGCGACGGGGGACGCGCGCGCGGTCACCGAGAGCAGGGAGCCGGCGCTCACCGAGCTCGACCTGCAGGCGCCCGACCTCATCCGTTACGAGAGCTTCGACGGCCGCATGATCCCGGCGTGGCTGTACAGGCCGGCCGGCAACGGCCGTTCGCCGTTCGCCGTTCTCATCCACGGCGGCCCGGAGTCGCAGGAGAAGACGATGTACCGCCCGTACATCCAGTACCTGCTCTCCCGCGGGATCGGCGTGCTCGCGACCAACATCCGCGGCTCCACCGGGTACGGCAAGACATACCAGAAGCTCATCCACCACGACTGGGGAGGCGGCGACCTCGAGGACTGGCGTCACGCGGCCGAGTGGCTGAAGGCGCAGCCGTTCGTCGACGGCGACCGGCTTGCCGTCTTCGGCGGCTCGTACGGGGGATTCGCGACGCTCACCTGCGTCACGCGGCTGCCGGAGTACTGGCGCGCGGCCGTCGACATCTTCGGCCCTTCGAACCTCGTGACGTTCGCGCGCGCCGTGCCGCCGCAGTGGCTGCGCTTCATGGCGCAATGGGTCGGAGACGCCGAGACGGAGCAGGACTTCCTGCTCGAGCGCTCGCCGATCACGTACGTCGACCAGGTGCGCGCGCCGCTGCTCGTCATCCAGGGCGCCAAGGACCCGCGCGTCGTCAAGCCCGAGTCTGACCAGATGGTCGAGCGGCTCCGCGAGCTCGGCCGCGACGTCGAATACGTCGTCTTCGACGACGAAGGCCACGGCTTCACGCGCTACCCGAACGAGGTCCGGGCGTACCGGCTGACGTGCGAGTGGCTCGAGCGAAATCTTTCCTAGCCGCGCACAAGCGGCTCGTCGCCGCGGCGCAGCTCGCCATCCTCGTCGTCTTCCTCGGCTCGGTCGGCTGGGCCGTGCGCGGGTCGTTCCACGCCGCCGGCAGGGACCTGCGGGACGCCGATCCGTGGTACTTCGTCTTCGCCTGCCTCGCGGTCGCCGCGTACTACCTCGTCTTCGTCGTCGGCTGGATCTGGATCCTGCGCGAGTGGGGCTACGAGGTGTCGTATCCGGGTGCGCTGCGCGCCGAGATGGTGTCGATGCTCGCGAAGTACGTTCCCGGCGGCGTATGGACGCCGGCTGCGCGGGTCGTCGCGATGCGGCGTGTGGGCGTCACCGACGGCGCACTCGTCACCGCGGCGATGCTGCTCGAGGCGGGGCTGTCGGCGGTGTCGGGCGTCATCGTGCTCGTGATCTCGCTCGCGTGGGTGAGCGGCGTCGACGCGCCGATCGCGCCGCTCGTCGCGTTCGGCGTGGTCATCGCGGTGCTCGTGCAACCGCGCGTGTTTCGGCCGCTGTCGTCGCGGATCTTGCGGCGCTTTGGTCGCGACGCGCTGCCGCCGGTGCGGGGGCGGACGATGGCGATGCTGCTCACGTTCTACTGCGGGACATGGGTTGTCGGCGGCACCGGCCTGTGGCTGCTGCTGCGCTCGGTGCACGCGCATCCGCGCGTGTCGACGATCGTGTTCCTCGGCGGGACTGCGGCAGCCGGAGCGATCGTTGCCGTGCTCGCGGTGTTCGCGCCGTCGGGTCTCGGCGCGAGGGAGGCGTCGATGTACGGGATGATCCTCGCCATCGCGCCGCAGGGCGCGGCGCTGGGCGCAACTGTGCTGAACCGCGTCGCGATCACGCTCGTCGAGGCGCTGCTGTTCGCGATCGGCTCGCTTGTCCTGCGTCAGGTGAGCGTGCGGCCGACCGCCTCGCGCCAGCCGGCGACGAGCGCGGACACGTCGGCGCCCGGCTCATAGCGCGCGGCCGGAGCTCGGGGCGGAGCATCGGGGCGGATGAGGGCGGCCGCGCCGAGCGCCGTCATCTCCCGCTCGGCCGCCACTTCGACCGGGATCTGCAGCGCGTCGGCGAGGAACTGCATGAGGAAGCCGTTCGCGGTCGCTCCGCCGTCCGCGCCGAGCACTGCGGGCCGGTTGGGTAGCGCGTCCACGACGTCGAGCACCTGGTAGGCGATCGACTCGAGCGCGGCGCGGACGAGGTGCTCGCGCCGCGTCCCGGTCGACAGGCCGGAGACGAGCCCGCGCGCGTCCGGCGCCCAGTGCGGCGAGCCGAGGCCTGTCAGGGCGGGGACGAAGTAGACGCCTTCCGTCGAGTCGACCGAGCGGGCGAGCGCCTCGCTGTCGGCGGCATCGCCGAAGAGGCCCAGCTTGTCGCGCAGCCACTGGAGCGCCGCGCCGGCGACGAACACCGATCCCTCGAGCGCGTACCCGCCGCCCGCGGCCGCGGTGCGCACGAGGCCGTGGGGCGGCGGGGAGCAGTCGTCACCGGTGCCGACGAGCAGGAACGCGCCGGTGCCGAGCGTGACCTTCGCGCCGCCGTGCGCGAAGAGCGCGGCCTGCTGGTCGCCGGCGAGCGCTGCGACCGGCACGGTTGCCCCGAGTAATTTGCCCTCGCCGTACGCATGCGCGGATGGGTGCACCTCGGGCAGGAGCGCCGCGTCGACGCCGAAGACTGCGAGCAGCTCGTCGTCCCAGCGGAGCGTTGCGAGATCGAGCAGGAGCGTGCGCGACGCGTTCGTCGCATCGGTCGCGTGCACCGCGCCGTTCGTCAGCTTCCAGAGCAGCCACGTGTCGACCGTCCCGAAGGCGAGCCCGTTCCGCCGGCCGTTCTCGCGCAGGATCCACTCGAGCTTCGTCGCGGAGAAGTACGGGTCGCACGTCAGTCCGGTGCGATTGCGGATCAGGTCGGCCGGCAGCTCGCGGCAGCGCTCCGCCGTGCGTCGGTCTTGCCACACGATCGCCGGGTACACCGGCCTGCCGGTGCGCCGGTCCCAGACGAGCGTCGTCTCGCGCTGGTTCGCGATTCCGAACGCGTCGAGCTCGTGCGGGGCGATGCCTGCAGCGGCCAGCGCGATCTCCGCCGCGCGCTCGACGCTCGACCACAGCTCCTCCGGATCCTGTTCGACCCAGCCCGGCCGCGGCGTCCGCAGCGAGACCCCGACATAGCCGCGGCCGTGCACGACGAGCTCGTCGTCGACGACGAGGCACGTCGTTCCGGTCGTTCCCTGGTCGGCTGCGAGGAGCATGCTTGACAGCGGAGACTCGCATGTGAAAGGGTGACCGAGTCAAACCCGGTGGCTCTTCGGAGCGGCCGGGTTTGGCGTTTAATGGGGTTGTGGCGGAGCGCCCCGAAGTCCTTTTCGTGTGTGTGCACAACGCGGGGCGCAGCCAGATGGCGGCCGGCCTGCTCAAGCTGCGCTCGCATGGCGCTGTGCTCGTCCGGTCGGCGGGCAGCGCGCCCGCGGAGGAGATCAACCCGGTTGTCGTCGAGGCGATGGGCGAGCTCGGCATCGACCTGAGCGAGGAGTTTCCGAAGCCGCTCGCCGACGACGACGTCCGGCATTCGGACGTCGTCATCACGATGGGATGCGGCGACGCGTGTCCGGTCTATCCCGGCAAGCGGTACGAGGATTGGGATCTCGAGGATCCGGCCGGCAAGGATCTCGACACGGTGCGCAGGATCAGGGACGAGATCGACGCGAAGGTCCAGCGTCTCGCAGCGGAGCTGTTCACAGCGTCCTGACCTGCGCGCCCTACGCTCGAACAGATGATTCCGCTCGCCCTCGCGGTGCTCGCGCTCGTGCCGCTTCCCGGCATCCGCACGCCGACGGGGAACATCTCGTGCTTCTACGTGCCGGGCGGCAGCTCGCTCCTGTGCGACATCAAGCAGGTGAGCTACCTGAAGCAGATTCAGCGGCAGTGCATGGCACGTTCGGGCCTCGACTGGCACGGCTTCGCGCTCAACGCGACGCGGAAGGGCGACTTCGTCTGCTCGGGCGGGATCCTCTACAACTCGAACAAGAACTACCCGAAGTACACGACGCTTCCCTACGGGAAGGCATGGAAGTTCAGCGTGTACACGTGCACGTCGCGCGTCACGGGGCTCACGTGCGTCTCGCGCACCGGCCACGGTCTCTTCCTCTCCCGCCAGAGCTGGCGCGGCTGGTAATCAGCTGACCGCTACGCGCACGCGCTGTACGGCGTTGTTGCAGTAGCCGCCCTCGTTCCATGCGCCTTCGTCCGGTTGCGTGCGTCCGCTCGCGTCGGTTGCGCGGCACGACAGAACGTGCTCGCCCGGCGTCGCGTCCCAGCGGAAGCTCCAGCCGCGCCACGCGAACTCGGACACCGGCTCGGCAAGCGTTGCGTGGCCCCACGTGCGTCCGCCGTCGGTGCTCACCTCGACGTGCTCGATCGCACCGTGGCCCGACCACGCGCGCCCTTCGAGCATGCACGGTCCGGCGGCGAGCGTTCGCGCCCGCGTGAGGAAGTCGGGGATGCCGGGCGGCACGAGCAGGGAGCGCGGAAGCATGCGCGAGACCGGCGTGTCCTCGTCGAGGTGGTAGGCGACCGTCTGCTGCCAGCCGTCGAACGGCGTGTCCGCAACGGTGATCGAACGGAGCCACTTCACGTGCGTCATCCCGTACCAGCCGGGAACGACGAGCCGGAGCGGGAAGCCGTGCTGTGGCGGAAGCGGCTGGCCGTTGATCGCATAGACGAGGAGCACTTCGTCGCGCAGCGCGTCGGCGAGCGGGAGCGCGCGCGCATAGTCGTGCTCGACGTCGCCCTGCACGCCCCGGTCGAGCCCGGTGAAGACGACGTCGACGGCGTCGGAGCTCGCGCCCGCCTCGGCCAGCAGCGGCGCAAGCGGGGTGCCCGTCCACTCCGCGGTGCCGACGGCTTCGAGCAGCCAGGGCTGGTTCACGACGTGCGGCTCGAGGAACGCACGACCGTTCCCGGCGCACTCGAGCGTGACGGCGAGCGTGCGGGCTGGGCGCGCCTTCAGGTCGTCGAGCGTGAGCGTGAGCGGCGTCTCGACGAGCCCGTCGATCGCAAGCCGCCATGTGCGCATGTCGACGTGCGGGATGTCGAAGTGGATGAGCAGGTAGTGGAGCCCGATCGGCGTGATGTCGTGCCGCAGCGCCTCGAGCGGAAGCGCGTGGTTGCGCGCCGCGAGCTGCAGCTCGTCGAGGGTGAGGCCCACGCGGGGAGCCTAGAAGACAGCCAAGCCCTCAGGTTGGAGTGATCGATCCGAAGACCCCGTGAACCGCAACCTCTGACGCGCCGTGCCAGCGGTGCGGGCCGGCGGCGAAGAGAAGCGTCGTGCGGGCGCCGCTCTGCCCACCGGTTCCGAAGGCGATGCCCCAGACACCGGGAACGGCCACCGGCAACCGTGCGGCGAGCGTCCAGCTCCGGCCGTGACGTGCGTACGCATTGATACGGCCGGTGCCGAAGTTCGCTACGAGGAGGTCGCCGCCGAGCCGGCCGAAGCCGCGCGGCGCCAGCGCGAGACCCCACGGCTCGTCGAGTCGACGCATCGCGCCGACGCGGGCGACGAGCCGCCCGTCGGAGTCGAATTCGTCGACGTAACCGCCGGTGGGTGCGTCGTTGCCGTTCACCGGCGCGCGCCACGCATACGTCACGAAGACGCGGCCGCCCGTCGCCGCGATGCCGAACGGTGCGTACCACGTCGGGATCGAACGGTCGAGGAACGCGTGACGGAGGATCCTGCGCCACTTCCCGTCGAAGACGTCGACACGCCCATTGTGGAAGTCGGTGACGTACAGCCTCCCGCCGGCGAGCGCGAGGCCGCGGAAGACGGCGCCCGAACCCGATGCATCGACAGCCACCTCGGCCTCTGTCGACCAGCCGTGCGGGACGGTCGGCGACCAGCCGCGGATCATCCCGTCTTCGCAGGTCGCCGCGACGATCGGCGTCGGCGTCAAGATCCCGGCGCTGCTCTGGGTCGGAATCGGGCTGAGCCTGTTCGGGGGCGCGCTGCTCGCGGCCGCGGGGCTGATGTTCGCCGCCCGCTCGCGGAGCTACCGCCGCGTGGGGCGACAGCAGCCTGAAGAGAACGGGAGCGACGGCACTCGAACCCGCGTCAGCCACTCGAAAGAGAACCGCGTGTAGTGGATGGTCTCGGGCCACGTCGCTCCGCGGGCGAGAATGTCGGCGATGGCGACCGTCGTCGTTCTCGCCGGTGGGCCTGACCGTCCCGCCGTCATCGATCTGCCGCCTGGCGCGACGGTGATCGCCGCAGACGGCGGGGCCGAGCTGGCAGGGCCTATCGACCTGCTCGTGGGCGACCTGGACTCGATCTCGGCGGAGACGCTGGCGGCCGTCGAGCACGTCGAGCGGCACGTAGTGGACAAGGACGCCACCGATCTCGAGCTCGCGCTTGCCGCGGCACTGCGGCTGCAGCCCGAGCGGATCCTCGTCGTCGGCAGCGCGGGTGGACGCCTCGACCACCTGCTCGGGTCGCTGCTCGTCCTCGCCGCCGATGCGTATGCCGAGGTCCAGGTCGACGCGCAGATCGGCGTGGCTGCCGTGCATGTCGTCCGCCGCGGTCGCACGCTGCACGGCGAGCCCGGAGAGTTGATCTCGCTGTTCGCGGTCCACGGGCCGGCGAGCGGCGTGGTGACGGAGGGTCTCGTCTACCCGCTTCGCGCCGAGACGCTCGAGCCCGGCTCGAGCCGCGGCGTGTCGAATGTGTTCGCCGCGCCCGAGGCGCGGATCGAGCTCGAGCGCGGCGTGTTGCTCGCCGTGCGCCCTAGCGGCAGCGCGACGGCAGCAGACTGACGTCGACGACCGACGCGGCAGGAATCGGGCGTTTCAGCAGCTGCCGTGCTCGCATCCAGTCGCCGAAGCGCTGCCACGCGGGGAGGCTGAGGCATCCGACGCCCTTCGGCCCTGTGAGCAGGCGCAGGGTTGCCGGCGTCGCGCGCGCAAGGAATCTCGGGTCGGAAGCGGTCACCTTCTTCAGGATGGCGAGCGCGCGCGCGGGGTGGCGGCGGGCGTCGTCGGTGCCGGCGAGGAACGCGCCGACGAACCGTTTGACCTCGGACCGGTAGGCGGGATCGTCGCGCAGGCGGTTCTTGTTCGCGACGAGGACGAGCTCGTCGTAGGTGGGGACTCCGGCGCGGTCGACCGGGATGACTGTGGGGTGGAGGCCGCGCAGCTGCAGCTGGATCCCCTCGACGTTGCGGTAGACGCCGAGCACGACGTCGACGCGGTGGGCGAGCAGCGCCGGCAGCAGGTTGTAGCCGACGGTGACGACCTTGACGTCCTTGCGCGTGAGCCCGACTCCGTGGAGAGCGGTGTCGAGTGTCGCGTAATCGGAGGGGACTCCGGTGATGCCGATCGTGCGTCCCTTCAGGTTGCGCAGCGACGTGACCTGCGGCTCGATCGCCATGAAGGAGTTGAGCGGATGCGGCACCACGGCGGCGACCGCGACGACGGGCAGCTTCTTGGCGGCGGCGAAGAAGAGCTCCTGCTCGTAGCTGACGGCGAGGTCGCTCCGGCCGACGCCGACGAGCTTGAGCGGTGCGGTCGGGTCGGACGGCGAGTGGATCGCGACGTCGAGGCCGGCCTGCGCGAAGAGGCCGGTGTCGCGTGCGTCGTAGAAGCCGACGTGGTCGGGGTTGGGCGTCCAATCGAGCGTCAGCGTCATCTTCTGCGAGCCCGCGAGTGCGGCGGGGACGAGAGCGACGAGCGCTGCGAGTGCGGCGACGACGATGGTTCTAGGCATTGCGGGCCTCCGGCTGCCAGGGGACGACGAAACGCTCGGCGAGGGTGACGAGCGCGTACAGCGCAAGCGCGAGCGCGCTCAGAGCGAGCACGGCCGCGAAGATGCGTGCGGTCTCGAGCGCGGGCTGGGCCTGGAGGATCACAAAGCCGAGCCCGGCGGAGGAACCGGCCCACTCGCCGAAGACGGCGCCGACCGCGGCGTAGGTTGCCGCGACGCGTGCGCCGGAGAAGATCGCCGGCAACGCGCCGGGCAGCTCGACACGGCGGAAGATCGCGAGCCGGCCGCCGTGCAGCGTCCGCATCATCCGCACCAGCTCCGGATCGGCGGAGCGGAGGCCGTCCACGGCGTTGACGACGATCGGGAAGAAGCAGACGACCGCGACCACGATGAGCTTCGGCTCGATCCCGTAGCCGAGCAGGATCGCCAGGATGGGCGCTAGCAGCACGGTCGGCACGGTCTGCGAGAGCACGAGGATCGGCAGCAGCGCCCTGCGGAGTGCGGTCGAGAAGTGGAGCACGACGGCGATCGCGACTGCGACGGCGACCGCCAGCAGGTAGCCGAGCGCCATCTCACGCACGGTCACGAGCGTCGCGCGGCCGAGCAGACCGGCGTCGTCCACGAGGGAGGACGCGACTGCGGTGGGCGCAGGGAAGAGGTAGTCCGGCACGTGCGCGGCGCGCACGACCAACTCCCAGACGCCCACCGCGGCTGCGAGGAGCGCGAGGGGTGGCCAGATCCGTCTCATCCGATCGCCTCCAGTGCCCGCTCGCGCAGCTCGACGAAGGCCGGGCTCGTCACGACTTCGCGTCGCGGCGCGTCACGCGAGACGTGCACGTTCAACTCCGCGGCTATCCGACCGTCGGCAAGCACGAGCACCCGCTCACAGAGGAGCAGGGCCTCCTCGACGTCGTGGGTGACGAGCAGCACCGTCCGCGGTTCCGCCCTCAGTGCTGCGCCGAGCCATTCCTGCAGTTCGGAGCGTGTGATCGCGTCGAGCGCGCCGAACGGCTCGTCCAAGAGCAGCACCGGTTTGTCGGCGAGCAGCGTGCGCAGGAACGCGACGCGCTGACGCATCCCGCCCGAGAGCTTCGCCGGCCGCAGCCGCTCAGCCCCTGCCAGGCCGAGCCGTGCGAAGAGCGGTGCCGCGCGATCGTGTGCCTCGCGTCGCGGGACTCCCGCGTTTTCGAGCGCGAGCGCCGCGTTGGCGAGCGCGCTCCGCCAGGGAAGAAGACAGTCGCGCTGCGGCATGAGCGCGCAGCGTGTAAGCCGATCGCCTGCAGCGGTCGCGTCGCCGACGGAGATCTCGCCGGCATCGGGTTCGTCGAGGCCTGCCACGAGCGAGAGCAGCGTCGACTTCCCGGCACCGCTCCTGCCCACGATGCCGACGCGTCCCTGTGCAGGGACGACTACGTCGAGGCCGTCGAGTGCGCGCTTCTCGCCGAACGCCCGGACGACCCCTTCTGCGACGACGCTGACTCCGCCCCCGCGGAGCGGTGCGGCGTTGACTTCGGCTATCGACGGCGACAAGCGGCTCCCTTCGCCGGCATGACCCGGATCAGGTTCGACGGGTACACGCTAGGAAGCGCTCTCTCAGCCCCTCGCATAGGGGCTCCCCGGTAGTCGAAGCTTACCTCCGGGCTGTCCCAGCGAGGCGATCCTTGATTCGGAACGCCTCTCGCAGCGCGAAGAACTCAACGGGAGCGACGGGACTCGAGCCCGGGCTTTACGCCTCACGACGTCGAGATCCGATCAGGTGGTGCGATTGGTCACGACTCTCACCTTTTGCGGCGCTCTGCAAGGGTGAAGCGAATGAGATCCAATGCGGGTTGAGACGGGCTCAGCTCGGCCTTGCTCGCTCAGCCCCGCGGTTGATGGGTCGGGTCGGCTCGAAGCTCGCGGCGAAGGATCTTTCCGGTGGGAGTCTTGGGGAGCTCGTCGAGGATCTCGATCCGGCGCGGATACTTGTACGCGGCCATCCGTTCCTTGCAGAACTCGATCAACTCGGCCTCCTCGGCGCTCTGCCCGGCCTTCAGGCTGATGAACGCCTTGACGCTCTCCCCGCGATAGTCGTCCGGGACGCCCACGACGGCGGCTTCTCGAACGGCGGGATGGGCGTAGAGGACGTCCTCGACCTCGCGGGGCCAGACCTTGTAGCCGGCTGCGTTGATCACGTCCTTCTTCCGGTCGACGACGTAGAACCAGCCCTCCCCGTCCATGAAGCCCACGTCGCCCGTGTAGAGAACGCCTCCGGGCATCGTCTGCCGGGTGTCGTCGGGCTTCTCCCAGTAGCCGGGGACGATCTGGGGGCCGCTGATCGCGATCTCCCCGGCGTCGCCGGGCGGGAGCTCCCGGTGGTCCTCGTCGACGATCGTCGACATCGTGTTGAAGACCGGGAGGCCGACCGCGAGGGCGCCCGAGGCGGGATCGACCGGCGCGCGCGTGCCGAACGGGACCATGTGCGACGGCGACGTCGTCTCGGTGAGCCCGTAGACGGAGTGGATGTACGTCCCGAAGCGCTGCTCGTACGCCTCCACCGTCGTCGGCGCGATCGGCGCTCCGCCGCTGTACAGCTTCGTGAACGACGAGAGGTCGCGCTCGTGCGCGGTGGGATGGTTCATCAGACCGATGAAAGCGGTGATCGACGCGACGGTGAACGTCGCCCGGTAGCGCTCGACCATCTCGACGAGGGTGTCGACGTCGAACCGGTAGAAGAGCACCAACGGCATCGGCACGAGCGTGGCGACGGCGACGTGCGCGATCAGCCCGGTGATGTGGAACAGCGGGGCGACTCCGAGCACGACGTCGTCCTCGCCGAGCTGGATCCAGTCCCGGTACACCTGCGCGTTGAACGCGACGTTGCGATGGGTGTTCATCGCGCCCTTCGGCGGCCCCGTCGTTCCCGACGTATACGTCAGGAACGCGACGTCGTCGGGCCCGAGGACGACGGGACCGAGCTCCTGCCCGGCGTGCGCGAGCGCGAGCTCGAGCAGGTCGTGCGTCCCGGTCGACCGGCTCCGCCGCACCTCGGCGAGCAACGCCGGGAACGGCGCGTCGAGGAAGTCGAGCTCCGACGTCGTGACGACGACGCGGACCGGGGTGGCAGGGACGACGGCCGCCGCCACGTCCCGGTACAGCGTCTCGAGCGTGATGAGGGCGGCGGCGCCGGAGTCGTTCAGGGTGAACTCGAGCTCGCGCTGCTTGAGCATTGGATTCACCGGCACCATGATCGTGCCGAGCTTCCACGTCGCGAGCTGCGCCAGGACGAACTGCGGGATGTTCTGGACGTAGACGGCGACACGCTCCCCGCGCCGGATGCCGAGCTCGTACAGGCCGCGCGCCAGTCCGTCGGAGAGGCTGTCCGCGGCGCCGAACGTGATCGAGGAGTCGAAGTAGTGGATGAACGGCCGGTCCGCGCTGCGCTCGACGGCTGCCGCGAACATCTCGAGGGCGTTGGAGAAGCTCGGCGTGACGTCGCCGGGCAGCCCGGATTCGTACCGTTCGAGCCACGGGCGGTCCAGGTACGCGCTCATGTGCCTTAGAGCAGGCTGTCTCCGGTTCGGCGGTCGAAGAAGTGCAGCCGGCTGGGATCGAGAGCGAGCCGCAGACGGCCGCCACGCTGCGCGCTCGAACGCGGGTCGATGCGCGCGTTGAAGAGCGCGCCCTCGTCGACGAGCATCGCTTCGTCGTTCTCGCGCGCCGCGCGCAGGTCGACGGCGTCGACGCGCGGCGCGTCGATTGGGAAGATCACGTGCGCGTCGGCGCCGAGGTCCTCGAGCACGCCGACCTCGACCTCGATCTGCGGCAGGCCCGGCTCGGCGAACGCGGCATCCTCGAAGCTCTCCGGCCGCAGTCCGAGGATCACGCGCCCGTTATCGGCGCGGCGCGGGCGCCGCTTCGGATCGAGCGGGAGGGTGAAGCCGGCGAACGACACCGAATCGTCGGCGACGGCGGCCTCGACGAGGTTCATCGACGGCGAGCCGATGAATGCGGCCACGAACAGGTTCGCCGGCTCGCGATAGAGGGCCTGCGGCTCGCCGGCCTGCTGGATGCGCCCGTCGCGCATGACGGCCACCCGCTGGCCGAGCGTCATCGCCTCGATCTGGTCGTGCGTGACGTAGACGGTGGTCACGCCGAGCCGCTCGTGCAGCCGCGCGAGCTGCGCGCGCATGTCCACCCGGAGCTTGGCGTCCAGGTTCGACAGCGGCTCGTCCATGAGAAATGCCGCGGGCTCGCGCACGATCGCGCGGCCCATTGCGACGCGCTGTCGCTGCCCGCCCGAGAGCTGGGCCGGCTTCCGGTCCAGCAGCTCTTCGAGGCCGAGCATGCGCGCGACCTCGTCCACTCGGCGGCGGATCTCGCTCTTTTCCGTCTTCCGCATCCGCAGCCCGTAGCCGAGGTTCTCGCGCGTGCTCATGTGCGGATAGAGCGCGTAGCTCTGGAACACCATCGCCACGTCGCGGTCGCGCGGCGACACGTCGGTGACGTCTCCGCCGCCGATCTCGATGTGTCCGTCGGTGACGTCCTCGAGCCCGGCGATCATGCGCAGGAGCGTCGTCTTCCCGCAGCCCGACGGCCCGACGAGGACCATGAACTCTCCTTCGTCGACCGTCAGGTCCACGGCGTCCACAGCGACGACGGAGCCGAAGCGCTTCGTCACTCCGCTGAGCGCGATCCCGTGTCCGGCGGCGGTCATTCGTACGGGGGTCGCACCGTGAGGACCGGGACGCCGAGCAGCTGCATCGCCACCGGCAGGCTCGGCATGTCGTCGACCATCAGCGCGACCTGCTCGCCTCGTCCGACGAGCCCGCCGACATGATGCACCTTGAAGTCCTCGAGCCCCGGGGGCACGCCGTCGGCGCCGCCGAGGATGAGCTCGTCGTACGGCACGCCGTGCGCGGCGAGCCATGCTTCGGTCAGATCGCGCGCTGCCTCGTCGCGGGAGCTGACGATGACGATCCGGTAGTGCGGAGCGAGAAGCTGGACGAGCCGGCACGCCCCGGGGATCGGCATGTCGTTCTCGCACGCAAGCGAGTATGCGACCCAGTCCGTGTCCTCGCGCGGGTCCGCGATCAGGTGGTGGCGCGGGCTCGTGTCGCACAGGGTCGAGTCCAAGTCGATGCAGATCGTCCCCCGTTTCGGCGCCGACTCGATCGGAGCGCGGACGTCGTACCAGCGACCGTACTCGGCGATGACGCGGGTCGTGCCCGGCGGCGGCAGGAGCCGGAGCGGGTCCGCGCTGTGCAGCGGATAGAGCACGTCCGGCGTGACGAGCTGGACGAAGCGATGTAGGTCATGGGGTGTCGCGTGGCCGCTCGTCCCGATGGACGCGAACGGGATCTCGAGCCGCGCGAGCCACTGCTGGAGCAGGTCCCACGCCGGCTGAAACGGGCCGAGCGGCTCCCCGTTCGCGTGCAGGAAGATCGAGCCGACGCCGACGCGCAGCTCGAGCAGCACGTCGAGCCTCTCGGAGGCGATCTGGACGACGAAGCGGGACGGGTCGCTCCGCACCGCGTCGATCGCCGCGCCGTCGAGCTCTTCCACGCCCTGCATGCCCCAGGCACGAAGGAACGATGCGATCGCCGGCGGCCACAGGATCGTGCGCCCGTGCTTCCGTGCGATGGTCGTGAACGACTCGACCCGTTCGATGTCGCGCGGGTACAGCGTGAGCAGCACGAGCCCCGGAGTCCGCGCGAGCGCGTCGTCGAACGCGGCCTCGACCTCGCTCTCCGGCCGGAGGACGATACGTGGGTCGCCCGTGAGCGTCGTCCCCTCCATCACGAGCGCATGCGCTCCGCGTGCACGTTCCGCGAAGCGCTCCGTCAGCTCGGGATGGCGCCCGTGCAACCTGAGGTCGCCGCTGTAGGCGACGACGCCGGCGTCGGTGTGGACGAGGAAGCCGGAGGCGCCGGGGATGTCGTGGTCGACGGCGTACCGCTCGACGACGAACGGTCCC
>DATGEH010000205.1:0-8436 GCA_035310325.1 Gaiellaceae bacterium
CGGAATCATCCCCGCGGTCATCTCGCCCTTCGCGCTCGCGAAGATCGGCCCCGGTGCGGCGCGGCGCTACTTCCTCACCGGCGAGCGCTTCGATGCCGAGACCGCACTGCGTATCGGGCTCGTGCACGAGGTCGCCGACGATCTCGACGCCGCCGTCGACCACATCGTGAGCGAGCTCATGAGCGCCGGCCCGCAGGCGACGCGCTGGGCGAAACGGCTCGTCCGCGAACGGCCGGACGGGCCCGAGACCGCGCGCTGGATCGCCGAGCGCCGTGCGAGCGACGAAGGACAGGAGGGCCTGCGCGCCTTCCTCGACAAGCGCAAGCCGAACTGGAAATGAAGAAGCTGCTCGTCGCGAACCGCGGCGAGATCGCGCTCCGCATCTTCCGTGCCTGCGGCGAGGAAGGAATCGCGACCGTCGCTGTGGTCACACCCGACGATGCCGGCTCGCTGCACGCGCGCTCGGCCGACGCGACGATCGAGATCCCGTCGTACCTCGACGCCGCCGAGCACGTGCGCGCCGCGCACGAGAGTGGCGCCGACGCCGTGCACCCCGGCTACGGCTTCCTCGCCGAGAGCGCCGAGCTCGCCGAGGCGGTGCTCGCCGCCGGGCTCACGTGGGTCGGGCCTCCGCCCGCCGCGCTGCGCGCGGGCGGCGACAAGCTCGCGGCGAAGGAGACGGCGCGCGCAGCGGGCGTGCCGATCCTCCCGAGCGGCGAGCCTGAGTTGCTCGGCTTTCCGCTCCTCGTCAAGGCTGCGGCGGGAGGCGGCGGCCGCGGCATGCGCGTGGTGCGCAGCGAGGATGAGCTCGACGACGCGATCGACGCCGCGCGCCGCGAAGCGCTCGCCGCGTTCGGCGACGACACGGTGTTCTTCGAGCGCTACCTCGAGCGTCCGCGGCACGTTGAGATCCAGCTGCTCGCCGATGCGCACGGAACCGTCGTCTCGCTCGGCGAGCGCGAGTGCTCGATCCAGCGGCGCCACCAGAAGGTGCTCGAGGAGTCGCCCGTGCTCGACGAGACGCTGCGCGCACACATGAGCGACGCTGCGATCGCGTTCGCGCGCGCGATCGGCTACGTCAGCGCGGGCACCGCCGAGTTCGTGCTCGACGGCGCAGAGTTCTTCTTCCTCGAGCTGAACGCGCGTATTCAGGTCGAACACCCTGTGACCGAGCTCGTCACCGGCGTCGACCTCGTACGCGAGCAGCTGCGCATCGCCGACGGCGCCCACCTCGACCTGCAGCCCGAGCTCGTCGGCCACGCAGTCGAAGTCCGTCTGTACGCGGAGGACCCGCACACGTTCCTGCCGCAGGCGGGACGGATCGAGCGCCTGCGCCTGCCGGCCGGCGTGCGCGTCGACGCGGGCGTCGAGGAGGGCGACGAGATCGGAACGTCGTACGACCCGATGATCGCGAAGCTCGTCGCGCACGGCGCGACCCGCGGCGACGCGCTCGACCGGCTGGCAACTGCGCTCGACGAGACCGAGGTCGCAGGCGTGACGACGAACCTTCCGTTCCTGCGCTGGCTCGTCGCCCATCCCGCCGTGCGCGACGGACGGACGACCACCGCGTTCCTCACCGAGCATCCGCCGCTCTCCCCCGTTCCCGTACGCAGGACGGCGCCGGCGTGGCGGGGTGCCTGGCGACTCAACGTCGCACCGCCGCCGCCGCGGCCGAGCCCGACAGTCGACGACGGCGCGCTCGAGCACGCGGCTGCGGGCGAGCTGTCGGCCGTCACGGCACCGATGCCCGGCACCGTTCTCAAGGTCCTCGTCGAGCCGGGTGCGCGCGTCAACGCGCGCCAGCCGCTCGTCGTGCTCGAGGCGATGAAGATGGAGACGCCGCTCGTCTCCCCCTATGACGCCACGGTGCGCGCCGTCCACGTGAGCGAGGGCGACCGCGTCGCCGGCGGATCCCTTCTCATCGAGCTGGAAGAGTGAGATAAGGTCACGCCCATGGCTGAAACCACACAGGAATTCTTCGCAAACCTCGCGTCGCGCGCCGACTCGAGTAAGACCGCCGGGATGACGAACTCATACGTCTTCGACATCGACGGTGCCGGAACGTGGAAGGTCGACGTCGACAACGGGGCCGTCTCGGTCACCGAGGGCGGCGGCGACGCCGACGTCACGATCAACGCGTCGCAGGAGACCTTCGAGCAGATCATCGCCGGCGAGCAGAACCCGACGAGCGCGTACATGACGGGCAAGCTGAAGATCAAGGGCGACATGGGCGCGGCCATGAAGCTCCAGAAGCTCTTTTAGTCACGCCGGTGCCAGGCACCAGTCTTTCGCCCCTTCGTAGCCAAGGCACGAACGCCGGGTGCCTGGCACCGGTCAACAAACCGGTCGACTAGCATCCCGCCGCGATGGGGGTCGAGATCGAGATCGGGCTGCCCGGAAAGGCGGCCGCAGATGCGCTCGCCGTTCCGGTCACGGAGCCGCCGACCGATCTCACCGGCGACGTGCGCGGACAGCTGCAGCGCGTCGCCGACAGCGGAGAGCTGCGCGGCGAGCGCGGCGAGGCGATCCTCCTGCACGTCGACGGCGGCCTGCCGGCCTCCCGACTGATCGCCGCGGGCATCGGCAAGCGGGAGACGGTCGACGCCGAGGCGCTACGCACGGCCGGCGCGTCCGCCGCACGCGAGCTCGCGCGCGTCGGCGGCACCGTCTCGTGGCTGCTCGACGAGAGCCTGCCCGTCTCGCTCCCCGAGCAGGCCGCCGCGCTCGTCGAGGGCACGATCATCGGCTCGTACTCGCCGGGGCGCTGGAAGAGCGAGAACAGCGACCAGCCGCGGCCGATCGAACGCATCTCCATCGCGCACGCCGAGACGGAGGACCTGCGCGCCGCAGCCGACCGCGCCGCACTGCTCGCCGAGCGGACGAATCGCGCGCGCGATCTCGCGAACATGCCGCCGAACCAGCTCAACCCCCAGACGCTCGCCGAGCAGGCGGCGAAGCTCGCGGACGAGCACAAGCATCTGAGCGTCGAAGCGCTCGGGCCGAAGGAGATGGACAAGCTCGGCATGGGCGCTCTTGCCGCCGTCGGACGCGGCAGCCGCAACGAGCCGCGCCTCATCGTTCTGCGCTACGACCCGCCGCAGGTGACGAACAGGGATGTCGTGCTCGGCTTCGTCGGCAAGTCGATCACGTTCGACGCGGGCGGGATCTCGCTCAAGCCCGCCGCGAACATGGAGGACATGAAGGGCGACATGGCCGGCGGCGCGGGAACGCTGCACGGCATCGGCGCCGTCGCCGCGCTCGGATTGCCGGTGCGCGTCATCGCCGTCCTCGCCGCGGCCGAGAACCTTCCGGGCGGTGACGCGTTCCGCCCCGGCGACATTCTGCGCGCGGCGAACGGCAAGACGATCGAGATCATCAACACCGACGCCGAAGGCAGGCTCGTGCTCGCCGACGCGCTCTGGTACGCGCGCCGCGAAGGCGCGACGCACGTCATCGACCTCGCGACGCTCACCGGCGCGATCGTGATCGCGCTCGGCGACCTGTACGCGGGCTTCTTCGCAAACGACGACGAGTGGCGCGACCGCATCCTCGCCGCCGGCGCGCGCAGCGGCGACCTCGTCTGGCCGTTCCCCCTCCACCCGCGCTATCGCCGCTACGTCGACTCCGACTTCGCCGACATGAAGAACGGGTCGACGCTGCGCGAGGGCAGCCCAGTGCTCGCCGCCGAGTTCCTGCAGGAGTTCTCCGGCGAGGGGCCGTGGGCGCACGTCGACATGGCTGGAACGGGCTTTCTTTCGCGCTCCCGTGGCGACTACTACCGCGTCGCAGGCGGAACCGGCTACGGCGTGCGGCTCCTCGCGGAGCTCGCGTCGAGCTTCGCATGATGCGTGGAGGGTTGAGACCGCACCGCGCGTTCCTCGGAGGCCGCTCGCAAGGGAGGCAAGCGAGCGGCGCGCAGGACAGTACAACTAGTACGGCCAAGCGACGCGAGCGCAGCATCCTGCCGCGAGCGGCATCAGGCGTCGGCGAAGCCGGGCTTGGCCCGGCGAGAGCCGACGCCGGCGAGGGACGCGCATGAACTTCGACCTCACCGACGAACAGGAGCTCCTGCGGCGCACCGTGAGCGAATTCGCCGTGACGCGGGTCCTGCCGTTGGCGGAAGAGCTCGACCGCGAGCAGCGCTTCCCCTACGAGCTCGTCGCCGAGCTGGCCGAGCTCGGGTTGATGGGCATACCGATCCCCGAGGAGTACGGCGGCGCCGGCGCCGACACCGTCTCGTACGCGATCGCGATCGAGGAGCTGACGCGCATCGACTCGTCCGTCGCGATCACCGTCGCGGCGCACACGTCGCTCGGGACGATGCCGATCTACCTCTTCGGCACGGAGGAGCAGAAGCAGGAGTGGCTGCCGCGCCTCGCCTCCGGGCAGGGCCTCGCCGCGTTCGGGCTGACGGAGCCGAGCTCCGGCTCCGACGCGGCTGCGATCCGCACGCGCGCCGAGCTGAAGGACGGAAGCTGGGTCGTGAACGGCTCGAAGATGTTCATCACGAACGCCGGGACCGACATCACAGAGTGCGTGACGATCACCGCGCTCACCGCTGACGGCGAGACCTCGAACATCATCGTCCCGAACGGGACGCCCGGCTACGAGATCTCTCCGCCGATGCACAAGCTCGGCTGGCGCGCGTCCGACACGCGCGAGCTCGCGTTCAAGGACTGCGCCGTTCCGGAACGGAATCTGCTCGGGCCGCGCGGGCAGGGCTTCCACCAGTTCATGGAGATCCTCGACGGCGGACGCATCTCCGTCGCCGCGATGGGCGTCGGGCTCGCGCAGGGCGCGTACGACCTCGCGCTCGCGTACGCGAAGGAGCGGCAGCAGTTCGGCCGGCCGATCGCGACGTTCCAGGCGATCCAGTTCGCGCTCGCGGACATGGCGACCGAGATCGACGCGGGCCGGCAGCTCGTGTATCGCGCCGCCTGGCTGAAGGACCGGGGGAAGCCGTTCGGGCTCGCGGCCGCGCAGGCGAAGCTCTACACCGGTCTGCTGTCGAACCGCGCCGTGAACGCATCGCTGCAGATCCACGGCGGCTACGGCTTCATGGACGAGTTCCCGATCTCGCGCCTCTATCGTGACCAGAAGATCCTCGAGATCGGAGAGGGAACGAACGAGGTGCAGCGCATGGTGATCGCGAAACACCTGGGGTTGTAATGGTCCCGTACGTCGCGGCGGGAGTGGCGGCGATCCTCTTCGCGCAGGGCTTCGTCCGCCTGCGACGCCGCGGCCGTGCCGACCTCGCCGGCTGGGACCGCGTCGTGCTCTTCGGCGTCGGCCTCGCCGCATCGGTGCTCGCGCTCGAGGTCTTGCCCGACGAGAGGTTGCTCTCTGCGCACATGGCGCAGCACGTGCTGATCGGCGACCTCGCCCCCGCGCTCATGCTCCTCGCCCTGCGCGGCCCGCTGCTCGCGTTCTTCTTCCCCAGCGGGGTCGCCCGTCCGATTGTGCGGATCGTCAACTCGCTCACGACACGGCGCGTCTTCGCACTCTGGGCGGCGAACCTCGCCGTGTGGCACGTGCCGTATCTATACGACCTCGCTCTTCGGCACGATTCCCTGCACTACACGGAGCACGCGTGCTTCGTAGTCCTCGGGCTGTTCGCGTGGACGCTCCTGCTCGACCGGCGGCTCACCGTCGGCACGCGGCTCGCGCTCGCGACCGCGATGTTCGCCGCAGGGCAGGTGCTCACCGACGTCCTCGTCTTCAGCTTTCACTCGTTCTATCCGGCGTACAACGACGTACGCGACCAGCAGTGGGCAGGCCTCGTGATGATGGGCGAGCAGCTGCTCACGCTCGGCACGCTTGCGATCGTCCTGCTGCGGCCGCGACTCCGTGGCATGCGGCTGGCGCACGCATGAGCCCGACCGACTTCTCGTTCGAGTACGCGTACCTCGTGGTCGTCGTGCTCGCCGCGATCGCGTATGCGTGGCAGCGGCCGCGCGACGGGAAGCGCATCGCGCTCTTTGCAACCGGCCTCTTCCTCGTCGCCGCGCCGCTCAACTCGCCGCTCGAGACGATCGCAGCGCACCGGCTGCTGCTCATGCACCTCCTGCAGAACGCGCTGATCGCCGACATCGCGCCGCTGTTCGTCCTCCTCGGCCTCACGCCCACGATGGTCGCCGCACTGAACCGCCACGGCGCCAGACACATCCGCGCGCGGTACACGCTTCCGCTGTGGCTCAGCGCCTGGTACGGCACGCATCTCGCCGGCTTCTACGACTGGGCACTGCGGACGAACTGGGCGCTCAACATCGAGCACGCGCTGCTCCTCGCGGGCGGCTTGCTCTTCTGGTGGCCGATCGTCAGCCGCCGCCTGTCAACGCCCGCGGCACTCGCGTACCTCGGTGCAGGCTTCGTCACGTCGTCATTCCTGGGCCTCGCGCTCATCTTCTCGAGTCGCCCGTTCTACTCGTTCTACGAGCATGCTCCGCGCCTGTGGGGACTGTCGCCGACGCGCGACCAGAACCTCGGCGGCATCCTCATGAACGCCGAGCAGACCATCGTCTTCCTCGCCGCGATCGGCTATTTCGTGTGGCGGCTGCTCGAGGAAGAGCACATCACCGGGGCGGACGGATCGCCCGCGGCGCATTGAAGCCCGTGTAGCGGTCGACCATGAAATGCGCGGGCGCGACCATGTGCAGGACGCGCGGCAGCAGCGTGCGCTTGTCGAGGGTGAGCGTGAAGTATGCGGGCACGGTCGGATCGGCGAACGACACCGTCTCCGTCGTCGCGGTCTGCGCGATGACGTGCACGCTGATCGCGGTGTTCCAGTTCCGACCCGGCTGCGGAACGCGCAGCTGCGGCGACTCCTGCCACTTGCCGGTCGGCGTGATGCGATCCCACCGGCGGCTGTCGATGATGATCCCGCTCGCGCCGCCGGGGATGACGTACTTGACGCGCGCCGGCTTCTCGAGCAGCCACGTCGAGCGGACGGAGTGAATCGCGTCGGAGGCGAGCCGCTCTTTGAATGCGACGCTGTGTAGCCCTTGGTACACGGCCGTTGCGAGGCGCAGGAGCGTCTCCGCCCGCGGCGCGTGCGCAGGAAGCGAGAACGTCGCCCGCTGCGGTGGGCCGAACCTGTTCACGTCGACGGTGACGCTGCGGCCGTGCGCGAAGTCGGCCACGTAGCAGCCGCTGCCGCACATGCTCGTCGCGTGCCCGTCGATATGCACGTCGAGGCCGCTCAGCCCGCCGCCGGCGGGAGAGAGGACGATTGCCGTCGTGCGCTTCGGTTCTGCGGCGATGATCACGCCCAGCGGTCCTGCCTCGCGCGCGAGCACGACTGCGTCCGGCGCGGTCGGCGGCGGATTGGGCGTCCGTTCGTTCGCCTGCACCTGCGCGGGCGCCGCGATCACGTTGCGGCCGGGGCGCAGCTCCACGAGCACCGCCACCGCGACGATCAGCCCTGCGACGAGGACGAGCTCGGGAACCCGCCACCTCTGCAGTCCGAGCGCGGTCGCGCCGAGCAGCACACCTGTCTTCACCAGCAGCACGCGGCCGTACGAGATGTCCCAGAGCTGTGAGGCAGACGTAAGCTCGAACGACGCGCGCACGATCCCGGTCACACCGAGGAGCACGACACCGCCGACGGCGAGCCTCGGCACGATGCGGCGGAAGAGCATGGCACCGAGCAGGGCACCCACCCACGCCGACGCGCCGAGGACGTGCAGCACGTCCGCAGCGACGTTGACGCGGTTGAGGCCGGGGTCGAGCGCATGGCCGGCGAATGCGGGCACGAACACGAGGCCCAGCGCGAGCACGAGCGCGGGACGCAGCGCGCGGCGTTCGAGCGTCGCGGCCGCAGCGAGCAGAGCGACGGCGAGCGCGACGACGAAGCCGGCGCCGAGGGCGGTCCCGTCGCGCGTCGCGAGCCCAACCCGATGCGCCTCGTCGGCGGCGCCGAATGCGGCGAGCATCGCGGCGGTCGCGAGGACGAGTGGAATCCTCTCTTCGCCCTCCGCCCGCCCGACGAGTGCGAACAGCGCGATGCCGGCTGCACCAAGAACGCCCACGAAGAACAGCCAGCGCGCAACGACGGTGTCGGTCGTCGGTCCGCTCGCCCTCGGCGAGAGCCCGGCGATCGGCGACGCGCGGCCGAGACCGACCGCGAACGCGATCACGCCCGACTCGAAATGCCCGTCGTCGGAGATGATCGACCAGCGGACCGAGTAGTCGCCGTTCGCGAGCGCGCGCCTGACCGGGATGGCGAGCGTGCGGGAGCCTTCGAGATGCGGGGACCCCACGAGGATGGATCCGCCGCCGTTCCGGATCGCCTCGATCCCCGGGCCGATCCGCACGGATTCGTCGAAGACGACGCTGACCGCGAGCGGCCCCTGCGCGAGCACCGCGCCGTTGGCCGGGACCGTGCGGACGACGTTCGCGTGCGCCCAGGCAGCCGTCGGCGCCGCGAGCGCCGCGACC
>DATGEH010000206.1:0-5653 GCA_035310325.1 Gaiellaceae bacterium
GACGCTCGCCTTCGTCTTCGGCTCGCTTCTGTTTGCGCTTGCCATCGGGCCGGTCTCGATCGGCGCGGGCGGGATCGTCGAGTCGGCGCTCTCGCATCTGCCGCTGTTGCACGTCCACTCGCCGTTGAGCACGGTCGACGAGGCGGTCCTGTGGCAGCTACGCGCGCCGCGTGTCGTGCTCGCTGCTCTCGTCGGCGGGATGCTGGCGATCGCCGGCTCCGCGTATCAGGGCGTGTTCCGCAATCCACTCGCGGACCCGTACTTCCTCGGAGTCGCCGCCGGAGCCGGCCTGGGTGCGACGCTCGCGATCGCCTACGCGACCGCCGGCAGCGGGGCCGGGGAGCTGCTCCCGCTGGCCGCCTTCGCGGGGGCGATCCTCGGCGTTGCGTGCGCGTATGTCCTCGGCCGCTCGGTCGGCGGCGCCCGGAGCACCGGCACGCTGATCCTCGCCGGCGTGACCGTCGCCGCCTTCCTGACTGCGGTGCAGACCTTCGTCCAGCAGCAGCACACGCAAACCCTGCGCCAGGTCTACTCCTGGCTGCTCGGCGGGTTCGAGAGCGCGACCTGGCACGACGTCGCGCTCGTCACGCCGTACATCGCGGTGAGCTCGACGATCCTCCTTCTGCACCGGCGCATCCTCGACGTGCTCAGCCTCGGCGACGAGGAGGCGTCGAGCCTCGGGCTCGACGTACGGCGGGTGCGCCTCGTGATCGTCGTCGCCGCCACCGCGGGGACCGCGGCGGCGGTGGCGGTGAGCGGCTTGATCGGCTTCGTCGGGATCATCGTGCCGCACACGATTCGGCTGCTCGTTTCGACGAGCTACCGCGCAGTCGTGCCGCTCTCGCTTCTCGCCGGCGCGGGCTTCTTGGTCCTGGCGGATGTGCTCGCGCGCACCGTCATGTCGCCCTCGGAGCTGCCGATCGGTGTTGTGACGGCATTCTTCGGTGCGCCGTTCTTTGCGGTTGTTCTCCGGACGACGAAGAGGATTGGCTCATGAGCACTGCCCTCGACGTACGCGCTGTCTCGGTGACGCTCGGGCGGGCCCAGGTCGTGCGCGACGTCTCGACGACCGTTCGCCGCGGTGAATGGGTTGCGCTCATCGGCCCGAACGGCGCCGGCAAGACGACCATCCTGCGCGCACTCGCGGGGCTCGTTGCGTTCTCGGGCCAGGTCTTCGCCGATGGGCGCGCGGTGATCTCGAGCACGCGGCGCGAGATCGCCCGTCTCATCGCACTCGTCCCGCAGCATCCGCAGACGCCCCCGGAGCTGACGGTGGCCGAGTACGTGCTGCTCGGCCGGACGCCGCACATCGGCTATCTCGCAACAGAGTCGCGTGCCGACCGGCTCGCAGCCGAGCGCGCGATCGCCAGGCTCGCGCTCCGCCCGTTCGCCGAGCGTTCGCTCGGCTCGCTGAGCGGCGGCGAGCTGCAACGCGCGGTGCTCGCGCGCGCGCTCGCACAGGAAGCCCCCATCCTCTTGCTCGACGAGCCGACGAGCGCTCTCGATCTCGGCCGCCAACAGCAGGCGCTCGAGCTCGTCGACGAGCTCCGCCATGACGACGATCTGACCGTCGTCTCTGCGATGCACGATCTCAGCCTTGCGGGGCAGTACGCCGATCGCCTGCTGCTACTCGACCGCGGGAGTGTCGTCGCCGAGGGCGCAGCCGCGGACGTGCTCTCCGAGGCGAGCATCGCCTCCTACTACGGCGCGAACGTCCGTGTCATCCGCGAGAACGGCAGCGTCTTCGTGCTGCCGCAAAGAAGGACGTCGTGAGCGATCCGACGAGACCGGTGCTGCATCCGCCTGAGCCGGTGCCCGCACCCAAGGCTCGCCCGCGGTCGCTCGTGCTCGTGAACACAGGCGAAGGCAAGGGGAAGTCGACCGCCGCGTTCGGCGTCGTCATGCGGGCGCTCGCGCGCGATTGGTGTGTGTGCGTGATCCAGTTCGTCAAGTCCGACACGTGGAAGGTGGGCGAGGAGAAGATCGCGCGCAGCCTCGGAGTCGAGTGGCTCAAGGGCGGCGACGGCTTCACGTGGGACTCGCCGGATCTCGACAAGAGCGAGGGTTGCGCCGCCGCCGCGTGGAAGCTCGCGGCGAGTGCGATCGCGGGCGGCGACTATCAGCTGGTCGTGCTCGACGAGATCACGTATCCGATGAATTGGAACTGGATCGACGGCGGAGCGGTGGTCGCCGCGATTCGCGACCGCCCCAAATCGGTCAACATCGTCGCGACCGGGCGCGACGCGCCGCAGGCGCTCGTCGATGTTGCAGACACCGTGACCGAGATGGTCAAGATCAAGCACGCCTACGACCGTGGCGTCATCGCGCGGCGGGGGATCGACTTTTGACGCTCGTTGTCCTCCTCGGCGGCGCACGCAGCGGCAAGTCAAAGCTTGCGCTCGAGCTCGCGCAGCGCGCGGGCGCGCCGGTGACGTTCATTGCCACCGGCGAGGCGCGGGATGACGAGATGACCGCGCGGATCGAGGAGCACAAGCGCGAGCGCCCAAAAGACTGGACGACGGTCGAGGAGCCGCTCGACATCCACGGCGCACTTGCATCCGTTCCGCCGGGTGAGACCGCGATCGTCGACTGCCTCACCCTCTGGATTGCGAACGGCGGCGATGGCAGCCTTCCCGTTGCACGCGAAGGCCTCACGATCGCCGTCTCGAACGAGGTCGGTCTCGGCATCGTTCCTGTCAACGAGCTCGCGCGCGCGTACCGCGACGACCTCGGCCGCGTCAACGCGCTGTGGGCCGATGCGGCGGACGAGGTCTACTTCGTCGTCGCGGGCAAGCGGCTGAGGCTCGCATGAGCCAGGCCGCATACGCCGCCGCGCGCGCCGCGTTCGACGGCAAGACGAAGCCGCGCGGCAGCCTCGGCCGGCTGGAGGAGCTCGGCTGCCGCCTCGCGGGCATCCGCGGATTCGTTCCTGAGAAGCTCGACGCGGTCATCGTCGTTGCCGCAGGCGACCACGGCGTCGCCGCCGAGGGCGTGTCGGCGTATCCGCAAGAAGTGACCGCGCAGATGGTCGCCAACTTCGCGGCCGGCGGCGCAGCGATCAACGTGCTCGCGCGTCACGCAGGGGCGCGGCTCGTCGTCGTCGACGCAGGCGTTGCGGTTCCGTTCGAGCACGAGCTCGTGCGCTCGGTGCGCATCGGTCCCGGCACGGCGAACATGGCGGTCGGACCGGCGATGACCGCGGAGCAGAAGGATGCGGCGCTCGCGGCCGGAGCGGCGCTCGTCGGCGAGGTCGGCGACGTCGATGTCATCGGGCTCGGCGAGATGGGGATCGCGAACACGACGTCGGCCAGCGCGCTCACGGCGGCGCTGCTCGGCGTCGATCCGCAGCTCGTCTGCGGCCGCGGCACGGGTCTCGACGACGAGGGTGTCGCGCACAAGGTCGATACGGTGCGTCGCGCCCTCGCGGTCAACGCGGGGCTCGATCCGTTGACCGCACTGGGCGGATTCGAGATCGCGTTCCTCACCGGCGTGATCCTCGAATGCGAGCGGCGGAGCATCGCGGTGTTGCTCGACGGCTTCATCACCGGCGCGGCCGCGCTCGCCGCGCGACACGCGGCGGCCGTCATGATCGCGTCCCACCGGTCGCCCGAGCCGGGCCACACTCTGATCCTCGAGGCACTCGGGCTCGATCCGCTTCTCGACCTCGACCTCCGCCTCGGCGAGGGCTCGGGCGCCGCTCTCGCGTTGCCGCTCCTCACCGCTTCGGTCGCGATCCTGCGCGAGATGGCGACGTTCGCCGACGCCGGCGTGACCGATGCCGGCCGCTGACCCGCGCGGCTTCGCCGCCGCGATCGCGTTCCTCACCCGCGTGCCGGTGGGAAGCTTCGTCGCGATCGACGGAGCCGACATTGCGCGCGGGAGCATGTTCTTCCCGCTCGTCGGCGCCGGGATCGGGGCGGCGGTGGGCGGCACGGCCGACGGCCTCGCCGGAACGCTCGGAACAGCACTTGCCGCCGTATGCGCGCTCGCGGTCGGCGCCGTGCTGACCGGCGCGCTGCACCTCGACGCTCTCGCCGACACCGCCGACGCGCTCGGCGCGACGACGCGCGAGCGCGCGCTCGAGATCATGCGTGACCACGCGATCGGCGTCTACGGGACGATCGCGCTCGTCCTCGACCTCTTGGCGAAGGGCGCGGCGCTCGCCGTGCTCGCTGCGCACGACGACGTCCTGCGCTTCGCCGTCTGCGCCGCCGCGGTTGCGCGCGTCGTGCCGGTTGTCCTGTCGGTTGTGCTGCCGTACGCACGGACGGGGGAGGGCCTCGGGCGCGCGCTCGACAAGGCGGGCTGGGCGCGCGCCGTGATCGCCGTCGCGATCGCCGCCGGCCTGTGCGCGTGGCTCGACGCGCTGCCACTGCTCGCCGCCGGAGCGACGGTCTGCCTCGTCGCCGCCCTCGCCACGCGTCGCGCGCTCGGCGGCGTCACCGGCGACGTCCTCGGAGCAGCGGCGGAGGTCACCGAGGTCGTCGCGCTCGTCGTCGCCGTCGCGCTTCTGTGAGCCGGCTCATCCTCCTCCGCCACGCCGAGCCGAGCGAGGACGCGCGCGGCCGCTGCTACGGCAGTCTCGACGTCGGCCTCTCCGCCGAGGGCCGCGCACACGCGGCACAGCTTCCCGCGGCCCTCGCACATCTCGCGTACGACGCGGTGTACGCGAGCCCACGCATCCGCGCGTTGCAGACCGCGGAGTTGCTCGGCTCGACCGTGACTTCGGACGACGACCTGCGCGAGCTCGACTTCGGCGACTTCGAGGGGCGGCGCTATGAGGAGATCGAGGTGTCGGAGCCGGAGCTCTTCCGCGCGTGGATGGAGACGCCGACGCGTGTTCGTTTCCCCGGCGGCGAGAGTTATGCCGACCTGAAGACCCGTGCCGTGCGCGCGCTCGACCGCATCCGTACGCGGCACGAGTCGGCGCTCGTCGTCACGCACGGCGGCGTCGTGCGCGCGGCGGTCGCGGCATGGCTCGACATCCCCGACGAGGCGATCTTCCGGATCGACCAGAGTTACTGCGGGACGACGATCGTCGAGTGGATCGACGACGTGCCGATCCTCCGCCTCTTGAACTACGTCTTCTCGGCGAAGAGCGCAGCCGACGGCACGTAGAACGCGGCGATCGCGAGCGTCAGTGCGACGCTCGCGAGCGGGTTGAAGAACGCGACGGCGAAGACGGCGGCGTACATGAACACGCCGGGGGCGTACGCGCGGTCCACGGCGCGGAGCTCCGAGTCCGGAACGCCGTCGGCGATGAGCCGCCGCCCGTTGCGCGCGTACCGCCACCACACCTGGTGCAGGGCCGCCATGACGACGAGCGTTCCCGAGTAGAGCAGCGCCGCCGGGCGTTCGCCGTTCTTCTGTAGGTACTCGGCGACGAGCTTCGTCGGGAAGGGAAGGAACGCGATCGTCAGCAGGAGGATGTTGTTGATGAAGAGGAACGTGCGGTCGACGCGCCCGATGAGCGAGCACGTGTGGTGGTGGTTGATCCAGATGATCCCGATGACGACGAAGCTCGTGACGAACGCGAGGTACGACGGCCAGATGTGCCAGAGCTCGTGATCGAGCCGGTCGCCGGAGACCGAGTGGACGCCGACCTCGAGGATGAGCAGCGTCGCGGCGATCGCGAAGATGCCGTCGCTGAACG
>DATGEH010000207.1:0-4192 GCA_035310325.1 Gaiellaceae bacterium
TCGCACTCGTCGGCCTCTCGGTGCCGCACTTCTGGCTCGGTCTCCTGATGATCATCTGGTTCGCCGTCGACCTGCACTGGCTGCCCGCCAGCGGGTACGTCTCGATGAGCCATCCGTTGGGGAACCTCGAGCACATGCTGATGCCGGCGCTCGTGCTCGGTGCCGGGTTGTCGGCCGTCTTGATGCGACAGATGCGCTCGTCGATGCTCAATTCGCTCGGGGCCGACTATGTGCGCACGGCGCGGGCGAAGGGCCTGAGCGAGTGGTCGGTCGTCTGCCGTCACGCGTTCCGCAACAGCCTGATCACAGTGACGACGGTGATGGGGCTCCAGCTCGGCGCGCTGATCTCCGGTGTCGTGATCACCGAGACGATCTTCGGCATCGCCGGCTTCGGCCGCCTCACGATCGACGCCGTCAATCAGCGCGACTACACGCTCATCCAGGGAGTCGTGCTCGTCTCCGCCGCCGCGTACGTGTTCGCGAACCTGCTCGTCGACGTCGTCTACTCGCTTCTCAACCCGCGGATCCGCGTCACGTGAGCGCCCTCGCCGAGCCCAACGGAGCACCAATCGTCGATCCGCGGGCGCGCCGGCGGCGCTTGCTGCGCAGGCGCTTCCTGCGCCGCCCGATGGCGGTGGGCGGTCTCGTCGTCGTGCTCGTGTTCGTCGTCATGGCGATCTTCGCGCCGTGGCTCGCGCCGTTCGATCCGAGCGCGACCGACTTCAACGCGACGCTCGCACACGGCTCGGCGCGACATCTACTCGGAACGGACGAGTTCGGCCGCGACCAGCTCTCGCGGCTCATCTGGGGCGCGCGCGCCTCGATGCAGGTGGGCTTTCTCTCGACGCTTCTCGGCATGGGGATCGCGGTCCCGCTCGGCATGGTCGCCGGCTACTACCGCGGTTGGATCGACACCGTCATCGCACGCGTGACGGACGTGCTGCTGTCCTTCCCGTTCCTGATCCTCGCCGTCGGACTCGCGGCGATCCTCGGCGCCTCGCTGCTGAACGCGACGCTGGCGCTCGGCATCAGCGCGGTGCCGGCGTTCATCCGGATCGCGCGCGGCGAGACGCTCGCGCTGCGCGAGGAGGACTACATCCCGGCCGCGGTCGTGAACGGCGCCAACGACGCGACGATCATCTTCAAGCACATCCTCCCGAACATGACGAACACGCTGCTCGTCCAGGCGACAGTCACCATCCCCGGCGCGATCGTCGGCGAGGCCGTGCTCTCGTTCCTCGGCCTCGGCGTGCAGCCGCCGAAGCCGTCGTGGGGCACGATGCTCCAGGACGCACAGCAGTACCTCGCACAGGCGCCGCGGATGGCCGTCTATCCAGGTCTCGCCATCGTATTCGCGGCGCTCGCGTTCAACGTGCTCGGCGACGGACTGCGCGACATCCTCGATCCGCGGACGACGCGCTGATGCCGGCACCTCTGCTCGAGGTCGCGGACCTCTCCGTCCGCTTCGACACCGACGACGGGCCCGTGCACGCGGTCGACCGGATGTCGTTCACGCTCGGCCAAGGCGAGGTGCTCGGAATCGTGGGCGAGTCCGGCTGCGGCAAGAGTGTCACCTGCATGTCGCTCGTACGTCTCCTGCCGGAAACCGCGACGGTCAGCGGCCGCGTCGTCTTCGACGGGCGTGACCTGCTCGCGCTGCCGCCGCGTCAGCTACGCCGGGTGCGCGGACGCGAGATCTCCTACGTCTTTCAGGAGCCGATGACGTCGCTCAATCCGGTCTTCACCGTTGGCCACCAAGTCGGCGAGGTGTTGCGCCGCCATCTCGGCCTCTCCCGCTCGGCCGCGCGGGCGCGCGCGATCGAACTGCTTCGCCTCGTGCGCATCCCCGCGGCCGACCGGCGGCTCGACGAGTACCCACACCAGCTCTCGGGCGGGATGCGACAGCGCGTGATGATCGCCATCGCGCTCGCCTGCGACCCGAAGGTACTCGTCGCCGACGAGCCGACGACCGCGCTCGACGTGACGATTCAGGCGGGCATCCTCGACCTGATGCGCGACATCCGCGAGCGGCTCGGCACCGCGATCATCCTGATCACCCACAACCTCGGCGTCGTCGCCGACGTCGCCGACCGCGTGCTCGTCATGTACGCCGGCCGCAAAGCCGAGGAGGCGCCGGTCGCGGAGCTGTTTGCCCACCCGCAGCACCCGTACACGATCGGCCTGCTCGGCGCGATCCCGCGACCTTACGAGGGCGAGGGCACACGCGCACGGCTACAAGAGATCCCCGGACGCGTGCCCTCGCTGCACGAGCTGCCGCAGGCGTGCGCCTTCGCCGACCGCTGTCCACGCGCCGACGAGCGAACCCGAAGCGAGATCCCACCGCTACGCGAGGTACGCCCGCATCACCTCGTCGCATGCTTCCATCCCGGCGAGGACGGCGCATGAGCGACGCGCCTGCACTCGAGGTCGTCGAGCTCGTCAAGCACTTCCGCGTCGGCGGGCGACTAACCGGCGGCAAATCGGTCGTCCACGCAGTCGACGGCGTCTCGTTCACGCTGCGCCGCGGCGAGATGCTCGGCCTCGTCGGCGAGTCGGGCAGCGGCAAGACGACGGTCGCCAACTGCGTGCTCCGGCTCGTCGAGCCGACCTCGGGAACGATCCGGCTGAACGGTGTGGACATCACGCACCTTTCGCGCCGGCAAATGCGGCCGCTACGACGCGACCTGCACATGGTCTTCCAGGATCCGTACTCGTCCCTCAACCCGCGCATGACGTGCGGGGACATCGTCGGCGAGCCTCTGCGCCTGCACGGGCTCGCGCGTGGACGCGCGACCGCCGCACCCGTCGACGCGATCTTCGACGCCGTCGGCCTGCGGCGCGAACTCCGGTTCCGCTACCCGCACGAGCTCTCCGGCGGCCAGCGTCAACGCGTCGGGTTGGCGCGCTCGCTGATCGTCAACCCAAGCGTGCTCGTCGCCGACGAGCCGGTCTCCGCGCTCGACGTCTCGGTGCAGGCGTCGATTCTCAACCTCCTGCGCGACCTCCAGCGTGACATGGGCTTCTCGTGCCTCTTCATCACACACGACCTCGCGACCGTCGAGTTCCTCTGCGACCGCGTCGCCGTCATGTACCTGGGGCAGGTGGTCGAGACGGCAACCCGCGCGGAGTTGTTCCGCGAGCCGCAGCACCCATACACGCAAGCGCTCCTCTCGGCGGCGGTCGTCCCCGACCCCTCCGTGCAGCGCGCACGGAGCCGCATCGTGCTCGAGGGAGACCTGCCGAGTCCGCTCGAGCCGCCCCCCGGCTGCCGTTTCCACACGCGCTGCCCGCTACACGAGCAGTCGGCGCCGCTCTCAGACGAACAGGATCCGCCGCTGCGCGAGTTCACACCCGGCCATCTCGTCGCCTGCCATCTGGTCGACCGCGGACGGCCGGCACCGCGCCTCGTCGAGAAGACTGCCGATCTGGTCCGCAACGTTTGAGGCTGACGACCCTGGCGCGATTCGACGCAGCCACCACCCGTGCGCCGTCACTTCAGAGACCTGATGAAGGCGACGAGCGCGCGGATGTCGTTCGGTTTCGCGTTCAGGTTGAAGTTCGCGATCGCCGGAGCCATCAACCCGGCGTGGTAGCCGCGCACGATCTGCGCGTCTGGATCCGCGATCGAGCGTATGAGGTAGGCGTCGTCGGCCGGGACGGTCTTGCCGTTGTCGAGCGTCACCGTGCTGCCGGCGAGCTGCTTGAAGGTCGGCCCGGCGCCCGCGGCGCCGGTGAGCGAGTGGCAGCCGGAGCAGCTGTCGGCGGTGTAGAGCTGCTTGCCGTTGGCGACGAGCGCGGGCGTGACCGGGACGGGAGCAGCACTCGTGGACGGCGGCGGCGGCGCCGCCGTCGCCGGCGGCGCCTGGGCGGAGGTCATGACGGCTGCGAACCAGAACGTCATCGCCACCGCAAGCGCACATGCGTACCGTCCGGCGACGGGCCCAAGGCGGCTCGCGCCGAGGCCGGTGACGAAGCCGAGGGCGGCCATGCCGACGTGGAAGAGCGCGTGCTGCACGGCGTTCTTTTCGAGCGGCTCGTATAGTCGCGGCACCATCAACAGCAGCATCGCCGTCGAGCCGGCGAGCGCCGCGAAGAGACCGAGGTTCGGGTGCCAACCGAGCCGGCGGTGCACCTGCGGTAACGATGCGAGCAGGAGCGCGAGCGCAGCGCCGAAGAAGAACTGGCCGGCGTG
>DATGEH010000208.1:0-5314 GCA_035310325.1 Gaiellaceae bacterium
CGCCGCCATCCACGGCTCGCAGGACTGGAAGCCGCTGCAGCCGGTATCGGTCGTGTGGGGCGAGCCCATGACGTTCGCGGGGATGCCGGCGGGCTCGAAGGGCTACCGCGCCGCGTCCGAGCAGATCGAGGCCGAGCTGCACCGGCTGTGGGAATGGCTCTACGAGCAGCACGCGGCCGGAAGGCCGCGTGCCGTCGCGCTTCCCTGACTAGACGCCGAGCTCGTACGCACTCTCACCGTGCATAGCGGCGTCGAGGCCCGCTTCCGCCTCTTCGCCCACGCGCACCGGCGTGAACAGATTGATCGCGCGGAGCATCGCGTACGTGAACACGAAGGCGTAGGCCGAGCAGCCGACGCCGGCTGCGACCTGCTTGCCGAAGAACGACCACGCGCCGTGCACGAGACCGGCGCCGCCGGACGCGTTGATCGCGCGCCCCGCGAACAGGCCGAGCAGCACGATGCCCAGCAGACCGCCGACACCATGCACGCCCCAGACGTCGAGCGCGTCGTCCCAGTGCATCCGGTTCTTCAGCTGGATCGCGCCGTAACACACTCCGCCGGCGGCGATGCCGATCACGACCGATGCATAGATCGGGACATAACCCGCCGCGGGCGTGATCGTCGCAAGGCCGGCAACAGCACCCGTCAGCAGCCCGACGAAGTGCGGCTTCTTCGCGTACCACCACTCGACGAAGAGCCACGTCACCGCCGCGAACGATGCGGCAAGGTCGGTGTTGAGGAACGCGAGCGCCGTGATGTGGTCGACCTTCAGCTCGCTGCCGGCATTGAAGCCGTACCAACCGAACCACAGCAATCCGGTGCCGAGCGCGATGAACGGGATGTTGTGCGGCGTGTCGACGAAGCGTCGCTTGCCGACGTAGATCACCGACGCGAGCGCGGCGAATCCCGCCGATGCGTGCACGACGATGCCGCCGGCGAAGTCGCGCGCGCCCCACTGCGCGAGCACGCCGTTGCCCCACAGCATGTGCACGAACGGGTAGTAGACGAACAGCTGCCAGACGACGAGGAAGACGAGATACGCCTTGAACGTCACCCGGTTCGTGAACGCTCCGGTGATCAGCGCGGGCGTGATGATCGCGAACATCATCTGGTACGCGATCAGCGTCACGAGCGGGATGCCGGCAGGCTTGTAGATCGTGTTCACGCCGACGTGGCGGAGGAACGCGAGATGGAAGTTGCCGAAGATCCCGTCGTTCCCGCCGCTGAAGCAGAGCGAGTAGCCGACGAGCCACCACATCACGGTTGTGATCCCCATCGACGCGAAGCTCTGGATCATGATCGTGAGGGTGTTCGAGCGGCCGACGAGGCCGCCGTAGAAGAAGGCGAGCCCCGGCGTCATCAACATGACGAGGCTGGCCGCGAGAAGCATGAAACCGGTGTTCGCGCCGTTGAACATCAGCCACCTTTCGCCGCGGGACGGGCGGAGCCTACGCTTCCCGTTCCATGTCCGACAATGGTCTCCTCGGCACCGTCGCGATCGTCGGCTTTCCGAACGTCGGAAAGTCGACGCTCGTCAACCGCCTGACCGGCACCCGGGCGGCCGTCGTCCACGCGACGCCAGGCGTGACGCGCGACCGGAAGGAGCTCGTCTGCGAATGGAACGGGCGCCGCTTCCTGCTCGTCGACACGGGCGGCGTCGACATCGCCGACAAGGCACCCATCACGCGTTCGATCGCGGCGCAGGCGCGCGAGGCGGTCGCCGACGCCGACCTCGTGCTCTTCGTCGTCGACGCGCAGATCGGGATCACGCCCGGCGACGAGGAGGTTGCGCAGATCCTGCGGGAGTCGCACCGGCCGGTGCTCGTGCTCGCGAACAAGATCGACGACCCGCGCCAGGACACGCTCGCGCTCGAGCTGCACAAGCTCGGGCTCGGCGACCCGATTCCGATCTCCGGCCTGCACGGCCACGGTGCCGGCGACCTGCTCGACGAGATCGTCGAGTACCTGTCCGTGCACGGCGCAAAGGGCCGGGACGAGCTGCCGGCGAGCGCCATTCGCGTCGCAATCCTCGGTCGCCCGAACGTCGGAAAGTCGAGCCTCGTCAACGCGCTGCTCGGCCGCGAGCGCGTCATCGTCTCCGAAGTCCCCGGGACGACGCGTGACGCGATCGACACGGTGCTGGAACGCGGGGAGCGCACGTTCGTCCTCGTCGACACCGCAGGCCTGCGCCGGAAACGCAAACACCGGCAGGGGATCGAGTACTACTCGGAGCTCCGCGCGCTCGAAGCGGCGGAGCGCGCCGACGTCGCGCTCGTGCTCATCGACGCATCCGAAGGCATCGTCGACCAGGATCTCGCCGTCGCCGACGTAGCGCGCAAGGCCGACTGCTCGACCCTCATCGTCATGTCGAAGTGGGACGCGACGCAGGTGCAGCTCGAGGACATGCGCAGGCAGCTGCAGCGCCGCCTGCGCCAGCGGCCCGCCTTCATCGCGATCTCGGCGCACACGGGCCGGGGGCTCGAGCGGCTGCTCGACGCGGTCGCGGAGCTATTCGACCGCTACGCGGCAAAGGTGCCGACGCCGGAGCTGAACAACGCGCTCGCCGAGCTGTCCAACTCTCGCGAACCACCGTCGAAGAACGGCAAGCGGCTCAACATGCTCTACGCCGCGCAGATCCACGAACGGCCGCCGCGCTTCCGGATCTTCGTCAACGACCCGACGCTCGTCACCCGCGACTACGGCTACTGGGTCGAGAACGAGCTGCGCAACCGGTTCGGCCTCGACGGCGTCCCAGTCTCGATCGATTTCGTGCGGCGCTCATGAGATTCCTCGTAGTCGGAGCCGGCTCGTGGGGCACGGCGTTCACGCGCGTGCTGCTCGACCGGGGGCACGAGGTCGTGCTCGCCTGTCACACGAAGGAGCAGGCAGACGCGATCCGCGAGACGGGGCGCAATCCGCGCTACATGACGAAGGTAGACCTGCGCTCTGCGGAGATCGTCGAGCTCGGCAAGGCACCCGGCGGCGTCGACTTCATCGTCGTCGCCGTCCCGAGCCGCGCGTTCGCCGCCGTCGTCGCCGACCTGCCGGGCGTGGCGCCCGTGCTCAGTCTCACGAAGGGCCTGGATCCGGCGACGGGCGAGCGCCTCTCCGCCTGCGTGCGCGACCGGCCGGTCGCCGTCCTCTCCGGGCCGAACATGGCGGAGGAGATCGCGATCGGCTTGCCGACCGCGGCCGTGATCGCGAGCGAGGACGGCTTTCTCGCCGGGCAACTGCAGCACGCGATCAACTCGACGATCTTCCGCGCGTACGTCAACCCCGACATCGTCGGCGTCGAGCTGTGTGCGGCGGCGAAGAACGTGATCGGGCTCGCGGCCGGCGGCGTCGACGGGCTCGACCTGGGCGACAACGCAAAGGCCGCGATCCTCACGCGCGGGCTCGCCGAGATGGCGCGACTCGGCGCCGCCTTCGGCGCGCGGCCCGAAACGTTCGCCGGCCTCGCCGGCATGGGCGACCTCATCGTCACGTGCACCAGTCGCCACGGGCGCAACCGGCACGCGGGCGAGCTCATCGCGCAGGGCCGCACGCCCGAGCAGGCGATCGACGAGATCGGGCAGACGATCGAAGGGCTGACGACCGCGCCGGTGCTGCTCGAGCTCTCCCACCGCGTCGGCGTCGAGCTGCCGATCACCGAAGGCGTGTGCGCAGTCCTCTCCGGCCAGAGCCTCACGACCCTCGTCGAGCGCCTGATGGGACGCACCCCGACCGAAGAGTGATAGGTAGCCTGCGGGCGATGGCGCGCACCTTCACGTTCACCTCCGAATCCGTCACCGAGGGTCATCCGGACAAGATCGCCGACCAACTGTCGGACACCGTCCTCGACGCCGTCCTCGCCGACGATCCCGAGAGCCGCGTCGCCTGCGAGACGCTCATCACGACCGGCCTGATCGTCGTCGCCGGCGAGATCACGACGAAAGCCGACTACGTCGACATTCCGCGGCTCGTTCGCGAGCGCGTGCGTGAGATCGGCTACACGCGCGCGAAGTACGGATTCGACGCCGACACCTGCGGCGTCATCGTCGCGATCGACGAGCAGTCGCCCGACATCGCGCAGGGCGTCGACCATTCGTACGAAGAGCAGCACGGCGACAGTGATCCGCTCGACCGCGAAGGTGCCGGCGACCAGGGAATGATGTTCGGTTACGCGTCGAACGAGACCGAAGAGCTCATGCCGCTGCCGATCATGCTCGCGCACCGGCTCGCGCGCCGGCTGACCGCCGTGCGCAAGGCCGAGGAGCTGCTCTACCTGCGGCCGGACGGTAAGACGCAGGTCACCATCCGGTACGAGGAGGACGACAACGGGCGGCGCCGCCCGGTGGAGATCGAGCGCGTCGTCATCTCGACGCAGCATCGCGAGGGCATCGACATCGAGACGCTGCTCAAGCCCGATCTCGTCGCCCACGTGCTCGAGCCGATCCTCCCGAAGGAGCTGTACGACCCGCGGCGCATCGAAGCGCGCGACTTCTTCTACTGCAACCCGACCGGCAAGTTCGTCATCGGCGGGCCGATGGGCGACACCGGGCTCACCGGACGGAAGATCATCGTCGACACCTACGGCGGCGCAGCGCCGCACGGTGGCGGCGCGTTCTCGGGCAAGGACCCGACGAAGGTCGACCGGTCGGCTGCATACGCGGCGCGCTACGTCGCGAAGAACGTCGTCGCGGCCGGGCTCGCGGAGCGCTGCCAGATCCAGGTCGCGTACGCGATCGGCGTCGCGCATCCGATGTCGATTCTCATCGAGACGTTCGGCACCGAGGCGATTCCCGTGCCGAACATCGTCGACCTCGTCCGCGAGCACTTCGACTTGCGCCCGGCCGCGATCCTGCGCGATCTCGACCTGCGCCGCCCGATCTACGCGAAGACCGCGGCGTACGGGCACTTCGGCCGCGACGACCGCGACTTCACGTGGGAGCGGACCGACAAGGCCGACGCGCTCCGCGCTGCGGCCGGGCTCGCGCAGACCGCCGCTGTCTGAGCACGTCCTGATCACGGGCGGCGCGGGCTTCATCGGCTCGCATCTCGCCGATGAGCTGCTCGCGCACGGCTATCGCGTGCGCGCGCTCGACAGCCTCGTGCCTCAGGTACACGAGGGGAGGCACCCCGAATATCTCTCCGACGACGTCGAGCTCGTCGTGGGCGACGTCCGAGACGGTGACGCGGTTCGTCGCGCGCTCGACGGTGTCGACTCCGTCGTCCATCTCGCGGCGCGCGTGGGCGTCGGCCAGTCGATGTACGAGATTGCGGAGTACACGTCGGCGAACTCGCTCGCGACCGCGCAGCTGATGGAGATCCTCGT
>DATGEH010000209.1:0-3597 GCA_035310325.1 Gaiellaceae bacterium
GAGCGCGGTGCGCCGGGTGACCAAGGACGGAGGCGGAACCCTCGTTCTTGACGGTTTCGAGGCGTGCGCCCGTCGGAAGCGCGTCCTGCCCGAGAGCGCACCCCTTTATAAGAGACCATGAGAGTCGGACTCTACGGAGGCAGGCGCGGCGCCAACCCACCGTACTTGCACGACTGATGGTTTCGCGTACCCCCACGCGATGAGCGCTCGGCGACGCCCGATGCTGGGAAGACGGCGCGGATGCGCAGCGCATCGCTCGCGAAACGGGTTCCTACGCGACCGTCAAGATCGGCTCGTGGCCGCTTCGCTTGGCGGCGAACATCGAGTGGTCGGCGCGCTCGATCAGCTGGGTGAGCAGCAGGTCGTCGTTCGTGCGGACGGCGGTGCCGATCGAGAGCCCGACGGGAACCTCCGCGTCGAGCGTTCTGACTGGATGCTCGGCGAGGCGTCGCTGGATCCGGTCGGCGACGAGGAGCGCCTGCTCGAGGTCGGTCTCAGGCAGCACGATCACGAACTCGTCCCCGCCGAAGCGCGCGCAGAGGTCGTAGTCGCGCAGCTCGGAGCGGAACGCCTCGGCGATCTCGACGAGGGCCGCATCGCCGACGACGTGGCCGTAGCGATTGTTGATCCCGCGGAGGTCGTCGACGTCGCACACGAGCACGGAGAGCGGCCGGCCGAAGCGACGCGCGCGCGCGAGCTCGTCGTCGGCGACGTTCGCGATCCCGCGCGTGTTCAGCAGCCCCGTCTTGTGGTCGCGATAGGCCTCCTCGCGGAGGGTCGGAACGACGAGTGACCGGTGGATGAGGAGCAGCGGCAGCATTGCTACCGCCGCGAGCGCCGGTGCGTGGAGGAGCGCGAACGCGATGAGGATGCCCGTCGCCGCCAGCACGATGTCGGTGATCAGTCCGTCGGGTGCGAAAAGGCGCGTGCTGCGAAGATCGCGTCCGCGGGCGCTCTTCAGCATCCGTGCGAGCAGGGCGTGGTTCATGAGCACGAACGCTGCTCCGGCGCACGCCGCCGCGACGACCGCGGAGGTGTGCATGTGCGCGGTGGCGTCGTAACCCCCGCTCGCGAGCCCGCGCCGGACCGCCCACGCGGCCATTCCACTGAGGACGTAGTTCGCGATATTGAACGTCTGGATGTACCAGCGGTACCGATGGCGGATCCAGTCGGGGATGTGCTGGCCGATGCAGACGAGCGCGACGAGCTCCGGCGGGAACAGCAACGCCGCAGTGACCGTGAATGCCAGGCCGGTGTGGAACCCTTGGTTGCCGCCCATGCGCGCGGCAAACAGCTGCGCCGCCGCAGCGGCAACGAGCACGACTGCGAAGTCGGCCCAGCGCGGCGAGCCCCATGACGAGGCGAGCGACGCGGCGACGGTCGCCGCGATCGCGAGCCCGATCGAGGAGACGAAGAGCGCACGCGCCTTCTTTGGCAGGCCGGGAGCGGCGGCGGCTGTGGTCATGCCGCCGTCACCTCGTGGAGCCGGGCGCGCTTCATCGAGATCGCGCCTGCCTCGACCGCTCTCGTCGTGGCGGCGACGGTCTCCGCGCAGAAGTCGGTGCCGGCGCCGTAGCGAAGCTCGGCGAGCGCGATCGTGAGCGGCATCGCATCGCGATACACGCGCTTGGACGTCATCGCGTCGAGCGCGTCGGCGACGTGGATGATCCGTGCTGCGAGTGGGATCGCTTCGCCCGCGAGGCCCGCGGGATACCCTGTTCCGTCGGGCCGTTCGTGATGGTGGCGGATCGTCGGCACGACCTCGTCGAGGTAGCCGAGCCGCTCGATGATCCGTGCGCCCTCTTCTGGATGGCTCTTCATCACGAGCCACTCGACCGACGTGAGCGAGCCCTGCTTCTGCAGCACCGAGTCGGGGACACCGATCTTGCCGATGTCGTGCAGCAGCGCCGCCTGGCGGAGCGGCTCGAGCTCGTCATTCGAGAGACCGAGCTCACGGCCGATCGCGACGGCGTACTCGCGCACGCGCCGCGAATGGCCGGCGGTGGAAGGATCGCGCGCGTCGACCGTGGCCGACAGCGCCTCGAGCGCGGCCATCGAGCGCTGCATGACGAGCTGTTTCGCCTCCTCCAGCGACTCGTTCTGCTCGCTGATCGTCTCTGAGGCGTCCTGCAGACGGTTAGTCGCGCGCTGCGTGAAGTGGATCAGGACGAGCGGCGCGAGCGAGAGCGCGGCGAGCGAGATGCTCCGCGACCAGAGCGCGACGAGCGGAATCGCCATGAGCGCGAGCACGAGCTCGAGCGACACGTCGTCGATCGCCGCGAGCCGCGTCTCCCGGATGGTGAGGCCGCGCGACAGAGTGATCATCGGGACGAGCAGCGTGCGGTTGACGAGCACGAACGTCAGCGCGGTTGCGGCGCCGGCGGCGGCGAGCGGCGCTCCGTGCCCGGCGACGGCGTGCAGCACAACCCAGGCCGACAACGCGGCAAGCACGTAGTTCGCGACGTTGAACGGCTGGACGTACCAGGCGTAGCGCTGCTTGACCTGGTCGAGCAGGTGCTGCGTCACGCACATGAGGACGAGCTGGCCGGGCGTGAGGAGCAGCGCACCGGCGACGACGAAGACGATCGCCGGATGGAACACGCGTCGGCCTTTGAGCCGCACCGAGGAGAGCTGCGCGAGCGACGCGGCCGCTGTGAGCGCCGCGAAGCGCCGGAAGTCACCGCCGTTCGTGTGGGTCAGCGCGAAGCCCGCCGCGGCTGCGCCCGGAGCGACGACCGCGAGCCAGTATGCCCACGCGCCGGTGGGCAGCGCCGAGAGTGCGCGGGCGTGCCGCAGCAGTGACGCGGGCGTGGAAACTCGAGGATGCCCGACGGCGGCCGTCGTCACCGTCAGGGTCCAGTCGCGGTCGAGATACTGCCATCTGCTCCGACCATGAGGCCGAGCTCGGCTTCCGCCTCGAGCTCGTCGAGCGGATCCAGCAAAGCGGGTACGCCTACGTCGGCACCCGCGTTGTCGGCGGAAGACGTGTCGCTCCACGAGGCGTCGCTCCACGACGCGTCGCTCCAGGAGGCGGTGCCCCAGGCGGTCGTTGCCCACGATGCCGTCGTCCACGAGAAGCTCGACCACCAGGCGTCGCTCCACGAGGCGTCGCTCCAGGACGCGTCGCTCCAGGACGCGTCGCTCCATGAGGCGGACGCCCGCGCGGCGTTCGCCCACGAGGCCGCGTCGAAGACCGGCAGCGATCCGCCGTTCGGATCCTGCACGACGAACTGCTCGAGCGCCAGGTTCGGGTTGGGCGGCGAGACAACCAACGCCGCGGCGGGCTCGTTGACGACGCCGACTCCCTCAGAGCCCGGAGCGGCTGCGGGCGTCGGCTTCGCCGTCAGCATGAGCGCGCCCTTGATCTGGTCGGGAGTCCAGCCCGGGTGCAGGCCGAGCAGGTAGTCGGCGGTTCCGGCGACGATCGGCGCCGCGAACGACGTGCCCGAGAGCTGGATGTAGCCGGGCGCAACGACCGAGGACGCGCGCGTCACCGCGAGCGTCGAGGTCGGCGGGACGGGACCGATCATGTACCGCCCGGGAGCGGCGAGGTCGGGCTTCGCAAAGCCGTCGTACGTGTAGCCGTACGCCGACCAC
>DATGEH010000210.1:0-22836 GCA_035310325.1 Gaiellaceae bacterium
CGCGCCGAGCCGCTCGGCGAACGGGTAGTCCATCCAAAAGCGCCCCTCGAAGTCGATCTCGCAGGCCGTGAAGCCCTGCTCGAGGAGGAGCGAGACCGCCTCCGCCGGGCTCTCGCGGGAGGGGATTCGTGCCGGACCGAACTTGAGCGCGCCCATGTGCCGTCCGACCCAGTTTCTACGTTTTCGGACATGCCCAAGTCCCCCTCCAGGATCGACCTGCTCGAGCTGGACATCGACCTGCGCCTGGCCGATCTCTGGCGCGAGGCCGGCGAGATCTCCGAATGGAGCCTCGACGTCGTGGCCGCGTTCATGCGGGCCGCGTACGGCAAGGGGTATTGCGACGCCCTCACCGAGGACGCGCCCGGCTCGCTCTGCCACGACCACGGGTACCGCGTGCCTGCCCGGCGCGAGCCCGCGGCCGAGAAGCAGCGCTAGTTACGCAGCTTCGGCGAGCTCCTGCCGCGACGGGGCGATCGTTTCTGCACGCGCACCCCTGCGGGCGAGCAGGTTGTTCGCGACGAGGGCGGCGATCGTGAGCGCGGCGCCGCCGAGCTCGACCGCGCCGGGCCGGTAGCCGCGCACGATCTCGATCGCGAACGTCGTCACCGGAATGAGGTTCCCGAACAGCACCGCGTTCTGCGCGCCGAGGAGCTTGATCGCCCCGTTCCACGTGAGCACCGCGATGAACGCGCCGGGCAGCGCCAGGTAGGCGATCTGCGGCGTCACGGACCAGAGCGCGTGACCGGAAGGCGTGGGCACGAGGCCGGCCGCGAGCGCGATCGCGGTGGCGGCGGCGATCGAGACGTAGCCGAGCGCTGCAGTCAGCGTCGTGTAGCGGAGCGGCGAGAAGCCGGGGAGCTCACGCGCGCCGAGCCCGTACAGGACGAAGCTGAAGACGCCGGCGAGCACGAGGCCGTCGCCCCAGCCGATCGCGCCGGTGACGATGGTGGAGGGATGGCCGCCGCTGATCACGAGTGCAACGCCGAAAAGCGCGACGGCGAGAAGCGCGAACGTGACTGCCGAGGGGCGGATGCGGGTCCGGCGCCAGATGACGAGCGCGGTGAGGAGCGGCGCGAGGGCCACGATGAGGGACGCGCTCTGCGGGCGCGCGTGCGCGAGCCCCGTGTAGGCGAGGAGGTTGAAGCCCGCGAAGCCGAGCGTGCCGAGCCCGAACAGCCGGCGGCCGTGACCATCCAGCCGGAGCGCGCTGCGTCCTTCGACGAGCGCAAGCACCACAAGCCACAAACCTGCGGCGATCGCGTATCTCACCGTCGACAGCGGAAACGCGTTGACCGTCGCGAGCGCCGACTTGCCGACGACGAACTGCCCGCCCCACGTGACCGCGGTGGTCGTGGCGAACAGGGCTCCGAGGACGGCCGAGCGGTTGCGCATGAAGAACTCAACGAGTCCCGCGCACCGGGTATTTCACTACCATCCCGGGCGTGAAACGGAGCCCAGCCAGGCTCGTGATCGCGCTGTCCGTCGCGGCGGTGCTCGCGCTCTTCATCATCTACACGTCGATCGCCGGCGCCGGTACGCCGCAGATCCAGCCGAGCCAGCTCGCCGCCCAGCACGGCGACGTCATGCTCGTCGGCACGGTCGTGCCTGGCATGAGCGGCGACGCCCATCAGGGCGGGCTGCACTTCACGCTCGAGGACGACGGGCCGGCGAACGCCGCGCGCACGCATGTCCTCTACACCGGGAGCGTGCCCGACCTGTTCAAAGTCGGCCGACACGTCGTCGTCGAGGGCACGCTGCGCAACGGCGTCTTCGTCGCGAAGCCCGGCTCGCTCGTGACGAAGTGCCCGTCGAAGTACACGCCGGCCAAAACCTAGGCGTGACAGAGGTGCGTAGCGGGTCTATGGCACGCCAACCAAACTTGGACGCGTAGCGTTGGCAGCGTTAGGTCGCGCGGCCCTCCTGCTGAGCTTCGGGCTCGCCGTCTACGCGCTCGTCGCCGGTTCGCTCGCGGCACGCCAGAAGAAGCGCCGGCTCGCGCTCTCCGCGCAGAACGCGTTGCTCTCCGCGTTCGGCACGACGCTCGTCGCCGCACTCGTCCTCTGGAGCGCGCTCGCGCGCCGCGACCTCTCGTTCGTCTACGTCGCGCAGCACATCAGCAAATCGCTGCCGACCGGCTACGCGCTGTCGGCGTTCTGGGGCGGGCAGGAGGGCTCGCTGCTCCTCTGGCTGCTCATCCTCACCGCGTACTCGGCACTCGCGGTGTTCCTGAACCGGCGCAATCGCGACCTCGTCGTATGGACGGTGCCCGTGCTCGCCGGCGTGGCGACGTTCTTCGCGTTCATGCTCTGCTTCGTCTCCAGCCCGTTCGAGACCGCCGCCGCACCTGCCGACGGCGCCGGGATGGTGCCGAGCCTGCAGAACCCGTACATGCTCGCGCACCCGCCGCTGCTCTATCTCGGCTACGTCGGGCTGACGATTCCGTTCGCATTCGGGATGGGCGCGCTGCTCTCGCGGCGCACCGACGAGCGGTGGCTCGTCGCGACGCGGCGCTGGACGCTGGCCGCGTGGACGTTCCTCGGCGTCGGCCAGCTGCTCGGCGCGCACTGGGCGTACGTCGAGATCGGCTGGGGCGGCTACTACGCGTGGGACCCGGTCGAGAACGCGGCGCTCATGCCGTGGCTCGCGGCCACCGCGTTCCTGCACTCGGTGATGATCCAGGAGAAGCGCGGGATGCTGAAGGTCTGGAACATGGTGCTCGTCGCGCTCGCGTTCAACCTCTCGGTCTTCGGCACGTTCCTCACGCGCTCGGGCGTCGTCAACTCGATCCACTCGTTCTCGCAGAGCCCGATCGGCGGCTGGTTCCTCGGCTTCATCGTCATGTGCGTCGTCTTCTCCGTCGGGCTCATCTATTGGCGCCTGCCGCTGTTGCGCGCGCGGACGAAGCTCGAGTCGCTCGTGTCGCGGGAGGCGACGTTCCTCTACAACAACCTATTGCTCGTCGCGCTCTGCTTGACGATCCTCTGGGGTGTCACGTACCCATTGCTGACGCAGGCGGTGCGGGGAACGACGCGTTCGGTGTCGAAGCCGTACTACGACTTCTTCCTGCACAGCTTCGGGCTCCCCCTGTTGCTGCTCATGGGCATCGGGCCGCTCGTCGCCTGGCGGCGCGCCTCGCTGCGCGCGCTCGGGAGGACGTTCTTCATCCCGATCGTCGCGGCCGTGATCACCGGCGCCGCGCTGATCGCGGTCGGGCTCGGAAGCTCGACGCCGGGGCTGCTCGCGTACACGTTCTCAGCCTTCGTCGCCGCGTCGATCGTGCTCGAGTTCACGCGCGGAACGCGCGCGACCGGCTCGCTGACGAAGCTCGTCGCCCGCAACCGCCGGCGGTACGGCGGCTACCTCGTACACGCGGCCATCCTGCTGCTCGCGATCGGGATCGCGGGCTCGAGCGCGTACCAGACCGTGCGTGAGAAGGGCTTGAAGCAGGGCCAGTCGATGCAGGTTGCCGGCTACACGCTCACGTACGAGTCGATCGGGACGACGGCGGAGGCGAACGCGCAGGCGACGCGGGCGGTCGTCGACGTCTCCCGCGGCGGCAAGCACGTCGCGACGCTCCATCCGGGCAAGAACTTCTATCCGGTCGAGAACCAGGTCTCGAACGAAGTGTCGATCTACCACGACCCGCGCAACCTCGGCGACGTCTTCACGATCGCGGACGGGATCGACAGGAACGGGACGCTCTTCCTCAAGGTGCTCGTGAAACCGCTCGTCAACCTCGTGTGGGCGGCCGGCTTCGTGTTCGTCTTCGGCGCGCTCGTCGCCATGTGGCCCGACGCCGTCGAGCAACGGCGGCTTGCCGTGCGCTACGCGACGACATGACGCTCGCGCTCGTTCTCGGCTCGCTGCTCGCGGTCGTCGCGGTCGTGATCGTCGCGCGCCCCTTCTTGCGCGAGCCGGCACCGGCGAGCGACCGGCTCGACGAGCTCGGCGAGCTCGATCGCCTGCGGCTCACCCTGGCCGAGGAGCGGGACCGCGCCCTGGCGGCGCTGAAGGAGCTCGAGTTCGACCACCGCACCGGCAAGGTCTCGGACGACGACTATCGCGCGCAGCTCGGCCCGCTCAGGCAGCGGGCCGCTGAGGCGTTACGTGCGCTCGAGCCGCGGGCAGAAGCAACCCGTGAAGTGCCCCGCCTGCAGCGCGACGCTGCCCGCTGACGCCCGCTACTGCACGGCGTGCGGGCGGCCGGTGATCGACGAGGCAGCGCCCGTGTCGTTCTCGCGCGTCGAGCCGCGCTGGTTCGGCGTCGCACCGCCCACCCTGTTGCTCAGCGTCGCGCTCGGCGCGGTCGTCGTCTCCGTCGTGGTCCTCGCCGGCGGCGGCCTGGCCTTCGGCCTGTTCCTGCTCGGCGTCGGCGCGCTCTTGCTCGCGCTGTATGTCGAGACGGCGCGACGCCGGCGCAACTCGCTCGTCGCGCGCGTGTCCGCCGACGTGCGCGATCGTGCCGGCAGTACCTGGGAATCGCTGCGTGCGCGCTCGGTCGTCGCAGTCGAATCGCGGCGTGTGCACGGCGAGCTCGCGGCGATCCGCATGCAGCGGCGCGACGCGCTCCTCGCGCTCGGCGAAGCGACACATCGCAGCGACGGCGAGGCGGCCGCCGAGGCGCAGAAGCGGCTCGCCGAGCTCGAGGAGCGCGAGACCGCTCTCGAAGCCCAGCTGCAAGCGCAGGTCGAGGAAGCGGGGGAGCGAATCCGCAAGGCCCGGCTCTCGGTCGATCGGACCGTGGTGGCGCCCCCAGAGGAGTAGTTTGGGGGAGGGACGGACGGCGTCCCGACGAACGTTTCCCTCATGGCGAGACGCCTTTCGCTTCTGCTCGTCCTCGCAGCCGCGCTCGCGGCGCCCGCGCTTGCCGGCGACAACTACGGCCAGCAGAAAGCGAGCCTCGACGCGAAGCTTTCGGCCGTCGAGGCGAAGATCGCCGCCGCGCGCGCGAAGGAGACTGCGCTCAACCAGCAGATCGGCGGGCTGACGAGCCAGATCCAGTCGCTCGAGGGCCGCGTCGGCGACATGGCGAGCCATCTCTCTGCGCTGCGCGCCGACCTGCGGCTGCGGCAGCGTCGCCTGACGAAGCTCAATCAGCTGTACACGCTGCAGACAGTGCGCTTCCACGCGCTGAAGCAGCAATACACGCTTGCGGTCGAGCGGCTCGACCAGCGACTCATCGCGATCTACAAGCAAAGCCCGCCGACGACGGTCGATCTGCTGCTGTCGGCGGAGAGCTTCCAGGACGTGCTCGACCAGGTCGACTACTTCGGCGCGATCGCCGCGCAGGACAAGCGCGTCGCCGCCGAGGTCGCGGCCGCGAAGCGGCAGATCAAGATTGCGCGAATCAAGACGGCGAAGGCGCGGCAGGGCGTGCAACAGCAGGAGCGCGCGATCAACGCGCGCGTGCAACAACAGGCGTACCTCGTCGGCCAGCTCGTGACGAGCCAGCACAAGCTCGCCGGCGCCGCCGCGAGCAAGGCGAGCCTCCTCGTGCGGACGAAGGCGCAGGAGCGAGCGGACATCGCCGAGTCGGATGCGATCAAGGCGGCGAGCGCGGCCCTCGAGGCCAAGATCCAGGCCGCCCAGACCGGCGACGGGCCCCCGGCATCCGCGAGCGCGGCGGGGTTCATCTGGCCCGTCTCCGGGCCGATCACGAGCCCCTTCGGCCCGCGCTGGGGGAGCTTCCACCCTGGGATCGACATCGGCGTCCCGTCGGGTACTCCGATTCACGCCGCCGCGGCCGGGACGGTCATCTGGTGCGGCTGGGAGTCGGGCTACGGGAACCTCGTGGTCATCGACCACCACAACGGCCTCGCGACCGCCTACGGCCATCAGAGCCGGGTCGAGGTCGCCTGCAACACGGATGTCTCCCAAGGCCAGACGATCGGCCTGTCGGGCTGTACGGGCTATTGCACGGGCCCGCACGTCCATTTCGAGGTGCGCGTGAACGGCAAGCCCGTCGATCCGCTCGGCTACCTGCCGTAACCCGGGCGGCCCGGCCCCCGTTTACGCTTTGTAAGGTGTAAACCGTCGTCTCCCGACGATGCCGGCCGCCTCCCCCGGGGCGGCCGGTCCATCTCAGGCCAGGCCGAAGGTCTGGCCCAGGAGATAGAGGTTGAGGACGATGATCAGGCCGGCCACGGCGGTGGCGGCCGCGGTCGTCAGGCGGCGGTTCACGAGCACGCCCATGAGCTCGCGGCGGCCGGTGAAGCGCACGAGCGGCACGAGCGCGAACGGGATCCCGAAGGAGAGGATCACCTGGCTCAGCACGAGCGTGTGCGACGGGTCGGCTCCGAGGCCGATCACGACGAACGCGGGAATCATCGTCACGAGCCGGCGCACGACGATCGGAATCCTGCGCCGGATGAATCCCTGCATGACGACCTGGCCCGAGAGCGTTCCGATCGCCGAGCTCGACAGCCCGGAGACGAGCAACGCCAACGCGAAGAGCGTGCTCGACGCGCCGCCGAGCAGCGGCACGAGCGTCTTGTGCGCGTTGTCGAGCGACTCCACGTTGTGCAGGCCGTGCTTGAAGAACGTGCTCGCCGCCATGACGAGCATTGCGACGTTGATCAGCCCCGCGATCGACATGGCGATGAGCACGTCGATCGTCGTGAACCGCATGAGGCGGCGCGCCTGCTCGTCGTTCTGCGGCCGGATGCGGTCCTGCATGAGCGCGGAGTGCAGCCAGATGACGTGCGGCATCACGGTGGCGCCGAGGATCCCGACGGCGAGCACGATCGAGCCACTGCCGGCGAACTGTGGGACGACGGCGTGGTGCGCGACCGCGGCGAAGTTCGGCTTCGCCTTGAACAGCTCGACGACGTAGCAGACACCGATTACGCCGACGAGCACGACGATGGTCGCCTCGAGCGGCCGGAAGCCGAAGCGCTGCAGGCCGAGGATGAGGAAGGCGGCGACCGCCGTCAGCAGGGCGGCGGGGAAGAGGCCTATGCCCGTCAGCAGATGGAAGCCGAGCGCGGCGCCAAGGAACTCGGCGAGGTCGGTGGCGATCGCGATCAGCTCCGCCTGTGCCCAGAGGCCGAGGGTGACGCGCCGCGGCAACTGGTCGCGGCACACCTCGGCGAGGTTGCGGCCCGTCGCCACGCCGAGCTTCGCCGACAGCGTCTGGACGAGCATCGCCATGAGGTTCGAGGCGACGATCACCCAGACGAGCGTGTAGCCGTACTTCGAGCCGCCGGCGATGTTCGTTGCGAAGTTGCCGGGGTCGATGTACGCGACGCTGGCGATGAACGCGGGGCCGAGGAAGGGGAGGATGCGGAAGGCTGCCGTGCGGCGCCGCGACCCGATGCGCTGGAGCACGTGCTCGCCGCGCGTGCGCGCAGGCTGCAGGCGCTCTGCTCGAGTCACTCCCACAAAAGTTAGTCTAGTCTAACTCTGGTCCCGTACAATCGGGGATGCTCGAGCGGGCTCAAGTTCGGACGCTTCCGCTGCTCAATCGCGGCGTCGAGCTCACGCCCGCGCTCAACGCCTGCTGCGGGGTCTGCCGTACCTGCCTGACCTCCAACGCTCTCACGGTCGCCGGGGCGGGGATCGTCGGCGCGGCGGTCTATCTGCGGCGCTTCGCCGGCCGCTTCCCACGCCGAGACTAAGCCGGGCGCAGCAGGCGGAGCTCGCCGAGGTGGCGCCAGTTCTCCTCGAGGTCGAATCCGTAGCCGACGAAGAGCTCGTCCGGGACGACGAAGCCGACGTATTTCACCGGTAGGTCGTCGACGAGCCGGCGGTACGGCCGATCGAGGAGCGTCACGGCGGCAATCGACCGCGGCGCGCGCAGCTCGAACGTCCGCGTGAGGTAGTTGAGGGTCAGACCGGTGTCGATGACGTCCTCGACGACGAGGACGTCGCGGTCGGTGACGTCCATGTCGAGGTCCTTGAGCACGCGGATCTGCTCATGGCCGCCCATCTGCGCGCTGCCGTAGCCGGCGAGCTCGATGAAGTCGAGCGCGTGCAAGATCGGGATCGCGCGCGAGAGGTCGGCGATGAAGGGAACGCTCGCCTTGAGCGAGCCGACGAGGACCGGCTCGCGGCCGGCGTAGTCGCGGCTGATCTCGGCGCCCAGCTCGCGGACGCGCGCCGCCAGCTCCCCCGCCGAGAGGTAGACGTCCCCGATCCGGGGATCCACCGGTGGACGCGGCCGCAAGGGCGGGTTGTCCCCTCTGCCGGCTGCAAACCGTCGCATCCCGGCGTCCTCAGTCGCGTGGCTAGCGATGGCTAGCCACGCTCCCTGCGTCCTTGGGCTGCTCGGTTTTCGCTCGGCAGAGTGGGAACGACCTCGCAGCCGCGCCCACTAGCTGGCCAGGTCTAGATGGAAGTGCTGGGCGAGCCGTTCGAGGTCTCGTTTGTAGAAGAGCTTGATCTTCACGTGCGGGTAGCGCTCGCGCAGCTTGCGGAGCTTGCGGTTCTTGCGCGTCACGAGCGACTGTTTCATCACCGTCAGCTCGACGTACAAATCCTGGTCGGGGAGGTAGAAGTCGGGCGCGAAGGCCTCGGTCACCCGGCCGGTCTCGTCCTGCTCGAGGACGAACGTCTTCGGCTCGTATTCCCAGGGCACCCCGTAGTAGTCGAGGACTTTGGCGCATTCGAGCTCCGCCTGGCTGGCGAAACGCGGTGGCTCGTTCCCCCGAAATACCTGGAAAACAGGTGTTTCGAACCCCATCTGCACTGGACGGTACTGACCGCATCGGACGGCGAACCCATGTAAACAACGGGTGGCAGGTGGCCCGGATCAACCTCATCCCGCAGAAGCGCGAGTTCTTCGTCCTCTACAACCGGGCGGCGGAGAACGCCGTCGCGATCGCTGCAGCCCTCATCGAGCTGCTCGCCCACTATCCCGTGGACGCCGACCGGAGGGCGCGTGACATCAAGGATCTGGAGCACGAGGGCGACCGGCTGACGCACGAGGTCGTCGACCTGCTCAACCGCACGTTCGTGACGCCGTTCGACCGCGACGACATGTATAGGCTCGCCGGTGCGCTCGACGACATCTGCGACCACATCGACGAATCGACGGGGAAGATCATCGGCTACGGCGTGCAGGAGGTGCACGAGGTCGCGCGGGAACAGGCGAGCATCATCCACCGCGCATCGGTCAAGCTCAGCGAGGCGATCGCCCGGCTCGAAGGCTTCAAGGACTCACGCCGCCAGCTCATCGAGCTGCGCGAGCTCGAGGACGAAGGTGACCGCCTCGAGCGTGAGGCGATCTCGGAGCTGTTCAGCGGACATGTCGATCCGATAACGCTCGTCCGCTGGAAGGACATTCACGAGCAGCTCGAGGAAGCGGTCGACGCGTGCGAGAACGCGGCCGACGTGCTCGAGGCGATCCTCGTCAAGAACCGTTAGGGCAGCGTGGGGACGACCCTTCTGGTCGTTGTCATCGCGGTCGGGCTCGCGTTCGACTTCACGAACGGCTTCCACGACACCGCGAACTACGTCGCAACGTGGGTCGGTACACGCGCGATCTCTCCGCGCAAGGCTGTTGCCATCTCGGCTGGGGCGAACCTTGCGGGCGCGTTCGTGACGACCGCCGTTGCGAAGACGGTGGGCAAGGGGATCATCGACTCGCACCTCGCGAATGAGAAGACGGTTCTCGCTGCGCTGCTCGGTGCGATCGCATGGAACCTCTTCACCTGGCGACTCGGCCTTCCGTCGAGCTCGACGCACGCGCTCATCGGCGGCCTCTTGGGCGCGGCTCTCGTGCAGTCGGGCTCGGCCGGCGTCCAGTGGCACGGCGTCTGGGAGAAGGTCGCGCTGCCCGCGCTCGCGTCACCCGCGATCGGGTTCGCCGGCGCGTTCCTGTTGATCGTCGTGATCTACCGCGTGTTCTTCCGGGTCTCGCCGGGGGTCGGGAACCGTGGCTTCCGGCTCGGCCAGCTCCTGTCGGGAACCTGGGTCGCGTTCACGCATGGAGCGAACGACGCGCAGAAGACGATGGGCGTGATCGCGCTCGCGCTCCTTGCGAACGGGAACATCTCGCACTTCTACATCCCGGCCTGGGTCAAGATCTCGGCCGGCCTGACGATCGCGGCCGGCACGTACGTCGGCGGCTGGCGCATCATCCGAACGCTCGGGCAACGGGTGTACAAGCTCCAGCCCGAGCACGGGTTCGCCGCTCAGATTGCCGCGGGCACGACCCTCTGGGCGGGCACGCATTACGGCTTCCCGATCTCGACCACCCACGTGGTCACGGGCTCGGTGATGGGGGCGGGCGCGAGCCGGCGGCTCTCCGCGGTTCGTTGGGGCGTAGCGGGGAACATCGCCTTCGCATGGGTGTTGACCTTGCCCGCCGCGGGTCTCGTCGCGGCGGCGTTCTTCTATCCGGTTCGGTGGATTTTCTAGGGTTCCGACATGAACGGCGCGTTCACGATCGTCCAGCTCTCCGACCTGCACTGCGGGCAGCAGTTCTTCCTGCCGAATCTCCTCGAGCGCGCGATCGCCGAGGTGAACGAGCTGGCGCCCGACGTCGTCGTCATCTCCGGCGACCTCACCTCGCACGGCTTCAAGCCGGAGTACGAGCTTGCGAAGGAGTACATCGACCGGGTCGAGTGCGAGTCGATCGTCGTCATTCCCGGCAACCACGACTCGCGCAACGTCGGCTACGTCCACTTCGAGGAGATGTTCGGCGATCGCAACTCCGTCCTGCGGAAAGACGGCGTGACGATCGTCTCCGTCGACTCGACCGAGCCCGACCTCGACAACGGGCAGATCGGCCGCGGACGCTACAAGTGGATCGCCGAGCAGTTCGCGGAGCCGGCCGACCTGCGTGTGTTCGTCCTGCATCACCATCTGCTGCCGGTGCCCGGCACCGGCCGCGAGCGCAACATCGTGAACGACGCGGGCGACGCGATCGAGGCGTTGCAGCACGCGGGTGTCGACCTCGTGCTCTGCGGCCACAAGCACGTGCCGTACGCGTGGCGGCTCGAGGATCTCTTCATCGTCAACGCCGGCACGGTGTCGTCGTCGCGCCTGAGAGGGAACGGCCGCCCCTGTTACAACCTCATCGAGGTCGAGGGGAATCACGTGTCCGTTTGGCGGAAATATCCGTTCCACGGACAGGAACGGATCATCCAGTTCTCCACCGACACGAAGACCTACGAGAAGTACACCGCCCGCATCGAGGACGAGGTGACCTCGCGATGAAGGCTCTGGCGATCGTCGACGGCGAGCACTATCCGGACGTCGTGCGTGCGGCGCTCGAGGAGCTACCGTACGAGTTCGTCGGCGTCATGCTCGTCGGCGGCTCGGAGAAGCTGCGCGGGACGCCCGACTACGGCGTTCCGCTGCGCGACGACGCCGGCGACGCGGAGATCGCCGTCGATCTCTCCGACGAGCCGGTGCTCTCACCGTCGCGCCGGTTCGCGCTCGCGTCGCGCTTCCTCGCCGAGGGGATCCCGTACGTCGGCGCCGACTTCCGCTTCGACCCGCCCACGTACCATCCCTTCGAGCTGCCGTCGATCGCGGTGATCGGAACCGGCAAGCGCGTCGGCAAGACCGCCGTCGCCGGTCATGTCGCGCGCCTCCTCGCGCGCGATCGTGAGGTCGTCGTCGTCGCGATGGGGAGGGGCGGCCCGGCGGAGCCGGAAGTGATCTCGTCGCCGCCGACGGCGGAGGAGCTGCTCGAGCTGTCGCGCGCCGGACGGCACGCGGCCTCCGATCATCTCGAGACTGCCGCACTGGTCGGAGCGACCACGATCGGGTGCCGTCGCGCGGGCGGCGGTCTCGCCGGCGCGCCCTTCGCGTCGAACGTACTCGAGGGCGCACGGATCGCCGTCGACCTCGACCCCGACGTCGTCGTCTTCGACGGCAGCGGCGCGGCGATCCCGCCGATCGATGTCGACGCCCGCATCCTCGTCGCGCACGATCTCGACTCCGGCCTCAATCCGTACCGCGCGCTCATCAGCGACATCGTGCTGCGCGTCGGCGAGGACTTCACGCTTCGCCTGCGGCCGCTCGAAGAGCTCGAGGGGCGCGTAGCGGTGTTCACCACCGGGCCGGCCCCGACGGACCACCTCGACGCAGATGTCGTCCACGTCTCGCGCAATCTCGCGCGGCGCGACGAGCTGCACGCCGAGCTCGAATCGATTCACGCGGATACGTACCTCGTCGAGCTGAAGGCGGCGGCGATCGACGTCGTCGCCGAGCATGCAGTCGCGCACGGCGCGCGCATCGTCCTCGCCGAGAACGAGGTCGTCGCCGACGGGCTCGACGACAAGATCCTCGCGCTCCTGCCGGCGGCGGTTCGCGCATGACCCAGCCGCGTCGGATCACGCCGTTGCCCCTCGGCGGCGAGCACGGCCTCCCATACTCGCGCGGCCTCATGGCGCGCGCGCTGATGGCGCTCGGCGTCGCGGCCGACCGCGCGTACGCGCTCGCCCGCCGCGTCGGCGACGACCTCGCCTACCGGGGCAGCGAAGTAGTCGACCTCGACCGCCTCCAAGGGCTCGCGGTCGAGATGCTCGGCGAGGTCGAGGGCACCGAGGCCGTTCGCCAGCTGAAGCGCTACCAGGAGTTGCGCGAGCTCGACCTGCCGATCGTCATCCTCGTCGGTGGCGCCACGGGCACCGGCAAGTCGACCGTCGCGACAGAGCTCGCGTACCGGCTCGGCATCACGCGCGTCACGTCGACCGACTTCGTGCGGCAGACGATGCGCGCGTTCTTCTCGCACGAGTTCATGCCGTCGATCCACTACTCGAGCTTCGAGGCCGGCAACGCCGTCCCCGACGCGGACGATCCACTCGTCGCCGGGTTCCTCGAGCAAGCGCGCCAGGTGCTGGTCGGCGTGCAGGCGTCGATCGAGCGCGCGCTCGAGGAGGGATGGTCGATGGTGCTCGAGGGCGTGCATCTCGTTCCCGGCCTGCTCCCCGACCCAGGGCGCGAGGCGCTCGTCACCTCCTGCGTGCTGAAGATCGAAGACGAGACCGCGCACGCGCAGCACTTCTTCACGCGCGCGACAGGCGACTCGCGGCCGATGACGAAGTACCTCGACCACTTCGAGGAGATCCGCCGGTTGCAACGCTTCATCGTCGGCCGTGCCGAGCGCGAAGGCGCCGCGGTCATCGAGAACGATTCCGCCGATCGCGCCACCGCGACCGTCGCCGATCTCGTCCTCTCGGCCGCCGAACGTGTGTGCGTGTGACCGAATCCCCCGAAGGCACGCAGATCACGTGCCACTGCCAGTCGTTCCTGCGCGCGACCGAGCGTGCGGCGCTGGCCGGCGCGCGCTGGCTCGGCCGCGCCGATCAGGAAGGAGCCGAGACGGCCGCTGCGACGGGCATGCGCGCGACACTCGACCTGCTCCCGATCCGCGGCCGGATCGTGCTCGGTGCGTTCGACGACTCGGAGGATCCGACGATCGGCGCCGGCGGGGTGGAGGTCGATCTCGCGCTCGACCCGCTCGAAGGCCGAGGTGTCGTCGCGCGCGGCGGCAACGGCGCGATGTCGATGATCGCCGTCGGCGAGCCCGGCATGTTCATGGCGCTACCCGACATGTACATGCGCAAGATGGCAGTCGGCCCACGTGCTCGCGGCTCGATCGACCTGCTGCGGCCGGTCGGCGACAACGTGCGCGCGATCGCCGAGGCGTTCGGTCGCCGCGTCAACGATGTGACGACGATCATCCTCGACCGCCCGCGCCACCACGACCTCATCGAGGAGATCCGCGAGTCGGGCGCGCGCATCAAGCTCATCCAGGACGGCGACGTCACCGCCTCGATCTCCGCCGCGATCCGCGGCACGAACGACCACCTCGCCATCGGCATCGGCGGTACGCGGCAGGCCGTGCTGTCGGCGGCTGCGCTTCGTTGTCTCGGCGGGGAGCTGCAGGCGCAGTTCTGGCCGACGTCGCGGCGCGAGATCGACGAGCTGCGCGAGCGGGGGATCGAGGACTACGGGCGTGTCTTCAGCACCGACGATCTCGCGCCGGGCGAAGTCATCGTGGCCGCGACGGGCGTGTCCAACGGAGACTTGCTGCGTGGCGTGCGCTTCCTGGCCGACAGCGCCCGCACGCACTCGCTGCTCATGTGCACCCGCTGCAACTGGGTGCGCTTCGTCGACGGCGTCCACTTCTTCGCGCGCGAGCGGCGCGAGGAAGTCCGTCTGCTCGGGTACTAGCGCGCGAGGGACGATGGGTATGGAAAGGTTCCCGCGCCCGGTGTCACAGCAGCCACTCCACTACGCCGTCGTCTCTCGGCTGCGGGAGATCCTCGACGAACGACCTGCTACCGAGGTCGAGCTGCGCTCGGTCACCGAGCAGGCCGACGGCCTCGTCCGTCTCCTGGTCGCGCAGATCGAGGCGAGCGAGCGGCGTCTCACTGAGCTGGCGGCCGAGCCGGATAGCTCGCTCTCGGAGGTGGCCGACGAGCTTCGCCGCGTCGAGGAGCTCCGGCCGTCCCTCGCCGAGGTTCGCTCCTTGGTCGGCGATCTCGAAGAACGCGCAAGACGTCTGCGGACGAACTGGCTGCTGCACCAGGGCGAGCAGTAGGCACCCGGCGGCTCGTTACGAAGCTCGCCGCTCGTTAGCTTCGCGCTCGTCGTTCCGCCTCCCGGCGCGCAGGAAGTACCACGCGAGCACGATGACGATCAACGGCGGCACGATCGCCGACGCGAGCAGCACTGCGTTCACGGCGGACACAACCGGATCGTAAATACACTGGCCTCGTGCCCACGAAGGAAGAAATGCTCGAAGCGCTGCGCCAGGTCGAGGACCCGGAGCTCGGCATGGACATCGTCGATCTCGGGCTGCTCTACGAGGTCGAGGTCGAAGGCCCGAAGGTGAAGCTGACCTACTCGCTCACCTCGATGGGCTGCCCCGCCGGACCGCTCATCGCCGGCGACATCGAGCGCGTCGCGCGCGAGGTGCCGGGTGTCGAGGACGTCGAGCTGGAGCTCGTGTTCGACCCGCCGTGGACGCCGGACAAGATGTCCGACGACGCGAAGTTTATCCTCGGCTTCGGCTAGAAGGGTGGAACAAAGGCAGGTCGGATTCCCATCCGGCCCGCAGCACGTCGACGGTTGACGGCGGCGTGACGAGCGTTGCGGCTCCGCCGCCGCGTGCGCGCCGCTCGGTGTAGCCGCCGGGCGTCCAGCGCAGGAGCTCGTCCCCGAGGACGAGGAACGGCGCATCGTCCTCGAGCACGAAGGCGCCGTCGGGCAGATCCTCGAGCCGCGCTGCGTGGAACCGCTGCATGCGCTCCTCGTGCAGCTGCGCGTCGATCGCGTCGGCGCGCGCACCGAAGACCGAGCAGTACCGGTTATACGCTTCGCGCCGGCACTCGGCGCACGGCCGGTGACCCGCGGCGAAGGCGGTCGCCTCGTCGAGGAAGAAGAGGCCCGTGTACCTCCCGGGCGGCGTCGGACCCGCGGCACGACGGCGGCCGCGGAACTCGAGCCGGCACGCGATCCACCGCTTCACCTGGAACTGAAGGCGAATGCGCTGCTGCGCGTCGTGCAGGCAGCCTCGGTTGCCGTACACGAGCCCGCGATACGGCACCGCGATCAGGTCGCCGAGCGGCGTGACGCGGTTCTGCAGCGCCACTAGATGGAAAGCACGATCTTGCCGAGCTGTTCGCCCGCCTCGAGCCGCTCGTGCGCGGCGCGGATCTCGGCGAGCGGGAACACCTCGTCGACGACGGGGCGCGCGCGACCGCTCGCGATCAGCTCGTACACGGCTTCGAAGTCCTCCCTCGTGCCCATCGTCGAGCCGAGGATCGAGAGCTGCTTCCACCAGATGCGGTGCAGTGCAGCGGGCGGATTCGGCCCCGATGTCGCGCCGCAGACGACGATGCGCCCACCCGGCGCCGCGACGTCGAGCGACGTTCGCCATGTCGCCTCCCCGACGTGGTCGATGACGATGTCGACGCCGCGGCCGGTCGTCTCCTTCACGAACGCCTTCACATCGCTGTCGGTCCGAACGGCGAAGTCGGCGCCGAGCTCGGCCGCGCGCGCGAGCTTCGCGTCACTTGTCGACGTCACGATCGTCTTCGCGCCGAGCGCGCGTGCGATCGCGAGGCCGGCCGTCGACACGCCGCTGCCGATGCCCCAGAGGAGCACCCACTCGCCCGCGCGCAACCCTGCGCGGGTGACGAGCATCCGGTACGCGGTCTCGAAGACGAGCGGGAACGCCGCTGCCTCCTCGAACGTGAGATCGCCGGGGATGGGATAGACATTCGTCTCGGGCACCGCAATGAGCTCGGCGTTCGTGCCGTCGCCGTGCTCGCCGATCACGTGAATCGTCCCGTTGCCGGCCTCGATCCCAGGATTGATCACGATCCGCTCCCCCGTGTCGACGCGGACCCCCGCCCCGTCCGCGCCGAGGATGCGCGGCTTCGGCACGGAGGGAAGGCCCTTGCGGATCCACACGTCGAGGTGGTTGAGCGCAGATGCGTGCAGCCGGACGAGCACCTCGCCCGGGCCCGCAACCGGATCGGGGACGTCCTCGAGCACGAGCACCTCGGGGCCGCCGTCTTCGTGGATGCGCACTGCCTTCACGCGGGGCACACTATCCCTGTGACGCGGGACGAACTGGAGTCGCTTGCCGAACGGCTCGGTCTCGACGCCGTCGGCGCGGCACCCGCGGAACCGTACGCCGAGACGGAGCGGCACATCCGAGAGCGGCGCGCACGCGGCCTCTTCGCCGACATGAAGTTCACGATGGCGCACCCGGAGGAGTCGTGCCACCCCGAGACGCTGCTGCCGGGCGCGCGCACGGTCGTCTCCGCAGCGCTGTGCTACTACGCGCCGGAGCCCGAGCGGCCCGCGGGGCACGGCCGCCTGCCGCGCTACGCGTGGTACGACGCATATGCCGAGCTGCGCGAGAAGCTGGACCGGCTCGGCCGCGCGCTCGGCGGCGAATATCGCGTCCTCGTCGACGCGAACCAGCACGTCGACCGCGAGGGCGCCGCCCGCAGCGGCGTCGGCTTCTACGGGAAGAACACGCTGCTCATCACGCGCATGCACGGCTCGTGGGTCGTCCTCGGGACGCTCGTCACCGACGTGGAGCTCGAACCGACGCCGCCGCTCGACCTCGACTGCGGCTCGTGCCGCCTCTGCATCGACGCCTGCCCGACCCGGGCGCTGGACGAGCCGGGCACGCTCGACTCGACGAAGTGCCTCTCGTACTGGACGCAATCGGCGCACGCCATGCCTGACGACTACCGCGCCAAGCTCGGCGCGCAGGTGTACGGCTGCGACATCTGCCAGGACGTCTGCCCGTGGAACCGCGGCGTCGAGAAGCGCCGGGCCGGCGCGCCCGTGAAGGGCGAGCCGCACGTCTCCCTCGTCGACTGGCTGCGCGCCGACGACAGCGAGCTGCGACGGCGGTACGCCCGCCTGTACGTGCCGCGCAACGACGGCAGCCTGCTCAAGCGGAACGCGGCGATCGTCGCCGCGAACATCGGCGATGCATAGCCGGCGCGCACTCCTCCTCCGCGACCTCGAAACGTGGATGGCGTGGGTCCGCGTCGCGGGCGTCGTCTTCGCCGCGCTCGAGATCGGTGTCTTCACGACGCACTTCCCGCCCGGCTACAAGACCGCCGGCTGGGTCACCACCGGCGCCTTCGGCGTCGGCGCGCTCGCGCTCTTCCGTCTCGCGATGGCCCCGCGGCCGGCCTGGCGCGTCGCACTCGGCTTTTCGGCGCTCATGTTCGACACGATCGTCATTGCGGCCTACTCGACGGTCTTCTCGTACGAGTACGGCAACCAGACGCACTGGGCGCTTGTCATCGCCGTCGTCGAGGCAGCCCTGCGCTACGGGTTGTGGGGCGGCGCCGGACTATCGGTCGCGCTCATCCCGTTCTACGTGTTCCTCGAATGGTGGCGTGCGCACAAGTTCGGGCCGCCCGGCTTCTACTCCGACCGCGTCTCGTTTCCCGCCGGCGTCACGTTCTTCATCGGCCTCATAGTCGGCTGGCTCGTTCACCACCTCGAGGTCGAGGCGCGCGTGAGCGCCGAGCGCGCAGCCGAGGCGGAGGCACTCCGCGATGCGCTCGGTCAGCGCGTCGACACGCTCGAAGCCGCAAACCGCTGCGCGCGCGCACTCGGATCGTCACTCGACGTCGAGGAGGCGTTCGGCGCGTTCATCCGCGAGCTCGGCGGGCTCATACCGTTCGACCGCACTGCGATCGTGCTCGTCGACGGCGACCAGGCCACGACGATGGCGACCGCGGGCCGGGGCGCGCGCAAGGTCTTCCCGCCCGGCTACGTCGGCAGCCTGCGCGGATCGGTGCTCGAGCGCGCGCTCGGCGGCGAGGTCGTCGTCCGCCACGACCTCGCGGAGACGGCGTACCCGGAGGACGACCCACTCGTCCAGCTCGGCCTGCACAGCGAGCTCGTCGCGCCGCTTCTCATCGGCGCGCGCCCGATCGGGATGCTCTCGGTCGCCCGCGCCCGCGTCGACGCGTTCAGCGACGAGGAAATCGAGCTGCTCGCGCTGCTCGGGCGGCTCGTCGCGACCGCGGTGCAGAACATCCGCGCGTACGAGGCCGAACGGCATACGGTCGAGGAGCTGCGCCGGCTCTCGGCGCTGCGCGCCGACTTCGTCTCACTCGTCTCGCACGAGCTGCGCAGCCCGATGGCCGCCGTCATCGGCGCAGCGCGCACGCTGCAAGACCGCTGGCGCACGCTCCAGCCCGAGCAGCGCGAAGCGTTCCTCGCGCTCATCGGCGACGAGACGAGCCGGCTCGCCGTGCTCATCGGCGACGTGCTCGACACCTCGCGCATCGAAGCCGGGACGTTCAGCTACAGCTTCGGCCAGGTCGACCTCGACCGGCTGATCGAAGACGCGGTCGCAGGGGCGAGCGTCGGGCAGGACGCCGTGCGTGTGCACGCGACCGTGGCCGCCCCGATGCCGCGCATCCACGGCGACGCCGAGCGGCTCCGGCAGGTGCTCGGCAACCTCATCGACAACGCGATCAAGTACTCCCCCGAAGGCGACGAGGTGCAGATCGCCGCCCGGCAGGAAAACGGAGTCGTGCACATCTCCGTCGCCGACCACGGCCCCGGCATCGCGCGCGACCAGCAGCGGCTCATCTTCGAGAAGTTCGGTCGCGCCGCCGTCCCCGGCGGCCAGAAGCCCGGCTCCGGGCTCGGCCTCTTCATCGCACGTTCGATCGCCGAGGCGCACGGCGGCTCGCTCGACGTCCTCTCACAGCCCGAGAAGGGCGCGACCTTCACGCTGACGCTGCCTATCGAGAGCTAGGCACGCGCAGGCGCTCGACGCCGAGCTCCTTCGCGAGCGTGCGCGCCCGCGCGGCGATGCGGTCGCGCAGCTCGGCGGGCTCGAGCACCGTCGCCTCGCCGCGCTTGCTGAGGATGTCGCTCTCGAGCCATTCGTCGCTGCCGACCGGGATCTCGCGCACCGCGTGCCCGCCGGTGAGACGGACCGCGCCGCGCTCGATCTCGTAGAGCGCGATCGCCGGGGAATAGAGGACGCGTGCGCTGCGCGCACCGCGCAGCCGTGTCGGCTCGAAGCCCTCCCGCGGCTCGAACTTCTCCTTCGTCAGCTTCGCGTTCTTCATCCGGTCGAGACGGAACGAGCGCTCGGCGTCGCTGGAGCGGTCCCACGTGTGCACGTACCAGTTCGGCAGCTGCCGCTCGAGCGAGTACGGCTCGACGAGCCGCGTCGACGTCTGCGATTCCATCTCCTTCTGGTACTCGATCTCGACGAGCCGGAGCTCGCGCATGCCGCGCGCCAGCGTGGAGATCAAGTCTTCCTCGGCGCGCTCGACCTGCGGATGCGGCGCCTGGTCGAGCTCGAAGACGCCGAACGTCTCCTCGAGCTTCTTGCGCACGCGGGCGAGCGGGGTATGCGCGTCGGCCGCGATCATCGGGCCGACGTACTCGAGTGCGAGACGGATCGCGCGCGCTTCGAGCGGCGTGAGGCGCGGGGGCGAGCGGAACGTGTCGCCCCACAGCTCCTTGTCGACGTGCACCTCGCCGTCGCGCAGCTCCGCGTAGATCGTGTAGCAGCCGCCGCCGAAGTTGACGAGGTTCAGCAGCGACAGATGCTCCTCGAGCTCCTCCGGCGGGATCGACGGGAAGCGTGCGAGCAGGTCGTCCACGAGGATCGAGGCGTCCTTCGCCTCTCCGCACGCGGCGAGCAGGTACGCCAGGAGCGACTGCAGAACCGCGAAGCGTTCCGGAGCGACTGGGCCGGCCGGTCGCTCTCCGAGCCCGTCGACACTGCGTGCGCGAGCCTCGCGCGGGGGCTCGGGTGCCTTGCCCTCGTGCACGTCGCGCACATGGCGCAGCGCGGACGCGACTTCACGGCGCAGATCCTCGGGCTCGAGCGGGACCGCGCGGCCGTCCTGGCGCAGCACCCAGGCGGCGAGCTGGGGGAGGGAGGAGTACTCGGTCACCCAGACGCCGTCCTCTTCGAGGCGGCCGCTCGATCCGTACGTGCGCTGCACCCACCAGGCGGTGTCGCCACGCACCTCGATGCGCGCCTCCCCGATGAGGTCGCCGATCTGCCACGGCGGGCGGCCGCGGTACTGCTCGATGTCGAACTCGGGCGGAACGCGGAAGTCGCGCTCGCGGCGCGTCGCGAACTTGATCTCGCCGCGGATGCGCGACACGCGGAACGTGCGGATGTCGTCGCGGTCGAGATCGTGGCCGACGACGTACCAGAGGCCGTTGTCAGGCAGGAGCGCGTACGGGTTGAGCGTGCGTTCGGAGAGCTGGTCGCGCGAGATCGACCAGTAGTCGAACTTCACGGTGCGCTGCTTCGAGATGGCGCCCTCGAGCTTCGCGAGCCGACCCGGCATCTCCGGTGTGTAGTCGGCTGGATCGAGCACCTCGACGCGCAGTGCGGTCTCGGTCGTCTCCTCGGCGAACGCGCCGGCGGGGCGGCCGAGCGCGAGGTTCTGGAGCGCGAGGCGCAGCGGCTCCGAGTACGCGAACTTGCCCTCGAGCAGGTAGAGCGCGGTCTGCAGCGCGGCGAGCTCCTCGTTCTCGAGCTCGAGCTGCGGCAGGAAGTACTGCTCGGAGCGGAGCGTGTACAGCTCCTCGCCGGTGAACTCGTCCCGCTGCGACTGCAGCGGCACGCCGAGCGAGAGGAGCTCCGCGCGGTCGGAATAGAAGCGGCGCGCGAAGGCCTCGTCCGACATCTCCGAGTAGCCCTCGACGTTCGACTTCACGTCCCGCGCCGTGATCGGGCGGCGCTCCGCCATCAGGAACGCGACCAGCGAGAGCTGGCGGATCAGCTTGTCCGTATCGTGCGACACCCCGCAGCCACCCTACCGCGGTACCGGTGTGGAACGCGATGTGGAAAACCTGTGCGGAAGCTCTGACGAAGCCGTACCGGTAGCTGCTACCGAAACGAAAGCGTCGCGACTTCTGCGCGCGTTCTAAAACGGGGACTGTCCCCGTTTGCGATCTCTACGCAGCAGCGCGCGCTTCGAGATGCTGATGCGACGGGCAGTAGTCGCGGTCCGGCAGCGGCGTGCGCTGGCACGGCTTGCCCTTACGCGTTGTCGCGCGGCAGCGTGCGACGCCCCCGTCGAGCGCGCCCGCCTCGATCTGCTCCTCGATGAACTTCACTGCGGCGTCGACGCCCTGGCGCACGGCCCACGCGACCTCGGCCTGCGCCGTGATCGGGAAGTATCGGCGGATGTCCTGGAAGAGGGCGCGATCCGGCTTCGCGAAATAGAGCGGGTCCTTCGCCAGTCTCTCCATCGTCTGCTCGCACGCGATCAGCACGTCCCGCCGCGATTCGATCTGGGTGTCCCAGTCGGCATAGGGGTCGATCAGGTCCTTGATCGACCGGTAAATCGCACGAGAGTATTGATACATGCAGTGCTGCAACTGGAGAGTCCGTTCTTCGATCACCAGTGTCGTCTGCTCCTGTGAAGTTCGCGCCAACGCGCTGTTAACAGCGGGTTAAAGGGTCATCTGCCGGTAGCCCGTGGTCCGATCCTACACACTCGCCGGGGCTGTTACAAAGTCGGGCCATTCGTTGCCTTCGTTGCGAACGATGCCCGTTCGCGCTGGTCTTACACCTACGGCGTGACGCGGGCCTCGTAGGCGTCGGTGAAGCCGCGGGCATGCGCCGAGGCGAGTGCCGCGGCCGCCTGCGTCGCCGTCGAGTAGACACCGGAGAAGACGACGTAGTAGCCGTTGCGGAGGCTCGGGTACCGGTTCGAATCGAGCACCCCGACCTGCGGGAGGCCGGCAGCGGCCGCCCGGCGGGCCGACGCATCCGCCCCCGCCCGGCCGGCGGACTGGGGCACCGACGCGAGGACGTTCGTGTACCCGCTGCGTCCGGCCGGCCAGCTTCCGGCCCCGGTGGGGGCGGGCGCTGTCGTGGCCGGGGGAGGAGCCGTCGTCGTCACCGGAGGCGCGGTCGTCGACCCCGGCGCGGTCGGCAGCTGCCCGGTGGTGATGGTCGGCTGCGGGGCGGGCGGCAGGGTTGCGGTCGGCGCGGTGGCCGCGGTCGTCGCGCCGGGGCCGACCGTGACGCCCGGCTGGGTGGCGACGACGGTGGAGGAGCCGCTCGTCGACGCTGCGGCCACCGCCGCCGCGGTCGAGATCACCGTGAGGACGAAGAAGAGGACGACCGGCCAGATCCAGTCGCCGGGGTACCAGGGGATATGGCGCTGCCAGGCGGCCGCGAGCAGGCCGACGACGCCTCGGTCGTGCGGCAGCCGCTCACCGCACTCGAGGCAGTACTCCTGCAGGGGCTCGTACGCGGCGCCGCAGCGGGGACACCAGGGGTGCTCCTCGGGCGGGACCATCAGCCGGACAGTTGCGCGGGGAACGCGATCGCGCGTCCGCACTGCGGGCAGAACCTCGAACCGCAGAAGATCGGAGCGCCGCATTCGCAGC
>DATGEH010000211.1:0-15607 GCA_035310325.1 Gaiellaceae bacterium
AGAGCGGCTCGATCCGCTCCCATAACTCGTCCGACACGACCCACGGCTTCGCGGCCACCGGCACCCCCTCGATGTTGACGACGGATGCCGACAGCGTTCGTCGTCATCGAGTGGGTCCCTTCATTTCGGTTCGAGTACTTAGAACTCGGCCGCGTCGAGGACGACGTAGAGCCGGGCCGCGCGGAGCCGCTCCCGAACGTCCACTAGCCGTACCTCGCGACTCGGCTTGGGCGTTGGAAGATCGCCACGATCACATCAACGGGGGTATCTGTCATGCGTTTGCGGTTCATCACACCGGTGGCGGCAATGATCGCCGCTGCCGCTTTCGCCGCTCCCGTCACGGCGGGAGACGCGACATTCCAGGTGCAGGTCATGGAATCGGCCTTGACCTGTCACGTCACGCTTTCGACCGTGGACACGAGCAAGCGGTTGATCTTGTTCCACATCATCAACAACAGCTCCACGCCGCGGGGAATCATGGTCTGGGGCGTACAGTCGACGATGGCGCTGCCGAACCAGTCGGCGAACCTGTACGTCATGTTCCGTGGTCCCGGCAACTATCCGCTCGTCTGCACGGCCGGGAGCTACAACCACCCGACGATCACCGGACGGGGCACGTTCAGCATCGGCATCGTCAACGGCCGCGTCGTCGCCCGGATCGTGCCGGCGCGGGGCGGGTCGAGAGGCGCGCTCACGGTCTGAACGAATCCGGTTGGCCGGCGCTTCATCGGGAGCGCCGGCCGGGCCGGCGGCTAGGGTGGGGAGGTGTCCCGGTCGCGTCGGTCGCCACGCAGGCGGCGCACGGGCAGGCATCTGATCGTCGTCGCCGTGTTCGTGCTCGGCGTGCTCGCGGTGGGCTCGTTCGGACACGATCGTGCCTCCCGCGCCGCAACTCGGCACGTGCGGCACGTGCGGCACGTCGTGCGGCGCACCGCCTCGTTGCCCGGAGCACTGCTCATCGCCGACCGCGGCAACGACCGGATGCTGCTCGTCGACTCGCGCCACCGGGTCCTCTGGAGCTTTCCGAGCCGGCGAGACCTCGCGCGCGGCGTGCACCTGAACTTCAACGACGACGGCTTCGTCGAGCCCGGCGGAACAGCGATCGTCTCCAACGAGGAGGAAGCGCACACGATCGTGTCCGTCAACATCAGGACACACGCTCGCATTCACCTCTACGGAACGCCCGGTGTGCGCGGTAGCGGGCCAAACGAGCTGAACACGCCGGATGACGCATACGTGCTTCCTGACGGGACGCTGACCGTCGCAGACGCGTACAACTGCCGCATCCTCTTCATCCGCGCGCATCGAATCGTGCGGCAACTCGGCAGGACAGGTGCCTGCTATCACCATCCCCCCGCGGCGTTCGGACCCGTGAACGGTGATACGCCGCTGAAGGACGGCGGGGTGCTCGTCTCGGAGACGAAGGGCTCCTGGGTCGACAACATCGCGCGGAACGGTCGTCTGCGCTGGGCGGTGCAAGCGCCGGTGAGCTATCCGTCCGACCCCCAGATGCTCAGCGGCGGCCGCATCCTGCTCGCCGACTACGCGAATCCCGGCGCGGCCGTGATCATGAACCCGCACGGGCGGGTGCTGTGGCGCTACGGCCCGCCGTCCGGGTTCGGCGCGCTCGACCATCCGTCCCTCGCTTTGATGCTCCCGAACGGCGACATCGCGATCAACGACGACTACCACGACCGCGTCGTGATCGTCGACCCGCGGACGAGCGCGATCGTCTGGGAGTACGGCCATGCGGGGTTGCCGGGCCGCGGCTTCGACCGGCTGAACACGCCTGACGGCCTCGACTTCGTCCCGCTCGGCCCAGGGGACAAGCCGCTCTGGGGGCTCGTCCACCACCCCTAGTAGCACCCGAACGTATGTGCGTGTAGAACACGGGAATGACGAGCCCGTATGTCGAGCTGCATGCCCACTCGGCGTACTCGTTCCTCGACGGCGCCTCGCAGCCGGAGGAGCTCGCGGCCTGCGCGGCGGGGCTCGGCTATCCCGCGCTCGCGCTCACCGACCACGACGGCGTCTACGGCTCGCTCGAGTTCGCACACGCGGCGAAGCATCTCGGCGTGCGCGCCATCACCGGGGCGGAGGTGACGCTCGACGACGGCTCGCACGTGACGCTGCTCGTCGAGACGTCGCAGGGCTACGCGAACCTCTGCCGGCTGCTCACCGCCGCGCATGCGGGGACACGCCCCAAGGAAGGCGGGGAGGCGTTGCCGCCCTCGCTCGACCTACGCCTCCTCGAGGAGCTGCACGAAGGCCTCGTCTGCCTGTCCGGCTGTGCGCGCCAGGGGCTCGCCGTGCGCGACCCGAACGCGGCCGTGCGGCTCGCCGAGGTCTTCGGGCGCGACCGCTTCTTCGTCGAGCTGCAGCGGCCGTACGAGCGCGGCGACGCGCGGCGCAATGCAGGCTTGCGCAGCCTCGCCGAGTCGCTCCGCGTGCGCACGGTCGCGACCGGCGACGTGCATGCGCATGCGCCGTCTCGTGCCGCGCTGCAGGACGTGCTCGTCGCGATCCGCTGCCGGACGTCGCTCGACGGCTGCGAGTGCGAGCGGCGCGGGAATCACGAGTGCGTGCTCACGCCTCCGGCCGACGTCGTCGAGCGCTTTCCGGACGACCGCGACGCCGTCGCGCGCACGGTCGAGCTCGCCGAGCGGCTCGCGTTCGACCTGACCGAGGAGCTCGGCTACCGCTACCCCGACTTCTCCGACGGCTCGGAGCCGGCGAGCGTGCAGCTGCGCCGGGTGTGCGAGCGGGCGTTCGTCGAGCGCTACTCGGGGCTCAACGGCCACAAGCGGCGTGTGCGTGCGCGACTCGACGAGGAGCTCGCGCTCATCGATGAGCTCGGGCTCGCCGGCTTCTTCCTGCTGCACTGGGAAGTGCTCGAGCTCGCGCGCGAGGTCGCTTACGAGGTGCGCGGGCCGGGGTCGATGCGGCATGTGCTGCCGCCCGGTCGTGGGCGCGGCTCGTCCGTCGGCTCGCTCGTCTGTTACCTCACCGGGCTTTCGCATGTCGATCCGGTGGCGGGGAACCTCTCGCTGGGACGCTTCCTCAACCGTGAGCTCGCGTCGGTCCCCGACATCGACCTCGACTTCCCGCGGGACATCCGCGAGAAGCTCATCGTCCGCGTCACGGAGAAGTACGGCCGCGAGCATGCGTCGCTCGTCGCGAGCTTCTCGACGTATCGCTCGCGCGGCGCGATCCGCGACGTGGGCAAGGCGCTGGGCCTTCCGTTCGGCGAGCTCGAGCGGCTCGCGAAGCTCACCGACGGCAGTCCGGCGCGTGTCGCAGACGAGCTCGCCGCACTGCCTGAAGGGCAGCGGCGACTGCTCTCGCCGCGGTGGCGCGCATTTGCCGAGCTGTGCGGCGAGATCGGCGGGTTGCCGCGGCACATCTCCCAGCACCCCGGCGGCATGGTCATCTCCTCGCGGCCGCTCGTCGAGCTCGTGCCCGTGCAGCCGTCGGCGATGGCGGGCCGGCAGATGTGCCAGTGGGACAAGGACTCGTGCGCAGACGCCGGCTTCCTCAAGATCGACCTGCTCGGGCTGGGGATGCTCTCCGCGGTCGAGGAGTGCGTCGACCTGATCGCGCGTACGCGCAACGAGCAGATCGATCTCTCCCGCGTGCCGCTCGACGATCCGGCCGTGTTCGCGGAGATCCAGCGCGCCGACACCGTCGGCTGCTTCCAGATCGAGAGCCGCGCGCAGATGCAGACGATCCTGCGCACGCGCCCCGAGAACATCGACGACATCACCATCCAGGTCGCGCTCGTGCGTCCGGGCCCGATCCAGGGCAAGGCGGTGCATCCGTACATCGAGCGGCGGCAGAAGCTGCGCGAGGACCCGGGCTACGTCGCGCCTGCCGACCATCCGCTGCTGCAGGAGCCGCTGCGCGAGACGCTCGGCGTCGTCGTGTTCCAGGATCAGGTGCTCGACGTCGCGATCCATCTCGCCGGCTTCACCGTCGGCGAGGCGGAAGGACTTCGCCGTGCGATGAGCCGCAAGCGCTCGCTCGCCGCGCTCGAGGCGTATCGCACCCGCTTCGTCGAAGGCGCGCGCGGCAAGGGCGTCGAGGAAGAGCTCGCCCACGTCGTCTACGACAAGCTCGTCGCGTTCTCCGGCTTCGGATTTCCGAAGTCGCATGCTGCTGCGTTCGGCCTGCTCGCCTACCAGTCGGCGTGGCTGCGGCATCACTACGCGGCCGAGTTCCTCGCGTCGCTGCTGAACGCACAGCCGATGGGCTTCTATCCGCCCGCGACGCTCGTGCGCGACGGCCAGCGGCGCGGCGTCGAGACGCGACCGCCCGACGTCAACGTGAGCGACGTCGGCTGCACGCTCGAGGACGGCGCGGTGCGCATCGGGCTGAAGTACGTCACCGGTGTGGGGGAGGACGACGCGGAGGCAGTCGTCGGGAGCAGGCCGTACGTCTCGATCCGCGAGCTCGCACAACGCACGCAGCTGTCGCAGGACGAGCTGACGGCGCTCATCGAGTCGGGCGCGTGCGACTGCTTCGGACTGCGCCGGCGGGAGCTCCTCTGGCAGCTCGGGCTCGTGCCGCGCGCCCAGACGGTGCCGGGCTCGGCCGGCGAGCAGAAGCAGCTCACACTGCCACTCGAGCCGACGGCCGCGACGCCGGACCTGCCCGAGCCGACGACGTGGGAGCGAATGCTCGCCGACTACCGGACGACGAGCCTGTCGATCGGCGTGCATCCGCTCGAGCTGATGCGCCCGCATCTGCCGGTGGGAACGCTCTCGAGCGTCGAGCTGCTCGACCAGCCGAGCCGTGCCCGCGTTGCGCTCGCCGGCATGGTCGTCGCGCGACAGCGTCCCGCGACCGCGAACGGCGTCGTCTTCATGCTGCTCGAGGACGAGCACGCGCAGATGAACCTCATCATTCCGCCGACGGTGTACGAACGCTTCCGTGCGGTCGTGCGCGGCGAGCCGCTGCTACTCGCGCGCGGACGGTACGAGCATTCCAATCGCAACCGCAACGTCCTCGTCGAGGAGCTCGTCAGCCTCGGACCGCTTGCACGCGAGCTCACCGACGGCGCCGACGTGCACGGCTCGTTGCCGAGCGCACATCACTTCGGACACCGTTGAGCTAGCCCGCGTGCCGCCGCTGCATCGGCGACTTCAGGTGCGGAAGGATGTTGTACGCCGAGTTCACGAGCGCGAGGTGCGTGAACGCCTGCGGGAAGTTGCCGAGCAGGCGGCCGGCGACCGGGTCGTATTCCTCGGAGAGGAGGCCGACGTCGTTCGCGAGCCCGACGAGCCGGTCGAAGAGCGCATGCGCGTCGTCGCGGCGGCCGATGAGCTCGAGGCAGTCGACGAGCCAGAACGAGCACGGCAGGAAGACACCTTCGCCTGCCGGCAGGCCGTCGACGCTCTGGTCGAGCGTGTGGTACCGGAGCACGAGCCCGTCGACGAGGAGATTGGCCTCGACCGCTTCGATCGTGCCTCGCACGCGCGGATCCTTGGCAGGCAGAAAGCCGACGAGGGGAAGGAGGAGGAGGCTTGCGTCGAGCGTCTGCGATCCGTACGACTGCGTGAACGATCCGAGCGCCTCGTCGAAGCCGTTCGTGCAGATCTCCTCGTGGATCTCGTCCCGGATCGTCCGCCAGTGGTTGACCGGCCCCTCGACGTCCTGCGTCTCGACCGAGCGCACAGCACGGTCGAATGCGACCCACGCCATCACCTTCGAGTGGACGAAGTGCCGCGGATCGCCGCGAATCTCCCAGATCCCGTAGTCCGGTTCGCGCCAGATCGTCTCGAGATGCTCGAGGAGCTTGCGCTGCAGCGCCCACGCGGACTTCTCCTTGGCGAGCCCATGTGCGCGCGCCTGGTAGAGCGCATCCATCACTTCGCCGTAGACGTCGAGCTGGAGCTGCTCGCTCGCGGCGTTGCCGATACGCACCGGCGACGACTCCTCGTAGCCTCGAAGCCACGGCAGCGTGAGCTCCGTGAGCCGCCGTTCCCCCGCGACGCCGTACATGATCTGCAGGTCGGCCGGGTCTCCCGCGACTGCGCGCAGAAGCCACCTGCGCCAGGCCGCGGCCTCTTCGTCGTAGTCGGCGTGCAGAAGCGCGAGCAGCGTCAGCGTCGCGTCGCGAAGCCAGCAATAGCGGTAGTCCCAGTTGCGGATGCCGCCGACCCACTCGGGCAGCGACGTCGTCGGAGCAGCGACCATCCCACCGGTCGGGTCGTACGTCAGCGCCTTGAGGACGACGAGAGAGCGGCGGAGCGCGTCCTTCCACTTCTCCGGAAGATCAGCGGTACAGCGGCCGGCCCATTCGGTCCAGAAGCTCTCCGTGTCGGCGAGCGCCTGTTCGGGGTCGATCGGCTCCGGCGCGCCCAGGTGCGACGGACTCCAGGTCAGAACGAATGGAACGCGGTCGCCCTTCTCGACCGAGAACCGCGAGACGGTGCGCATGTTCTCGCCGCGCGTGTGCGCAGGAGTCCGGAAGCTGAGGAGGTCAGGGCCGGCGATCGCGATCCGGGCGCCGTCGCTCCGGCTCACCCACGGAACGATGCTTCCGTAGTCGAAGCGGATGACGAGCTCGGAGTGCATCTCCACCGTGCCCTCGACTCCTTCGACGATGCGGACGACGTCGGGGGCCTTGCCGCGCGGTGGCATGAAGTCGAGCACGCGGACCGTTCCGGTCTCCGTCTCCCACGTCGTTTCGAGGATGAGCGTGTCGTCGACGTACCAGCGTGTTGGAGTACCGCCGTTCGCGGGAGCGAGCAGCCAGCGGCCGTTGTCGGTCGTCCCGAGGAGCGCGGCGAAGAACGCGCCCGAGTCGAAGCGTGGAAGGCAGAGCCAGTCGATCGAGCCGCCGCGTTCGACGAGCGCGGCCGACTGCAGGTCGCCGATCAGGGCGTAGTCCTCTATCCGAGCCATCGCCACCGCTTTCTCGCCGCGTGCTCGAATGCCGCTGCGTACGCCTCGGCCGCATCGTCGTCGAGCGTGCTCGCAAAGCGGTCGCGCATTTCGGCCAGGGCGTCCTTCACGGCATCGACGACGTCGACATAGTCACCGTATGCCTCCTCGGCGCCTTCGCGACTCGCGGCGTCGTACCGCTGCTTCATCTCGCCGGCCTCGGCGAGCAGGCCTTGCGCCTCGTCTTCGGCGAAGACGTCGAGCTGCCGCGAGATCACGTCCGCGAAGCGGCGGCGAAGTATCAAGCGATCTCCTCGTACAGGGCGAGATGCGCGGCCGCCGCTGCGTCCCACGTGAGCTCCTCTCGGGCGCGGCGGGCGCCGGCGTGCGCCTGGTCGAGCTTGTCGCGATTCGCCAGCAGCTCGCCGACGGCGGCCGCAAGCGCCCCGACGTCCCCGGCCGGAACGACGGTGCCCGCGCCGTAGCGCCGGACGGGCTCGGCGATTCCGCCGACGTCGTACGCGACCGCGGGGACGCCTGCACCGAGCGCGCGCAGGAGTGCTCCGCTCTGGTCGAGCTCGGGCCGGTACGGAAAGACGGCGACGGTCGACTCCGCGAGTGCGCGGTCGACCTCCGCAGGCGTCAGGTATCCGAGCCGCCAGTCGACCTCGAGCCCCACCGCGGCATGTCGATACGCAGTCATGGGCCCGGTTGGGTCGCCGGCGACGAGGAGCCGCGCGTCTCCGACCAGGCGAACCGCCGCGATTGCGTCGGCGAGGCCCTTGTACGGGCGGATGACGCCAAAGCTGAGGACCGTGCGGCCGTCGTCGCGTCGCTCGACGTCGGTCGGGAACACCGGGTGTGGAATGACATGCGCCTGGACGTCGAGCTCGGCGAGCGTCGCCCGGCCGTAGTCGCTGTGGACGATGACGCGGTCGAAGCGTGCAAGCAGTCGCCGCCAGAGCTCGCGCTTGTGTGCGGTGCGTCGCGGCAGGACGTCGTGTGCGGTGAACACCGCGGGCGCGCGCGGCCGGAAGAGGCGCACATCGATCTCCGGCGCAGCGAGCCACTGCAGATGGATGACGTCCGCGCGCTGTGCGCGGAGTGCAGCCAGGCCGATCGGATGCTCGAGCGCCTTGACCGGGAGGCGTAACCGCGAGCGTCCGAACAGTCGCGACGAGAGGGGATAGAACGCCTCGTTCCGGACGTAGCCGTCCGGTATCGGCGCGGTCCCGAAGCGGAAGTGCGAGGTGAGCAGCTCCACTTCTGCGCCGGCGCGCGCGAGCGCCGCCGCGAGCTCGTGGTCGTAGGCAGGGGTGAAGGCGGGAGGGTCGGCGAGCACGACTCGCACGGCCCCTAGGCTACGCGCGTGCCGCTGCTCGTCCGCACGTGGAACCTCTTCCACGGCAACGCGGTGCCGCCCGAGCGACGTGGCTTCCTGCGCGAGATGATCGAGCTCGTGACGGCGGACGGCCCTGACGTCGTCTGCCTCCAAGAGGTCCCGGTGTGGGCGGTGGCGAAGCTCGCCGGCTGGAGCGGGATGCAGGCGACGGCTGCAGTTGCGCGGCCGCCGCGGCTCGGAAGCGTTGCGCTCGGGCGCTGGGTGACGGAGCTCAACCACGGTGTGCTGCGCTCCGCGCTCACCGGCGAGGCGGACGCGATTCTCGTGCAGCACGGGCTCCACGTTGGAGACGCACGCCGAGCGGTGGTGAGCTCGGACGGTTTGCGGCGCATCGTCCACGGCGCCCGCGTCGACGACGTCTTCGTCGCGAACTTCCACATCGGGGCCGACGAGCTGCAGCTGCGGCGCGTCGTCGAGTTCGTCGCGGGCGAGCACCACGTCGTCCTCGCGGGAGACGCGAACACTCCGTTGGCCGGCGCGCCCGGCTTCTCGCCGCCGCTGCCGGGCAGCATCGACCAGGTGCTCGTGCGCGGCCTGCCCGCCACGGCGCCGCAGGCGTGGCCCGAGGATCGTCGCCGGGCGGAAGGCCGGCTTCTCTCCGACCACGCGCCGGTAGAACTCGTCGCCGGATGACCTTCGACGAAGCCCGCGCGCAGTTTCCCGTCCTCGAGCGCTACGCGTATCTCAACGCCGGCTCGAACGGCCCGCTTGCGCGGGTGACCATCGATGCATTCGTCGAGCAGGCTCAGGACGACCTGCGCGAGGGGCGCAGCGGCAAGACGTACTTCGACCGGATGCTCGCGCTGCGGGAAGCGGTGCGCGCAGGCATCGCCGCCGTCTTCGGCGCCGACCCGCTGTCGGTTGCGCTCGTCGAATCGACGACGCGCGGTTGCTCGATCGTCCTCGCGGGCCTCGGCCTCACCGGCGAAGACGAGGTGATCACGACCGACCAGGAGCATTTCGGTCTCACGGGCACGCTCTTCGCGACCGGCGCGCGCGTCGTCAGCGTCGAAGCCGACGAGGAGGCGATCCTCGGAGCGATCACCCCGCGAACACGCTTGATCGCAACCTCGCATGTCCTCTGGACGACCGGCCGGCGACTCGATCTCGCGCGACTCAAGCGCGAAAGCGGGTTGCCGATCCTCGTGGACGGCGCGCAGGGGGCCGGCGCGATCCCCGTCGACCTGTCCGAGCTCGACTTCTACACCGTGTCGGCCCAGAAGTGGCTGTGCGCTCCCGATCCTGCCGGCGCGCTCTACGTTCGCGATCCGACGCTCTTGCGTGTCAAGACGCCGTCGTACTTCTCCCAGGACTCGTACGAGGTGTCGGGCGCATTCGTCCCCAAGGAGAGCGCAGCGCGCTTCGACTCGGGCTGGATCAGCGTGCCGGGCCTTGCCGCCACGGTTGCTGCGCTCGGCACGCATCCCGAGTGGCGCTACGAGCGCGCGGCGGAGGCCGCAGCGCGGTGCGCCGCGCTGCTCGCGCCGCACGTCGACGTCGTGACGCCGCCCGGACACTCGACGCTCGTCGCGTTTCATCCGAACGGCGATCCAGCCGCTCTGGTGGAACGGCTCGCGGAACAGGACGTGATCGTCCGCGAGCTGCCGGGGCGGAACCTCGTGCGTGCGTCGTGCGGCTGGTGGACGAGCGACGAGGATCTCGACCGCCTCGTTGCGGGAGTGGTGTCCTAGCTAACTGCTCTTCGCGAGCCCGAGCTCCGCGGCGATCGGCTGGAGCGCTGCGACGATCGTGCGGATGTGCTCGTCGAGGTCGACACCGAGCTCTTCGGCGCCCTTGGTCACCTCGTCGCGGTGCACGCCCGCCGCGAACGACGGTTGCTTCAGCTTCTTGCGCACCGACTTCGGCTCCAGACCTTCAAGCCCGGTGGGGCGGACGAGCGCGCACGCATGGACGAACCCGGACAGCTCGTCGCAGGCGAAGAGCACCTTCTTCAGCGGCGTGTCGCGCGGAAGGCCGAGATGCTCGGCGTGTGAGAGGACGGTCTCGATCACCTCTTCCGGATATCCCTCGTCTCGCAAGATCGGCGCACCGTCCTGCGGGTGCTTGTCGAGCGTCGGATGGATCTCGTAGTCGAAGTCGTGCAGGAGCGCCGAGACGCGCCAGAGCTCTTCGTCGCCCCCGAGCTTGCGCGCATACGCAGCCGTCGACGCTTCGACCGCAAGGGCATGGCGGCGGAGCGACTCGCTCTGCGTGTACTTCGTGAGCGTTTCCCAGGCCTGCTGGCGGGTTGGCGCGGCCACCCGGCTACGATACCCGGCCCATGGCCGTCGCTCCCGCCGTCGCCGACGTCTTCGTCATCGAGGGTGCGCGCCCGCTCAACGGCCGCATTCGCGCGGCCGGAAACAAGAACGGCGCGCTTCCGATCCTCGCCGCCTGCCTGCTCACGAACGAGCCGGTGACCTTGACGAACGTGCCGCGCATCCGCGACGTCGAGACGATGATCGAGCTGCTCGCGGATCTCGGCGCGGAGGTCGGGTGGATCGGCCCGAACGAGGTCCGCGTGCACACCGCGAACGTGACGAAGTCTGCACCGGACACAAGTCTTTGCAGCCGCATTCGCGCGTCATTCCTGCTTGCCGGCCCGTTGCTCGCGCGGTTCGGCCGCGCGACCATGCCGCTGCCCGGCGGGGACGTGATCGGCCGGCGACGGCTCGATCCGCACATGCATGCGTTCGCAAGCCTGGGCGCCGAGATCGAGTTCGATCGCCACTACGAGATGCGCGCAGCGTCGCTCTCGGGCGCACATGTGTTCCTCGAAGAGGCGAGCGTCATGGCGACGGAGAACACGGTGATGGCGGCTGTGCTTGCGGACGGAGAGACCGTGCTCGGCAACGCCGCGTGCGAGCCGCACGTGCAGGACCTCTGCCGCTTTCTCGTCTCGCTCGGTGCGCGCATCGAGGGGATCGAGTCGAACGTGCTGCGCATCGAGGGCGTCAAGAGCCTCGGCGGAGGCACGTGGGCGATCGGCGCCGACCACATCGAGGTCGGAAGCTTCATCGGCATGGCGGCGGTCACGGGCGGCGAGGTCACCGTCGAAGGCGCGAAAAGCGCCGACCTCGTGTCGATCGTCCCGGCGTTCGCGCGGCTCGGCGTGCGGGTCGAGGTGAGTGACGACGTCGTGACCATTCCGAGCAGGCAGCAGCTCGTCGTGCAGGACGACCTCGGTGGGATGATCCCGAAGATCGAAGACGGGCCGTGGCCCGCATTCCCGTCCGACATGACGTCGGTCGCGATCACGATCGCGACGCAGGCGTTCGGAACGGTGCTCATGTTCGAGAAGATGTTCGAGAACAGGCTGCTGTTCACGGACAAGCTCATCTCGATGGGGGCGCGGATCATCCTGTGCGATCCGCATCGCGCAGTCGTCACGGGTCCGACGCCGCTCGTCGGCCAGCGGATGGAGAGCCCCGACATCCGCGCAGGCATGGCCATGCTCATCGCCGCGCTCTGCGCCGACGGGCAATCGACGATCGGCGCGATCCACCAGATCGACAAGGGCTACGAGCGGATCGACGAGCGGTTGCGCGCTCTCGGCGCGTCGATCGAGCGCTCCGCCGACTAGCGCCCCTGTGCGCGCGCGACCGCCGCTGCGACGTCGATGACGCCGTAGCCGAGCTCGGGCGTCCATTTGCCGTCGCCCGACGCCGTCTGCTCGAGGATGGCGACCACCGCGCGGGCAGTGAGCTTGGGGTTTGCGCCCCAGACGAGCGCGGCCGCTCCGGCGACGAGCGGTGCGGCGAAGGACGTTCCGCTCTCGTAGCCACGCGCGCGACCGCGAACGTCTCCGAGCACGTGCTCGCCCGGTGCGGTCACCGACACGCCGACGCCGGTGTTCGAGAAGGCGGCGTGCGCTCCCGTCGCCGTGGACGCCGCCACGGCGAGGCCGGCGTCGCCGAGCAGTGCGGCGGGGTACATCGGCCGCGCGCCGAAGCCGTTGCCGACGGGCGCTACGAGGAGCACGCCGTGCGCGACGGCATACGCAACCGCCGCTCGTTCGGTCGGCGACGTCTCGGCTCCCCCGACGCTGAGGTTGACGATCCTTGCGCCGTGATCGACTGCGTAGTGGATCGCATCCGACTCGGACGCGTCGGTGAAGGCGCCGCTCGCGCTGCCCGCCTTGATGACGAGAAGTTGCGCGGCTCCGCTCGCGCCGGCCGCGAGCGACGCGACGAACGTCCCGTGCCCGTTCGCATCGCGAACGTCATGTCTGCGCGTGCGCACGTCGTAGGTCAGCGGGTGGCGAGTCGCGAGATCCGGGGCAGAGACGTCTGCGCCCGTGTCGACGACTGCGAGGCGGATGCGCGCGGCGCTGCGCAGGACGGAGACCGGCACGCCGCTTTCGCCGATCGCCTCGTACTGCCACGCGAGCGTCGTTCCGGCGCTGCTCGGAATAGCGAGCGCCGCCGCCGAGAGGACGGCAGCGCCCACAACCGGGATTCCCGCCCGCATCGACCCCATCCGGTGGACCGACCCTACGATCCCGTGCGGCCGGAGAACATGGGCCGAACGGCCCATCTTGTAGCCTGGCCGGACCATGAGCGAGCAAGCGACGGGGCGCAGCGGCATCCGCGTCGAGCTGCGCGGCAGCGGCGTCGCCAACGTCGAAACGGGGCTGCCGGTGCTCGACCGCTCGCTCGAGCGCCTGGCCGAGTACGCACGCTTCGACCTCACGCTCGAGGTCGAGCCGGGCAGCGCGGACGCCGAGGTGGCCGAGGCGGGCACGGCGCTCGGCCGTGCGCTCGCGGCTCCACTGCGCAGCGACGGCGCGCGCGGTTACGGGTTCGGGCTCATGACGTCGTCGGAAGCACTCGCAAATGTCGTCCTGGAGGTGTCGGACAAGCCCCTGCTCGTCTCGAACGTCGATCTCACCCAGGCGCGCATCGCCGGCCTCGACTCCGATCTGGCGCGGCGGTTCCTCGAACGGCTGGCCGAGGGCGCCGGGCTGAACCTGCACGTTCGCTTGCTGAACGGCACCGATTCGCAGCACGTGCTCGAGGCGATCTTCAAGGCGCTGGGAGTGGCGCTCGCCCAGGCGTCCGACAACAAAGGAGTGAGCAATGGCTGACAAGAACGTCGTGCGCACCGAGGCCGCGCCGGCGCCGTTCCAGGGCGCGCCCTATTCGCAGGCGATCGTGTCGGGCGGCTACGTGTTCGTTTCCGGGCAGCTCGCGCTCAAGCCCGGCGACAAGGCGTTGACGGGTGGGACGATCGAGGAGCAGACCGAGCAGGTCTTCGCAAATCTGCGCGCGATTCTGGAGGCGGCAGGCACCGGCCTCGACCGGCTCGTGAAGACGACGGTGTTTCTGCAGAACCTCGACGACTTCCAGGGAATGAACGGCGTCTATGCGCAACATGTCGGCGACCAGCCGCCTGCACGCTCGACCGTCGAGGTCGCGAAGCTTCCCTCGGGTGCGCTCGTCGAGATCGAAGCGATCGCCGCGCTCTAACTCGTGCGGCAACAGATCGAGGAGTACGTCGGCTCGCTCGGCCTCGACGCCTATCTCGTCGGAGGCGCCGTGCGCGACGAGCTGCTGGGGCTCGACTCGAAGGACGCGGACTTCCTCGTCCCGGCCGTGGATGTCGAGGGCCTGCGCGCGGCACTCGAGCCGCACGGCCGGGTCGAAGACCTCGTCGTCGCAGGCCGGCTCGTCGGCGTGCGGCTGCATCCGCGCGATCGCGGTGTGCGCGCGCTCGCGCCCGCCGGGATCGAGTTTGCGCCGCCGCGCGCCGAGATGAGCACGGGCCCGGGTCGGCACGACTTCGAGATCGTGGCCGACCCGTCGCTCTCCGTCGAGGACGACATGCGGCGCCGAGACTTCACCGTGAACGCAATGGCACGGCGTCTCGCGACCGGCGAGATCGTCGACCCGCTCGGCGGGCGTGCCGACCTCGAGCAGCGAGTCCTGCGTGCCGTCTCGCCGACGAGCTTCGCGGAGGATCCACTGCGTCTCGTGCGCGCCCTTCGCTTCGTCTCCCAGCTCGGCTTCGTACCGGACGAGTCGACGCTGCGCCAGATGCGCGAGGAGGCGCAGGCAGTGCGCCTCGTCTCGGGTGAGCGGGTCGGAGGCGGCCTCCATGCAGACGGCCTCGGCGAGCTCTCGAAGCTTCTGCTCGGCTCGGAGCCCGCGCGTGCGCTCAGGCTGGCACGCGACACCGGGGTGCTCGTCAACCTTCTGCCCGAGTTCGAGCGGGCGGTCGGCTTCGCGCAGGAAAGCCGCTATCACGACCTCACGGTCGACGAGCACACCTTCGTGGTGGTTCAGGCTGCGGCCGATCTCGACTATTCGCTCTCCGTCCGCCTCGCGGCGCTGTTTCACGACCTCGGCAAGCCGTACGTCGCCTGGCGCGGGGACGACGAGCGGTTGCACTACTACGCGCAGCCCGGCCGCTCGCAGCAGAGCCACGAACAGGTGGGAGCGCGGCTTGCCGGCACTGCGCTGCATCGGCTGCGGTACCCGAACGCACTCACCGATCGAGTCGTGCGCATCGTGCGGCACCACATGTTCCAGGTCGGAAAGGGCGACGACTTGCGCGCGCGGCGATTCCTCGCAAAGCACGGCGACGGACTGGCGTTCGAGCTCGTCGACCACAAGCACGCCGACTATCTCGCGAAGCGAGACGCGGATCGCGACCCGCCACTTGCCGATATCGAAAAGCTCCTTCGGTTCCGCGAAACGCTCGAGCGCGCGGTGGACAGTCCGCACCGTCTCGCCGATCTCGCGATCAACGGCGACGATCTCATTGCTGCCGGTTTCGAGGCGGGCCCCGAGCTCGGGCGTGTGCTGCGCGGGCTGTTGCACGACGTCGTGGAGGATCCGGCGCGCAACACGCGCGCGGAGCTCCTCGAGCGCGCGCGCCGTGCATAGAGTTGCGTGCGTGACCGAGCTGCCGTTGATCGAGTGGGAGGCCAAGGGTCCCTATCGAGTGGCCTTCTCGACCCGGCTCGGCGGTGTGAGCGAGGGAGCGTTCGAGTCGCTCAACCTCGGGATCCGCACCGAGGACGATCCGGCGCGCGTGGTCGAGAACCGCACACGTCTCTGTGACGCAGTCGGCGCCGATCCGGACGGTGCGACGATGGCCTGGCAGCGGCACGGGGCAACGGTGACGAACGCGCGGCCGCGCGGCATCGTCACGCCCGGAACGGTGTACGACCACTGCGACGGGCTCTGGAGCGACTCGCCGGGACGAGCGATGCTGCTGCTCACCGCCGACTGTCTGCCGATCGCGGTTGCGCGCGTCCCGACGAGCGGAAGCCGGCCGGCGGTCGGGATCCTGCACGCGGGCTGGCGCGGCCTGCTC
>DATGEH010000212.1:0-5290 GCA_035310325.1 Gaiellaceae bacterium
GGGCTACGGCCGCGACCGAGGACGACGCAGCGCGCCGATCCAGCGCACCAGCCGCGGCACTCCACTATTTCGCCAAAGACCCCTAGACCCGCCGCAGCACCAGGAGCGAGCGGTCGAGCACGGTCACGTCCGAGCGCGCAGGGAGAACACCGTCCGGAGCGGCACCGTCGGTCGTGAGCTCCACCGACCAGTACGGGCCGAAGCGCCGCGTGGGCAGCGTGAACGTCACCCGCTCGGAGTGCGCGTTGAACAGGAGGAGGAACGAGTCGTCGACGATTCCCTCGCCGTGCGGCGTGCGCGACGAGATCTCGTCGCCGTTGAGGAAGGCGCCGAGCGCGAATGCGTCCTCGCGCCGCCAGTCGCGCTGCGTCATGCGCCGGCCGTCCGGCCGGAACCACCACACGTCGGGTAGACCGGAGCCCCGCCTCTCGCGGCCGGTGAGGAATGTCGCGCGACGCAACACCGGATGCTCGCGCCGCATGCGAATGAGACGGCGGACGAACTCGAGGAGCTGGTCGTCGGCGTTGTCCCAGTCGAACCACGAGAGCTCGTTGTCCTGACACCAGGCGTTGTTGTTGCCGTGTTGCGTGCGGCCGAGCTCGTCGCCGCCGAGCAGCATCGGCACTCCTTGCGAGAGCAGCAGCGTCGCCAGGAAGTTCCGCTGCTGGCGCGCGCGCAGCGCGTTGATCTCCGGGTCGTCGGTCGGCCCTTCGACGCCGTGGTTCCAGGAACGGTTGTCGTCCGTGCCGTCCTTGCCGTCCTCGCCGTTCGCCTCGTTGTGCTTCTCGTTGTACGACACGAGGTCTCGCAATGTGAACCCGTCGTGCGCCGTGATGAAGTTGATGGACGCGAACGGCTCGCGTCCGTCCGACTCGTAGAGGTCGCTCGAGCCCGTGAAGCGCGAGGCAAACTGCGCGACGCTCGCCTGCGTGCGCCAGAAATCGCGCATCGTGTCGCGGTAGATCCCGTTCCATTCCGCCCAGAGAACCGGGAAGTTCCCGACCTGATAGCCGCCCGGACCGACGTCCCAGGGCTCGGCGATGAGCTTCACCTGCGAGATCACGGGGTCCTGGTGGATCGTGTCGAAGAACGTCGACAGGCGGTCCACCTCGTAGAACTCGCGCGCGAGCGCCGACGCGAGATCGAAGCGGAAGCCGTCGACGTGGCACTCGGTGACGAAGTACCGCAGCGAGTCCATGATCAGCCGCAGAACCGACGGGTGCACGGGGTTGAGCGAGTTGCCCGTCCCGGTGAAGTCCTGGTAGTGGCGTGGGTCGTCCGGCATCAACCGGTAGTACGACGCGTTGTCGACACCGCGAAACGAGAGCAGCGGCCCGAGATGGTTGCCCTCAGCGGTGTGGTTGTAGACGACGTCGAGGATCACCTCGATGCCGGCGCGATGCAGCGCCTTGACCATCCCCTTGAACTCGTTCACCTGGTTCCCCCGCGTCCCGGTTGCCGCATACAGCGCGTGCGGGCAGAGATATCCGATCGACGAGTAGCCCCAGTAGTTCGTCAGCCCGCGGTCGTGGAGGAATCCCTCGTCGGCGATGTGATGGATCGGCAGCAGCTCGACCGCGGTGACTCCCAGCTCGCGGAAGTAGGCGAGCGCGGGTTCGGAGGCGAGCCCCGCGTACGTGCCGCGCAGGTCGTCGCGCACGTCCGAGCGGAGCTTCGTGAACCCCTTCACATGCGCCTCGTAGATGACGGTGTCGTGCCACGGCGTAGCGGGCGCCCGGTCGTCCTCCCAGTCGAAGTGCGCATCGACGACGACGCACTTGGGGATCGCCGCCGCGTCGTTCGCCGTGTCGATCGTCAAGTCCGCATCCTTGTCGCCGCTCGGGACGTACGGCAGCACGTTGCCCCTGTCCCAGAGGACGGGCCCTTCGATCGCCTTCGCGTAGGGATCGATCAGGAGCTTGTGGGGGTTGAACCTCCGACCGCTCTCCGGGTCGTACGGGCCGTGCACGCGATAGCCGTACCGCTGTCCCGGCCCGACATCTGGGAGATAGCAATGCCAGTTGAACGCAGTCCGCTCACGGACCTCGATGCGCGTCTCCACGTCGTGCTCGTCGAAGAGACAGAGCTCGACGCGCTCCGCGTTCTCGGAGAAGATCGCGAAGTTCGTTCCCTGCCCGTCCCAGGTTGGACCGAGCGGGAACGGCGTGCCGGGCCAAACATTCATGTATGGGTCAGCGGCCGACCGCGTAGCCCTGCATGCCGCGCGGGTTCGCGCCCGCCTTCAGCTGCCCGTCCTCGTCGCGGCCGACGGCGCTGACGCGGCCGAGCGACCAGGGAGGCGAGGCTTCGACGTCGTGCCCGCGGGCGCTCAAGCCGGCGAGCGTCTTCTCCCCGGCGCGATCCTCGACGGCGACATGCCGCGTGCGCGTCTCGCGCGGATAGAAGGAGCTTGGGAACGCCTCGGTGTGATGGTTCGGCGCGTCGATCGAGGCCTGGAGGTCCATGCCGAAGTGCGCATGCGCGAGCAGCGTGTGCAACGTCCATTGATCCTGCTGGTCGCCGCCCGGCGTTCCGAGCGCGAGATAGGGATCGCCGCCGCGGGCGACGAGCGTCGGCGAAAGCGTCGTGCGTGGACGCTTGCCCGGCTCGAGCGAGTTCGGCAGGCCTTCCTCGAGCCAGAACATCTGCGCGCGGGTCCCGAGGCAGAAGCCGAGCTCGGGGATCACCGGCGCACCCCAGAGCCAGCCGCCGCTCGGCGTCGCGGCAACCATGTTCCCGAAGCGGTCGACGACGTCGAGATGCACCGTGTCGCCGCGCGTCGGCTCGCCCACACCGGGCGTAATCGCAACGCCGCCGACCGGAGCAGCCAGGCGCGGCTCACGGCCGCCGGGCGAACCCGGCCGGAGCTCCGCGGAGCTTTCGTCGCCGACGAGCGCGCGCCGTGCGCCTGCATAGTCGCGCGAGAGCAGGTCGTCGAGAGGGACGTCGACGAAGTCCGGATCGCCGTACCAGGCCTCCCGGTCCGCGAAGGCGAGCTTCGCGCACTCGGTCACGGTGTGGATGTATTCCGCGCTCGCGTGCCCCATGCCGGCGAGGTCGAAGCCTTCGAGCAGGCGCAGCTGCTGCAGGAACACCGGCGCCTGGCTCCACGGTCCCGCCTTCAACACGATGAGCCCGTGGTAGTCGACCGAGAGCGGCGCCTCGTACGTCGCCTGCCAGTCGCGCAGGTCCTCCTCCGCGAGCAGGCCGGCGTGCCGCTCGCCGGAGCTGTCCATCCACTCGCGCTCCTGGAACGCGAGCATCGCATCCGCGACGAAGCCGCGGTACCACTCGTCGAGCGGGTCCGCCGCCGCCGCGAGGCGACGGTAGGTCTGGGCGAGCTGGGGGTTGCGGTGCAGCGTCCCCGGTTCGGAGATCGGAAGGTAGACCTCGGCCGACGTCGTCCACTCGTCGCGGAAGAGCGACTCGACGTTCCGGATCGCAGCCTGGATTCGCTCGAGCACGGGATACCCGCCCTCCGCATACGCGATCGCGAAGCGCAGGACCTCGGCGAGCGGCATCGTGCCGTGGTCGCGGAGCATCGCGATCCAGCCGCCGAAGGCACCGGGAACGACGGCTGCGAGCGGGCCCGTACCCGGTACAAGCGAGAGACCGAGCTCGTCGCGGTAGTGCGCGATCGTCGCGGCACGCGGAGCGGGGCCTTGCGCACAGAGAACGATGGGCTCGCCGCCGGCCGGCCAGAGCAGCGCCGGCAGGTCACCGCCCGGTCCGTTCAGGTGCGGTTCGACCACCTGGAGCGTGAAGCCGGCGGCAACTGCGGCGTCGAACGCATTGCCTCCCTGCTCGAGCACCGCCATGCCGGCCGCGGACGCGAGCCAGTGCGTCGAGGCGACCATGCCGAACGTCCCGCGCAGCTCCGGGCGTGTCGTGAACACGGCGGGACCTTATCGGGCGGTATCAGTCGCGGAGCTGCTGGAGCGCCTGATCCATGAACGTGCCCTCGGCGGGCGGGCTCACGTGCACGGGATGGTCGAATGCGAAGAGGCGCGCGTCCACGAGCATGGTCGTCTTGCCGTCCGGCGTGCGGCCGGTGAGGCGCACGTGCCGCACGAGCCCGTGCGGGCCGATCCAAGCGCTGACACGCAGGTCACGGAACTGCAGCCCGGCCATGAGCGGCTTCAGTGCCGCGACGACGATTGGGTCGTCGTAGGCGACGGTGCCGCGGAAGAGGCTTGCGTCGCGCGTGACCGCATGCGCACTCGCTTCGCCGAGAACATGCAGCAGCGGCATCGCCGTCATGCCGTGCATCCCGCGCAACGCAGGATGACTCGGTCCAAGCGATGCGACGCGCACGCGCAGCCATTCGATCGACCCCATGGCAAGCCCGTCGGGCATGCGCTCGTAGAGGAAGGGGCCGTCGATGAGCCCGGTGGTGTCCGAGCCCGGGATGACGGTGCCGTCGGCAAGCGTCACGTCGCCGAGCTGCAGATTCACGAGGATCGTCCCCGGCGCTACCTCGGACTGCGCGTGCAAGTAGTGCGGCAGTCCGTCTTTCACGATCTTCAGGTCGACCGCATAACGCTGCGTGCTCACGTGCGCGGTACGCGACGCCGCCGCGGCGAGAGACTTCGCCCGCGGGCTCGTCGCGTTCCCGGACGCCGCGAAGGCGACCGAGACTCCGACGAGAAGCATCGCTACAGGTGCGACAAGTGCCGCTTGGCGCATGTTCCCCCTCCTGGGCAGTTGCCTGTCCAGGCACAACGCCCGAGACCCCATAACGGGTGCGGCCCGCTTGTTCAGCGTGTTCTGAGTGTTACGCGGCGGTCGGCCGTCACTCGGGCGCAAGCCAAACGGCGCCGAGCGGCGGCAGCGTCAGCGGCGCGGAGAACGGCTGATCGTCCCAGGCGAGCGCTTCGGCTTCGACGCCGCCGAGATTGCCGACACCGGAGCCGCCGTAGTACGCGGAGTCGGTGTTCAGCAGCTCGCGCCAGCATCCCGCACGCGGCATGCCGACGCGATACTCGTAGCGCGGAACCGGCGACAGATTGAGCACGCAGACGAGCGGTGCTCCGCCCTCCGCGTCGACACGTGCGAATGCGAGCACGTTGTTCGCGGCATCGTTGGCCTCGAGCCAGCTGAAGCCGGCCGGGTCGTAGTCGGAGCGCCACAGGGCGGGCGTCGAGCGATACAAGCCGTTGAGGTCGCGCACGAGCGACTGCACGCCCTGATGCTCGGCGTACTCGAGCAGGTTCCAGTGCAGCGATCCATCCGCGTTCCATTCCTCCCACTCGCCGAGCTCGCCGCCCATGAAGAGCAGCTTCTTGCCGGG